>CAMFOH010000008.1 GCA_945969495.1 uncultured Mollicutes bacterium
GCAAAACAGCCTATAGAATCGTAAAGAGATATGGAAAAAAATGGATTTTCATTTCCAACGTTATCTAAATATATTGGTGTTAGTATAAAAGATGATGATACTGGTGAAGTTGTATATGTTTACAATTATATGTTTATAGTAACTTTTGCAGCAGGTATTTTTATTGCGTACGTATTATTTAGTTTTGGAATAGATATTGCAGTTAGAATGGTTGAATTAACAGTTTTACAAATATTAGCACCGTTATTTATAGCAACTTATATAGATCCTAAATCTGCTAAATCTGGTACTTTTCATAAGTGGTTAACTACCGTTGGAAAAACATATGCAAGCCTTTTTATTAAACTTGCTATATTATCACTTATGCTATTATTAATTAGTATTGTTAGCAATTTAGATTATTATGGAAGTAATTTAGAATTATCTGGTTTTGAAAAATTAGTATTACTATTCGCTATTTTAATATTTGCTAAAAAAGCTCCAAAATGGATTGGTGATATGGTAGGAGTCGAAGGTGCTGGATTAGGTTTATATACTCCTAAGAAATTACGTGAAAACATGGCTGGATATAATACAATGAAAAGAGCAGCAGGAGTTAGTGCAGCTGTTATTGGAAATAGAGTTGCTAATGCTAGAAGACAACATGCCTTAAAAAAAGAAACCGGTGACTATAATAAATTAGGTTTTATGAAAAAAGATAAAAAAAGAGATTTGAGGAAGAATGGAATAATGGACAAGGATGGAAATCTTTTAAAAGGTAGAAAAGCTGTTAGTTTTTACAAAAAGGACCATGGCGTTTCTGTTGGCGACAAATTTGTTAGAAATGCAACTGGTTTAAAGGACGGAATTAGCACCGGACTTAAAGTTACTGGTGATGCAAAAGGTATTATTTCTTCAATTAAGTCTGGAATAGGAGTATCAGGTAAATATAATGAGAAATATACCCAGAATCAACCGGGAGTATTTGAAAAAGTATCTGAAAAGGTTACTAACAAATTAGATAAATATGAAACAAGTGCTTATGGTAGTGCTGCTGACAGATATGAAGCAGCAGATAAGATGAAAAAGGTTAAAACTAGAAAACAATATTTCGGTTCAGAAAATTACGAAAAATATGGTGATAATTTGATAGGTGGAATGGGAGAATTTTCAAAAGCTATAACTGATAAAAACGGGCATATTGCTGACGATATTTATGATAGAGATGCGATGCTTTGGGCTCATTTAAATGGTTGGTCTGCAGAATATAAAGGCGGAAAACTTGAAATAACAAATAATACTGGTGGTCTTGAGGATGTGGGCCAAGCTGCTAAAAATTTTAGCGCTCTTAAAACTTCCTCAGGCGCTGCTCATATAGATGAGATGTATAATAAAAAACAAAATTCTGCTATGACAGAATATACATCTAACCAAGATGCTTTAAACAAGTCTAACCAAAATTATACTGCTGCTAAAGATAATATAAATAGCATTCTTGGACCTCTAGGTATGATGGATCCCAAAACAGGAGCATTACAAATAACTGGAGTTGGTGGCTCTGGAATAAAAATTGACTCTGCCGATTTGAAAAGTGGTTTAAAAGGTTTAGAAACAAAAACAGAAGAAGACTACCAGAAAGCTACAAATGATTATAATGATGCTATAGCAGCTCACAATAATCAAAAAATGACGGATGAAGAATTTTCTAAGGCAACTTCACGCTATAATGAGGCAACTTCACGCTATAATGGAATAAAAAATATTATTAATCATTCAGAAATGATTAACTCACAGTATGGAATTATGGGACAGGAACAGAAAAATATTAATTCTTTAATTCAAAGAAATGGTATATTACAATCAACTATTAATTCTATTGGAGCAGAATGGGAAGCTCCAGATGGTACAAAAGTAGGAAAATATGATGCAGGAGCTAGTATGTTGCCTAATAGCTATGTTACTAATAGTCAAAAAACTGAAAAATTAGCTTTAGATGCTGATAAAATTTCTAAGGAAATTGCTGGAATTGATGCCAAAGAGGAAAGTGGAGAAAAGAAATAGAAAGGGGAATAATTTATGAATCAATATTTAATAGCGGCTAACTCTAAAAAAGGACAATTAATATTTAATGTGTTTAGACCGATTGATTTGGGTATAGCAAGTTGTGGTGCAGTAGTTACGTTTATATTATTTTTAATATTTCAACCAGATAATTTAATTGGTGGAATATTTGTTCTCTTTCCATTTCTTTCTTGTGCTTTTTTGGTAATGCCAATACCTAATTATCATAACGTATTATGTGTTTTAACAAATATTTATAAATTTTATTTCGTAGATAAAAACGAACTTAAATGGAAGGGATGGTGTGCTAAGGATGAGTACAAAGACTAGTGGAACTACGGAAAGCTTTGTTCCTGTAAAAGCAATTATTAATAACATGATAGAGCTTGATAGTGGGTTTAAGGTTGCTGGCGTTAAGGTAGCTCCTAAAAACATATTTATAATGGAGGAGAATGAGCAGTTTAATGTTATAGATAGTTTAAAAGATTTCTATAATACTTTAGATTTTGAATTTTGGCTCGTTATAGCGGATAGACCAGTTGATATATCGGTTTATATAGCAGAGCTTCAAATGATGTATAATCAAGCTCAAAATCCTGTTATAAGAAAGCTTATTAACCAAGATTTAAGTAAGGCTGAAGATTTTAATGAAGATGTTTCTGATGTTGAGTTTTACTTCTTATTTAAAGATAAAAATGTTGAGATGATTCAAAAAAGAATAAGACTTATGATAAATGGTCTTGCTAATGCTGGATTATCTTCTAGTCAAGCTAATAATGAAGATTTAAGAAGTATATTAGATAATTTCTTAAATGGTGGAGATAAAACTGAGTTTGGGACGGTGTTAGCATAATGGGAAATATTAATATTAAAAAGGAGCTTGCTCCTAAAGGTTTAGAATTTAAACCGGCAGAGTTTGTTATAAGTGATAAATGGTGTACTATTTTAACTGTAGTTTCTTATCCAAAATGGATAAGTCCAGGTTTCTTATCTAACATAACTAGTAATCCAGGTGTTAAAGTTGTAATTAAACATATTCCTCTTCCTTTTTCTGTTATGTCAAAGATGCTTAATAAACAACTTGCTGAATTAAAAGCTAATTATGAAAAGGAAAATGATAAGACAGCTCAAGAACAATTAAGGCAGGACTATGATTCTTTAAATGATTTTATTCAAATGATTACTACTAATCAATCAAAAATATTTGATTTTCAAATGCATATTATTTTAACTGCTGATACTAAAGAAGAGTTAGAACAAAAAAAGCTTCAAATAAAGAACTTTTTATCTGCTATGGAATTAAGGGCAATACCGCTTAGGTTTGAACAAAGAAAGGTTTTAAAATCAATACTTCCAATATTTCCTAAACAGGATATTGAAGAACAAATTGGTACTCCAATTACTTCACCAACCATTGCGGCTATGTATCCTTTTATCTTTGATAGTTTAAAGGATCCAGGACCATCTTGCCTTCTTGGAACAGATTTTTCTGGTGGTGTTGTATTATTTAATCAATTCTTATATCAAATAAGAAAAGAGTTTAATAGAAATAATGCTAATATGATTATATTAGGTACTACAGGTAGTGGTAAATCTACTGCTGCAAAACTTCTTTTAAGGACTTATATTAGAAATGGTTATAAGACTGTTTGTATAGATCCAGAAGGTGAATTAGAAGAGATGGTATCTCGTATGCAAGGTGATTTTATTGACCTTGGTAAAGGTGGAGAATTTGGAATGATAAATCCTCTAGAAGTTATTTTAGAGGCTGATGAGGAAGAGTTAAAGGATGGTTTAGGGTATACTGTTCTTACTAAAACTTTACAATTCTTAAAAGCATTTATGAAGTACTATGATCCTACTATAACAGAAGATGTTCTTACTATGTTTAGTGAGATGGCACAACTTACTTACCAACGTTTTGGAATATCGTTTGAAACAGATTTTTCGCATTTAAGGCCTGAACAATATCCAACGTTTTCTGATCTTTATGAAACATTGGTAAGAAGACTAGAGGCTTATGGTGATCAATTAACACATGAAAGAGATATATTAGAAAGACTAGAGTTAAAGATAAGACCTTTAGTAAAAGAATTAAAATTCTATTTTGATGGTCATACAACAATAAGACCAACTACTAAGTTCATTGTGTTTAACATTAGGGATTTAATGAATGCTGATGAAAACATAAGAAATGCATTATTTTTTAACATATTAAAATATGCATGGAGTCATTGTTTAGATAGATCTATAAATACGGTTATGATGGTTGATGAAGCTCATATATTGTTATCTGGAAATAATACGATTGGTGCTGACTTCTTAGCACAAATTCAAAGACGTGCTAGAAAGTATAATAGTGGTACTCTTTTAATTACTCAACAACCAAGTGACTTTGCTGATCCAGCAGTTATTACACAAGGTAAGGCTATATTTGATAATGCATCTTATTATCTTGTTATGGGTCTTAAAAAACAAGGTGCTGAAGACTTAGCACAGTTAATAGATTTAAATGAACAAGAAAAGGAAAGCATTAAAAAGTATAATCAAGGTGAAGCATTGTTAGTTTGCGGAAGCCGCAGAATGAGGGTAGATGTTATTTTAACCGAGGCTGAATTAGATTCATTTGGTTCAGGTGGTGGCTTATAAGATGTCGATAGACATCTTTTTTTTTAATATTTATTATGATATAATTATTTTGAATTAATATAGGTGGTGTATTTATGAACCAAGGTCCAAAAAATAAAGAAAATGAATTTGAAATAGAATTTGAAATAGAAGATTTAAGTATAGATACAAAAGATGTTGAGGTTGGAGTTAAAGCTGATCAATCTATAAAGATGGATACTGCTAATAGTGATTCATCCGCTTCTAATTCTTTAGGAAGTTTTGAACAGCCAACTGCTATTTCGAGTGATAATGATTCTTCTTTACCAACTGATAATTCAAGTGAGGCAAAGAGTAGTGCTATAAATGATAATTCAAACGAGAATGTAAGTGGTTCTACATCTGATTCATCATCTTTAGGGAATAATGATTCAACTGATTCCAATGGTAATCTGAATCAATCAACTGATGATATCCCTGAAGAAAGGAAAAGTTTAAAGCAAAGAGCACAAGATACAAAAGATAACCTTAGAGAAAAAGCTGATAAAATTAGAAATGCTCCAGAAAATATTAAGAATAAATATAATGACGCTAAAGATAAATTAAATAACGCTAAGGATAGGGCAAAACAAGTGCCAGAAAATTTAAAAAATAAAAAAGAAGAATTAAAAGACAAATGGAATAATCGCCCAAAGAGCATGAAAGATGCTAAGGATAGAATGAAAAATAAAGGTTCTAATCTTAAAGATAGAATGAAGAACGGCGCTAAAAATCGTGCTAAAAATATGGCTAATAAAGTTAAAGATGGTGCTAAGGAAGGTTTTAAAAATAGTGATTTAGGACAAGCTATAGATAAAGGAAAGGACGCTATAGATAAAGGTAAAAAAGTTGCTAAAGGTGCAAAAAAAGCTGGTAAAGCAGCTGTTAAAGCCGGTAAGGCAGCAGGAAAGGTTGCGGCTAAAGCAGCTCAAGGATTACTTAATTTGTTTATTTCTACTTTACCATGGAGTGCAATAGTGGTAGGAGTTGTATTAGTAATTGCTCTTATTATAGTACTGATTTGTGTTTTAGTGCCTGGAATAGGCGGTGATGTCAACGAAGATGAAAATTATTCACAATATTCAAAAACGGATCAGAAAACATTAGAAAAATTAGAAGATATATTTCAAAAATATCCAAATGCTGATGGAACTCTTGCTATGTCGGTTGTTTTATATCCTTATTTTGATAATCTTTATAGTGGTAATGTCTCTAGCTATTTAGTTGAAAATACTGATAATTCTGAATCAGAAGATACTGAAGAAGAAACCCAAGAAGAACAGGCGGATGAAGATATAGAACAAGAAGATGATACTGTTGATGATGATCCATATTTATATCCTTTAAGAAAAAGTAAAGTTAGAAAACGTCTTAAAAAGGTATTAGAAAAGCTTAATAATTCTAGTGAAACAGATTTTAAAACATATTTAAAAGATGACTATTTTAAAAATGATGGAGGTTATACATGGGGGTATGATGAAGATGTATTAACCGGATATAATGGTTATAAGGATTTATTAAAAGCAGCGGGTTCAAACGATGGAGATAACTTGTATGATCTTATAATAGATGATATTTATGATAATAAGGATTTATTTATTAATTATGTTTATACAAATGCAGTATGTGCATCAACGTTAGTAGATGCTGGTCAGATAGAAACTTCTGAGTTACTTAAGGGAAATATTTTGGTTGATTTAAAAAAGCCAGGTTGTAGTAGTATGAAAAGTTGTTCAGAAAGTTATTATGATAATTATTTAACTCTTGAAGAATATGTTAAAGGTGTTGTCTATGAAGAAATAGCTGGTAACACAGATATAAACCAAATTGCTGCTCAAATGGTTGCTGCTAAAACTTTTACTTTAAGTAGAAGAACTGGTTCTATTATGATAGATGCATCAACTGGAGCGTATGTAATACCTATGCTTTGGTCAACGGCGGATCAAGATTTTTGCCATGTTGAATTAGGGTGTAACGCTGATGACATAACAGCTCATTATGGTTATGAAAGAGGAAATGATACAAGGCTATTTCATGGTGCAAATAGATCAGCGGCTAGTGAAGAACAAAAAGCTTTATATAATGAAGCTTGGAATCTCTCAAAGAATGTATGGATAGTAAATGAAGATGGTTCTGCGGCTAGTGTTGGTTATTATGCTGGATGTCCAAGTAATGGAAAATGTATGGACCAAGAAAAATTGCCTAATTATGTTAACATCGAATATAAATCAATTTTAAGTACATTTTATAGTTCTTATTCGATAGCAACGGTTGAAGGAGATGTTTCTACTGTTCAAGTTAAGGGAACTCAAGTATGTACAAATGCAATTACTAATCTTACTGCAACAAGAGCAAAAATAGTATCGTTTGCTTTAGAGCAGGTTGGTAAAATACCTTATTATGAGGGTGGACTTGCAAGTGTAGCTGGTTATGATGGAAATGATTTTGGTGTCACAACAACAGATGATGGTGCAGGAAGAACTTCAAAAGGTTTAAACAGTGTTGGTTTTGTAAACTGGGTTTATTGGTCTGTAATAGATGATAATTTAGGTAATACTAATAGTATAGATAATATATTATCTCAAGGGTTTGAAGTTACACAAGATAAATTATTAATGGGTGACATTGGGTATTCTTCTGATAAAACTATTGTTGGTATATATGCAGGTGATAATAAGTGGATCATGGAAGATGCTGTAACAGGAAATGTTGTTGCAAAACCAGATGATAGGATGACAATGTTCATAAGACTTAATACGTTTAAATTTGAAACTTATAATTATACTATAAGAGAAAATAAACCAACCTCTTCTGAATGGGGTGGTAGCAATATGTTAGTTCCACCAAGTAAACCAAGTTTAATAGGTGAGTGTCCTTGGTATGCAAAAAATAGAGCCGCTGAAATAATAACGGAATTATATAATAATGGTAGTTTGACGGATACACAATATAATAAATATTTAAAAAGAGTTAAAACTACTTCTGGAGACGGAGGAACATTTTATCCAGGCGGAGCTGCTGATAATGGTTATAATGGAAGTACCAATATAGAAGATTTAAGAGCGGGTTCATTTATTGGAATGTCATCTCAAAAATCAGATGCCGGAAAAAAATACGGACATGTTGCAATTGTTGAATATGTCTCTGAAGACTTAATTGTTATAACAGAAGGTTGGAGATTGAAAAAACCTCAAACATATTGTAGTTCTTATAGTGATTTTAGCTGCGTAGAATTTAGACATAAAACATTTAATTCTTATCAAGAATTTTATAATTATTATCATGATCCTAATGGTTATATGATGAAGGGTTACTTATATTTCTTGGAAGATTAGGGGTGAAAAATTGAAAAGGAAAATATTATTTATATTAGTGTTAGTAATTTTATCAGGATGTAGTGTAAATGCAAATATAAATATCAATTATGATTATACCGTGGACGAGAAAATAAATATTGCTTTTTCTAATTTGGCTGCAGTAAATTATGATTCACCTAAAGAGTATGCTAAGAGCTATTTAGATTATTATAATCCTGCTATAAATTTAAAAAAATATAGTTATGAAGTAAAGGAAGGAAAAGATACTAGTAATGTTTTGTTTTCTAAGAATACTGATAGTATATGTGATAGTATAAATTATAGCTTATTTTCACAATATTTGTATGATGATATAAAATGTTTAGAAGATGAATATTATATAGAAATAAAAAGTAGTGGGGAACAGCTAATTTCACAGGTTCAAAGTAAAAAAGTATTTAATGTAGAAGAACTAGTTTTAAATGTTGAATTACCTGTTGAAGCAGAAGAAAATAATGCTGATATTGTAAGTGAAAATGTTTATACATGGAAATATGATCAAGATACATCAGTTAACAAGGATATTTATCTAAAAATTAATAAAAGTAATTTAAAAAGCAATAAGGAAACTATCGAAAAACAAAAAGAAACAAAAGAAATGACAGAAAAAATTTTCTTAGTATTAAGCATATTCACTATAATAGCAATTTTATTGATTATAATATTTAGTCTTTATAAAAAATATAAAAATAATAAAATAGAATATTAAGAAAAAGTTATACCAAATATCTTGAATATTTGGTATAATGTTTTTATGATTATAAATATCTTGTATTTGGAGGCTAGTTATGAAATTAAAGTTTAGGGCGGATCGTAAAGACGTTATAGCTTTCTTGTGGGCTTGTTTACTACTTTTAGTTGTTGTTTCGATGTGCGTTGTTAATTTTTATCATACGGGTAGTACTGGAAACATGCCTGAAGTTGATGGTTTTAAATGGACTTTTAACTTTGTAAAGGGCTTTTTTCCACCATATTTAGGTTATACGATTATATTTTGGGTTTTATCAATTATTTTACTTACCGCAAGTGTTTCTTCTCATTTTTATTCAAGAGAAAAAGGCTTTGGATTTAAAGAAGGAAAAAAAGAAGATGGATTTGGTAGGTTTGCTAAGGAAGATGAGTATAAGCGTTTTAAAGATGTGGAACCGGTAGAACTTACTGCTAAGGAATCTACTGCTGCTGGTTTTCCTCTTGTTTATGATAAAAAGAAAAATTTGGTTTATGTTGATAACGGGGAATCTCATTCATTAGTTATTGGTGCTACTGGTTCAGGAAAAACACAAATGGTAATTAATCCATTGGTCGGTATTTTAGCTAAAAAAGGTGAATCAATGGTTATTACCGATCCTAAAGGTGAAATATTTGAAAAAAATGGAGAAATGTTAAAAGACCTGGGTTACGATGTAATAGTAGTTAATTTTCGTGATCCTAAAAATGGTAGTTGTTGGAATCCATATACGCTTCCTTATAAGTATTATAAAGAAGGTAACCAAGATAAAGCTAATGAACTTTTAAATGATATGGCTATTAACATTGCAACAGATGAGAAAGCTGATGATCCTTTCTGGACTAATTCGGCAGCGGATTATTTAACTGGTTTATCACTTGGTATGTTTGAAGATGCAAGTGAAGATGAAATTAGTATTTCAACCGTTAACTTGATGATGACTGTTGGTGAAGAAAAAATGGGAGCTTCTACTTACGCTAAGGAATACTTTAAATTAAAAGATCCAGCATCTCCAGCTGCAATTAATGCATTAGGTACCGTTAATGCGCCACAAGATACTAAAAACTCTATTGAATCAGTTTTAAAGCAAAAAATAAAAGTTTTTGCGGTTACTCAGAATTTAGCTGAAATGTTATCGCGTAGTGATTTTGACATGGAAACGATTGGTGAAAGAAAAACTGCCGTTTTCATGATTATTCAAGATGAAAAAACAACGTATCACGCTTTAGCAACCATATTTGTAAAACAATGTTATGAATCTTTAATTGCAGTTGCACAAAGACATGGTGGAAAATTACCTGTTAGAACTAACTTTTTACTTGATGAGTTTGCTAATATGCCTAAGTTTAAAGATATAACAACGATGATTACTGCTGCTCGTTCAAGACAGATCAGAATGACTATGATTATTCAGAACTTTGCTCAGTTAAAACAAGTTTACGGAAATGAAGATGCTGAAACTATTCGTGGTAACTGTGGTAATATCCTTTATCTTTTAACAGGTGAATTATCTGCCTTAGAAGAAATTAGTAAATTATGTGGTGATAAAATTGTTAAGGTTGGTAAAGATAAAAAAGAGGAAACAAGACCACTTATTACGGTTACTGAATTACAAAGATTTAAGCAGGATGAAGTACTTGTTTTAAAACATCGTCTTCCACCACTTAGAACAAAATTTTTACCATTTTGGAATACTGATTTTGGGTATGGAAAAAATAATGAAAGAGTACCAAAAGCCAAGTTGCCGACTCATGAACAAAAGGCTATTAAGTTATTTGATATAAGGGAATTTGTCAAGAAAAAGAAAGACGAAAAAAGAAATGAGTTATTTGGTGGGGCTTCTCCATTTGGTGGTTCATCTCCATTTGGAGGCACATCACCATTTGGTTCTTCTCCTTTTGGTGGAGGTAGTAATGCTAGTCCTTTTGGAGGTATAAACCATCAAGATAATAATAATCCATTAGCAGCTTATGGGGCAAATCAAAATAATACTTCTTTTCCATCGTTTGGTAATTCTAATAACATTAGCAATTCTAATGTGTTAGGTAATAACATAAATCGAATGGATGAGGAATTAAACATTGATGATATGATTAAAAAGATAGATGCTAGAATAGCTGAGTTAGAAGCTGAGGAAAAAGCGGATAATGAAGCTCGAAATAATGAAGCTAAAGCTTCTGAAAAGAGTATGATTGAAGATGCAAATATACCATTATCTAGTAATGATTCAATATCATCTGATGTTATAATGCCAAGCAAAAAGATAGATTTTACTTCCTTTGAAAACCCTAGTGTTAATGTATCAACACTTAGTGATAATAATCATGATTTGATGGATGATTACTTAGAAGATTTATCATTTGATGATGAACCTATAAAAGTAAAGGATGTTTCTTTAAATAATCAAGTAGAGAAGAAACCGGAATTAGTTAATAATACTAATAATGATTTATATACATTTAAGGAAGAAATAGATAAAATAATGAATAAAAATGAAAAAGAAGTAGATGTCGATTTCTTTGATGAATTCTTTGAGTAAAAAGCACTTAATTTAAAGTGCTTTTTTCATATATTAAGATAGGTGATAACTATGCAAATAAATTATAATGATATAATAGATAAAACTAAGATAATTGATATTAGAAATTTACTTGAATTTAATAATAATCACGTATCAAATAGCATTAATATTCCAAGACTTAAACTTCTTTCTAAACCTGATATTTATATGAATAAAGAAAATGAATATTATTTAATATGTGATAAAGGAACAGTAAGTTTATCATGTGCTAAAATATTAAATGCACTTGGTTATAAATGTTATAGCATTATTGGTGGCATAGAAGGTATTAAAAAGTAATTTAGAATAACTTAGTGCTCAAAATAACTTTTTTTAATATAGAAAAAGTTATTTTTTTTATGTGTTTAGTTATCAAAAATTTGATTTTTGCTTAGTTTTTTAGTTTGTCATATTATTCAAAAATAATTATTATTACCCATGAAAGGAGAAACTATGAAAAATATCATATTAACTTGAAAAGGATAAAGGAAAAATATTGTAATAAAGAAAAGTTAACTAAGTTTGAGAAAGAATTACTTTTACTAGTACTTGATAATAGAAAAGAGCTAGAAAAAGTATCAAGTGGAGATCATATTATGAAAAAGGTAGAAGAAAAAATAATAACGTTATCACAGGATTCAGCGATGATATTATGCTATGATGAAGAAGAATACAAAGAAAAAGTAAGGAAAGCACTTAATTCTCCGGAAAAGGAGCAAGCGAGAAAAGAGGGACTTGAAGAAGGTCGTGCAGAAGGTCTTGAGGAAGGTTTGAAAGAAGGTCATATTAAGGGAATGGAAGAGGGGAAAAAAGCAATTATAAAAAAACTTATTGATAGTGGTATGGATGAAAAGGAAATAAGTAATATAACTGGCATGTCAATAGAAAGTATAAAGAATATATAGTTTTTGTATATTCTTTTTTAAATATATTGTATAATATTTATATATTATATGGAGGTTAAAAGATGCAGTATGTAATTATAGGATTATTAATATTAATAATTATATTGGTTATTTTTTCAATAACAAAAAATATCAATGAAAGTAATATAACCGAAAGACTAGGGAAACTTGAAACTAGTATGGTAAAGGAACTAGGGGAATTTAAAAATGATGTAAATATTTCTTTAAATGGTAACTTTGACAAATTAAATGAAAAGTTAGAAAGAAAGTTAAATTTAATTAATGATAGGGTTAATGAAAGGTTAGATGAAAACTTTGAAAAAACAAATAAAACGTTTACTTCTGTTATAGAAAGATTATCTAAGATAGATGAAGCACAAAAGAAAATAGATAGTTTATCTACTGATATTGTCTCATTACAGTCTATTCTTACTGATAAGAAAACAAGAGGTATATTTGGTGAAATTAATTTAAAACATATATTGGTTAGTGTTTTTGGAGAAAATAATGATAGTATATATAAAATGCAGTATACTTTTAACACAGGTGTTATAGCAGATTGTGTATTATTTGCACCAGAGCCACTTGGAACAATTGCAATCGATTCTAAATTTCCACTTGAGAATTATCGTTTGATGATTGATAAGAGTGTTGGAATAGTAGAAAGACAAAATGCTGAAAAACAATTTAAAATGGATGTGAAAAAGCATATTGATGCTATTGCAAATAAATATATTATTGATGGTGTAACAAGCGATCAGGCAATTATGTTTTTACCTGCGGAAGCTTTATTTGCGGAACTAAATGCTTATCATGAAGATATAATTGATTATGCTTATAAAAAAAGGGTATGGATTGCATCTCCAACAACGTTAATGAGTACTTTAACAACAATTCAATTAGTAATTAAAAACATTGAAAAAGATAAATACACGAGTATTATTCATGAGGAATTAAATAAATTAGCTACTGATTTTGGAAGATATAAAGAAAGATGGGATAAGTTATCTAGAAGTATAGAAGCGGTAAGCCGTGATGCTAATGATATTCACATAACAACCGATAAAATTTCTAAGAGATTTGATGCAATAAATAATGTAGAAACATTAAAATTAGAAAACAAAAAAAATGATTGACAAAGCTTTATCAAGATGCTATTATTTATATTACGCACCGTAAAATATGTGCTATGTAGTAAATACTAAACTGAAAGGATGATATAATTAATGGCAATGCCAAATGTAGTATCGGAAAAAAAGTATTTGACTAAAGAAGATTGTATGGAAAAGGTTAAAGGTTATAAGTCCCATAAAGGATTAAAAATGACAGATGAAGAAGTATTTAATCATCATATAGAATCTATTTTAGGTCTTTGTGAGGATAGATTAAAACAAAATGTAGTTGTTAGCCATCTAGAACCAAATAAAGATGATTTATTAAAAAAGGCCTTAGACGAAGGAAAAGACTTTATAATAACTGCTAGTAGTTTATTAGGGGATTTAAACACTTTAACAAATATGTACATGATAAGAGAAAGAATAGAACAAGATCCAAGATTTTCAGGTATTGATATTGAAGAAACTTATACTGATGATAACCTTGTATTTTATTCTTCATTATGTTTTAAGAAAAAAGACTAGTGTAACTAGCCTTTTTTTGATAGTTCAATAATTAAGTTCATATCATCATCATTAGCTATGATGTTTTTATGGTATTGATTACATTTTTCACACTTATATATTATTTTAAATATGTTTTTAAATTTTTCTATGCTGATTGGTTTTAGCATGCCTTTGCAATTATTACTTCGATCACCAGGATTTATATCAACATGTTTTGAATATAAACAATAAGGACAATGATCTCTTGCGGTATATCCTAATTTTTTGACTTTATGACCACAGTTTTCACAAATAAATTCTTCATCAATCATATTAAATCTTTTCAAAGCTATCACCAAGCAAATTATAACAAATATTTTAAATATTGTCTAAATATGTTATAATTATTTAAGAAATTAGGTGAACGAAATGGTAATAAAAGACATAGAAAGACCAGATAAAGACTTTAAATTATTAATTGAAGAACAAAGAGTGAAAAATATTTTGTACAGAATCTCATATAGCTATGCTCCAACTTTAGGAAATATTGGATCAAGAGTTAGTGTATCAAAGATTAATGAAGATAGTTTTGATAATTATGAAGAAATTCATGGTTTAGATTTTAGCGATGGAAAATTAAAATCATATTATTTAATCGCAGATAAAAATAGTTCTTCTCATGAAAGTTCATATCTTAATGATGATCTAGAGTATTATGATGAAGTGATTGGTGCTTTTGATGAGCTTATAAATTCTGGTGATTCAGAATTTACTTTTAAAGCTTTAAAAATTTTAGAAGATGTTAAAAGTCAAGTGATTAGGATTGGTAGTGCTAAAAATGGAATATAAAGTAACAATAGAAAATTTTGATGGTCCACTTGATTTATTACTTCATTTAATAAAAGAAAATGATATTGATATATATGATATAAAAATAGAAGAAATAACAAAACAATATTTAGATTACATACAAGCAATGAAAGTTTTAAATTTATCAATTGCAAGTGAGTATTTAGTAATGGCTTCAGAACTTGTTGAAATGAAATCTAAGATGCTTCTTCCAAAGAAAAAAGAAATTGATAAAGATGAATACGAAGAAGATCCAAGAGAGGTTTTAATTGAAAGATTACTTAATTATAAAAAATATAAAGAAGTTACTCAGGAATTTAAAAATCTTGAAATGACAAGAAAGCTAATCATAACAAAAGAACCTGTTAATTTAAGTTTTTATGCAAAGCATGAGGATAAAAATGATAATTTATCATTAAGTGATCTTATAGAAGCATTTAATGTTATAATTGAAAGAAAAATTCTTGATAGACCTATCTCTACTAAAATAACTAAAAAAGAATTGTCTTTAAGTGATAAAATTAAAAGTATTAAAAAAATTCTTTCTAGTAAAAAGAAAATTAATTTTGAAGAACTATTTGATGTTCCAACAAAAGAAGAAGTTATCGTTAGCTTTTTATCAGTATTAGAAATGATAAAAAAAGATGAAATTATAGTTAAACAAGATAGTAACTTTAATACCATCGTAATTTCGCTAAAAGAAGGTGATTAAAATGAAAATTGGAGTTTTAGAAGGCTTACTTTTTGTAACTGGTGAAGATGGCTTATCGCTTGAAGAAATTAGTAAGTTATTAGAGTTAGAAAATTATGAAGTAAATGAGTTATTAAATGAATATAAAGAAAAATTAGAAAGTGATGATAGGGGTTTAAAATTAGTTTGTTTGGGTAACAAGTATAAATTATCAACAAAAGAAGAACATAAAAAATACTATGAATTACTAGCGGATCAAACTGTTTCGTCGAGTTTAACTCAAGCTGCTTTAGAAGTTTTAGCAATAGTTGCTTATAATGAACCAATATCAGTTGGCATGGTTGATGAAATAAGAGGTGTTTCTAGCCGTGATATGATAAGAAAATTATTATTTAGAGGTTTTATAGATATGGCTGGAAGAAGTGATTTACCTGGTAAACCAATGCTTTATAAAACCACTGATAAGTTTTTAGATTATTTTAACTTATCATCAATTAAAGATCTTCCAGAGTTAAAGGTACCAGAAGAAATATCAGAAGAAGAAAAAGATTTATTCATTTCTAGATATAAAGAAAATGAATAAAATATATTGTTAAACATAATAAGTTATGATAGACTAAAAATAGAAAGGAAGTATTAAGATGTTTGTTATGTTAATAGTTATTTTGTTGGTAATTATTTTAGTATCAATAAAGCAAGTAAATCAGTATGAAAGAGGAATTAAATTTACCTTAGGTAGATTTAGTAAAATAATGAACCCTGGTTGGAATTTAGTATTTCCAATTTTTCAAAGTTATAGAAAGGTGGATATTAGAACAAAAGCAGTAGATGTTCCAGAACAAGATGCAATAACTAAGGATAACGTATCAGTTAGAATTAATGCTGTTATATATTATAAAGTTTTTGATGCATCCAAAGCTGTTTTAGAAGTAGAAAACTTTTATTTTGCAGTTGGACAACTAGCTCAAACCACAATGCGTAATGCTGTTGGTTCTGTTTCTCTTGATGAACTTTTAAGTGAAAGAGATAAAATCTCAGAAGAAATATGCAAAATAATTGATAAGGCAACAGACCCATGGGGAATAAAAGTGGAAAACGTTGAATTAAAAGATGTATCTCTTCCAGAAGAGATGAAAAGGGTAATAGCTCGTGTTGCAGAAGCAGAAAGAGAAAAACAAGCTGTAATTACTAAAGCAAAAGGAGAAGTTGAAGCATCTGAAAATCTAGCAAAAGCTGCTAGCTTGATGGCTTCTACCCCAGGCGCAATGCATCTAAGAACATTATCTACGTTAAGTGATATATCATCAGATCAATCAAATACTATCGTTTTTGCTTTACCAGTTGAAGTTCTAAAAAGCTTTGAAGGAAAAGCAATTACAGATGAAAAAATACAAGACATCGTAAAAAAGATATCTAAAAAATAAAAAGTAACAAATTAGTTTTTGTTACTTTTTTTATGTTTTTTATAAAAATTCCATAAAAGTCTAGGGGTATAATCTTCATTAAGTTTTTTTATATCTTCTTCTATTAAATCATCTAATTTTTTACTTGTTTTTCCCATTTTCCAACTTATTGCTCTAATAAATTTATAGTATTCATCTTTTTTTCCAACAATACATGCTTCTTCTAAAGTTAAATCATAAGCACTAAATTGTCTTAAGAATTCGATATCTGAATCACTATATTTCTTTTCTTTACTATTGTGTTTAATTACTTTTAAATCTTCTAGTTCTTTTTTTAAAATAATTAGATTTTTATTCATTTCTTCTTGGACTTTAAAATCTATTATTTTTAAAAGTGAATTTCTAAATTTAGTATAAAAGTATATTTTATCTTGTATATCTTTTTTTCTATGATAATCTTTTATTAAAACATCAGAACAAGATAAAACAGCATTAGTAAACTCAATCATATCCAAATATTTTTCATATCTATTCATTATTTTTTTACCTTTAATTAGTTAGGTATTTTAGCATAAAACATTAGCAAATGTCAATTTGGTTGTTAGTTAATGTTAGTTAAATAGCAAAATAAAAGTGTAGTTATTTTAAAATAAAAGCATATAAGAATTAATAAATTGCTTGTTTATAGAACAATTGTTTACTATAATTATATGTAGGAACATTTAATAGTTGGGTGATTTGCCAATCTTCAAAAAGAAGGGAGGCGATAAGAAAGATTTTTTTTATCTTATCTCTAATCATTATTATCTTCCTATTGGTATTATTACTATTTATATTTTTAATCTAAAAAGAAAAATCACCTAACTCAGCATTGATTTAGGTGATTCCCAAAATTAGGGCAACACTCAACATAGCGTATTAAGTGTTCCATTTTATTTTATGCAAGGTTTGCTTGCTAAATACATGTTAACACAAAAAAGAACTTCTTTCAAGTTCTTTTATTTATATTAAATCGATTTACTTTCGATGGTTTTTCAAATGGTACCGGTAGTCGGGGTCGAACCGACATGGTATTGCTACCACTGGATTTTGAGTCCAGCGCGTCTACCAATTCCGCCATACCGGCAGGTACAAGAAGATTATAACATATTTATTATTTTTTTTCTATAAAGTTTTATATAAAAAGTGATATAATTAATAAAGAGGTGAAACTTATGAAATATTATTGTATAGGAATTAAAGGGTCAGGAATGGCAACACTTGCAGAAATCCTATTTGACTTAGGAAACATCGTTTGTGGATATGATGATTATAAAGAGTATAAATTTACTCAAGAAGGTCTTGATAAAAGAGGTATAAAAATATATTATGATACTAATCATGAAATAGATAAAGATACTATTGTAACTTATTCAAAGGCTTTTTCAAATGATCACCCGGAAATTAAAAGGGTAAAAGAACTTGGGCTTAAAATAGTAGCATATAATGATTTATTAGGAAAATTAAGTAGTGAGTTTAAAACCATAGGTGTAAGTGGTACTCATGGTAAAACAACAACATCTACTATGATATCACATGTTTTAAGACAGACAAAGGGCTGCAATTATTTCATAGGTGATGGCACTGGTTTTGCTGATAAGAATAATAAATTATTCACATTAGAATCTTGTGAGTATCAAAAGCATTTTTTATCATATCATCCATATTATGCAATCGTAACTAACATAGAATTAGAACATACTGAATGTTATAAGGATATTAATGAGATAATTTCTACTTTTGAAGAATTTGTTAACAAAGCAAGTGTTGTAATAGCTTGTGGTGATGATTTAAACATCAGAAAGATGAATGTTAATAATAAAATAATATATTATGGTTTTAATGGTGACAATGATGTTGTTGCAAAGAACGTTAAGTTAACTAAGAGTGGTAGTAGTTTTGATGTTTATATGAATGGTGATTTATATGGCCATTTTGATATACCATTATTTGGGGAACATATGGTATTAGATGCTTTAGCATGCATTACTGTTTGCGATATAGAAGGAGTAAAAAAAGAAGATATTCATGACTTACTTAAGTCTTTTGAAAATGCTAAAAGAAGATTTAAAGAACATACTTTTGGTGATGTCGTAACGATTGATGATTATGCTCATCATCCAACTGAGATAAAAGTAACTATTTCATCTGCAAGGCAGAAATATCCTAATAAGGAAATAGTTGCGGTATTTTTACCTAATACCTATTCTAGAACTAAAGACTTAATGGATGACTTTGTAAGTGCTTTAAAAACCGCGGATAAAGCATATGTTATGGACATACATTGTGACAGGGAAAAAGCTCAAGATTATCCAGGTGTTACAAGTGATGAAATAATAAGTAAAGTTCCTAACGCAGAAAAAATATCAATAAAAACAGCAGATAAATTACTAAAGCATGATAATGCTGCAATATGTTTTATGAGTTGTACAAATATATATGAAATATTAAATAAATTTGAAGAGTTACTTAAGAATAAAAATAAATAAAAAAGATCACTATATAAATGGTGATTTTTTTATGAAGATATTAATAACGGGAGCAGCTGGTGGAATAGCTTATTTAACTGCCCTTACTTTAGCAGAAAGAAAACATATGGTATATCTTACTTGTCATACTAAAAATCAAGTTAAAACAGTTAAAGAAAAACTTGGTAATATAAAAAATATAAAAGTAATGAAAGTAGACATAACAAAAGAGGAAGATAGGAAAAAGGTTCTTGATTTAAACATAGATTGCTTATATAATCATGCGGGTATTGCTATTGGTGGTTCTATAATAGAAGCAGATATGGATGATGTTAGAACTAATTTTGAAGTAAACGTATTTTCCTCATTTAGACTTCTTCAATTGGTGTTAAGACAGATGATAGATAAAGATAAAGGAAGAATAGTTGTGATGTCATCTTTGGCAAGCCATTTTCCAATACCATTTGCAGGTATTTATTCAGCTACTAAAGCTAGTATTACATCAATTGTTACAGCACTTCAAAAAGAAATGTTTTTAATGGGAACAAATGTTAAAGTAGTACTTGTTGAACCTGGATTATATCATACGGGTTTTAATCAGGTATGTTTGGATAGTAAATACAATAATGGGAAGTATTTTAAAGATATAAAAAAAGAATTATATAATGTTGAGCATTTTATATTAAGAACTTTTGAAAAAAAGAAATTAGATTCTATCGTTGTACAGATTGTAAGAGCAATAGAAGACAAGTTTCCTAAAAAAGTATATAGAGCACCATTTATTGAGTCTAAATTAGTAAAAATATATAGTATGTTTAAATCATAATCATATAATTTAATATGAGTAATCAAGAGCTTAATAAAAGACTAAAGCAGTTAAAAATTGAAGATTTTTTATGGCTAATATATATTGGAATCATATTTATGAGTTGGTATTCTAATTATTTTGAAAGAAGATATTTTATATATAATGACTTAGAAAGTAAAGAAAAATATAGAAAGATAATAATTTTTATATTTGTTATTTTAGTTATTATTTATACATATTTTTGTAAGGATTCATATGATGATTTAATAAATTTAAACGAATATGATAGTGAAGAGAAAAAAAGACTTACTTTATTATCTTTTATAGCATCTTTATTGATTATTATAAGCGGGATAATATATTTATTCATTGCGATAAAAGATGAAGATGTAAACGTTGAAATAGCGTTTAACTAGTTAAGTATTTATTATTTTATGAATATAATTTTTTAGAAGGAGGAAAAAAAGATGTTACCAAATATTCCTCCTAAATTATTTTCTTTATCTGCTGTTGTAGTAGGGTACATATTAATTGATGATATGACTGCTAACGAACAAAACGCGGTAGGTAACTGGCTTATGCTTGTCGCACAAGTTTTATCTACCAATGCTTTTTATCGTGCTGTTATGCAAGAAAGGGGATTAGAACCAGTAGGTTCTACTGAAACTGGTAGAAATAATGCCAATACTTTTTCTGGTTTTAATGGGCAAAGTTCAGACAATATAAATGCAAATGATAATAGTGATGATGAGCAAACTTTAGTAATGTTAGAGAAGATGGTAAATGCAATGCAAATGGAGATAGAAAATATAAAAAGGAATATGAATTTATAAGTGTTCATATTCCTTTTTTATCCACAGCATTATTAAGTTTACTATATACTTCACTTCTTTTTCATTAAGACATTTTCCTTTTGGTATATGATGCCATTTTTCTAAACATCCACGACAACAACAAGCGCAAGCATGCTGTGCAATAAATACTGGGTGGCCTTTCATTGGTGTTTGTTTGCCATCATTTGGGATAAAAGAAGGTGCTAGTCTTTTATTTATAAAGTCATAAGCATGTTCTTTTATTTTATCATAACCTTTTTCTTTAATATAATTAATGTCTTTTTCTTTCAAATGAAAACTATTTCTAAATTTAGATTTAGATAGCTTATTTAACATATCATTATAAGTCATAATTTACCTCTAAAATAATTATAATATAAAAATTATTAAAACAAAATTTTAAATATCATATATGTAAGAAAGGTCGTATAGCTAGTAAAATAAAAAACTAGATATTTCTATCTAGTTATATTTATTGGTAGCGAGAGAGGGGATCGAACCCACGACCTTTCGGGTATGAACCGAACGCTCTAGCCAGCTGAGCTATCTCGCCATGAACTGCATTAATATAATATCAAGAAAAGTAGCATTAATCAAGTCTTTTTTGAAAAAAAATTAATTAGTCTTATAAGTTTCAAAAAACTTTAAAAATAAGTTTAAAATTTATTGATTATTCTAAATTTAAACATTATAATAAATAACCATACATGGCAAGATGGCCCGTATTATTACTTTATATTGGTGGTGTTATTATGAATTATGAAACTATTGAACTAAAATCTAAACGACTAATAATAAAGAAGGGAACTAAAGATGATTTTTTAAAAGTCTATGAATATGATTTTAAAAAATTAAAGAACATTGATGGTGAATGTGTACTTTTAAAGCAAGACTTAAATAAAATAGAGGCTTTGTTTGTTGATGGAATGAAAAAATATTATTCTAAGATAAAAAAAGCGCATATGTTTGATTGGATAATTTATTTAGAAAATGAACCTATTGGTAACGTTTTAACCACAGATGAAGATGTTGATAATAAAATTATAGAAATAGAATTTAATTTACACCCAAGCTATTGGGGAAATGGTTATATGAAAGAAGCTGTTTCTTCCGTTATTGATTATTTATTTGAAATTGGATATGATAACATTATTTGTGGATATTCAGATGGAAATATAAAGGCTAAAAGAGTTTTAGAAAAACTAGGCTTTAAGCCATACAAAATAATAAAAGATGCATGGAAAAGTGAAAAAGGAAACATGATTGATGATTATAAAACTATAATGACAAAAGAAAATTGGCTTTCTAGAACACTTAAAATTAATAAAATAAAGGATTCTTTATAGAATCTTTTTTTATACGTGGTATAATTAAAATAGAGGTGATAAAATGAAAATACTAGTAACTGGTGGAACTGGTTTTATTGGTAGTCATACTTGTGTTGAACTTTTAGATGCAGGTTATGAAGTTGTAATAATTGATAATTTATCTAATTCAAAAAAAGAGGTAGTTAGTTATATAGAACGTATAACTGGTAAAAAAGTTTCTTTTTATGAAAATGATGTATGTGATAAAGATGCTTTAAGAAAGATATTTAATGAAAATAATATTGATGCGGTTATCCATTTTGCAGGTTATAAAGCGGTTGGGGAATCCGTTTTGAAACCACTTATGTATTATCGTAATAACTTAGATTCTACATTATCTTTACTTGAGGTAATGGATGAATTTAAAGTTAAGAAAATAGCATTTTCATCTTCTGCGACAGTGTATGGCAAACCTAATAGTTTACCAATAAGGGAAGATTTTCCTTTATCAACTACTAATCCATACGGAACAACAAAACTTATAATAGAGGGAATATTAAGGGATTTATACAATTCAGATAATGATTGGAGTATAGCAATTTTAAGATATTTTAATCCTATTGGAGCCCATTCATCTGGCCTTATTGGAGAAAATCCTAATGGAATTCCTAATAATTTAATGCCTTATATTATTAAGGTTGCAACAGGTGAACTTGATTGTTTAGGAGTGTTTGGTAATGATTACGATACACATGATGGAACTGGAGTAAGAGATTATATTCACGTGGTTGACTTAGCTAAAGGACATGTTAAAGCAATAAAGAAGATTTTAAAGGATAATGGTTGTGATGCATATAATTTAGGAACTGGTAAAGGTTACAGTGTACTTGATTTAGTAAATACTTTTAAGAAGGTTAATGATGTTGATATTAAATATCAAATAAAGGAAAGAAGAAAAGGGGATATTGATGCTTGTTATGCAGATCCATCTTATGCTTATGAAAAGTTAGGCTGGAAAGCTTTAAAAGATATAAATGAAATGTGTAAAGATGCATATAACTATGTTAAAAAAGAGGATAGAAAATGACTGATGAACAAAAAGTAAAAATAAAAGAAAAATTTAAAGAAGGTAAATATGATGTTATTAGTTTTATATTAGATAATGATTTAATAAAAATTAATTTAAGTAATTATGAAAAATTTTGTGATGAAGTAGTAAATATTTTTAATGAAGTTAGAATAAATCGTTCTATTATAGATGAAGAAGTTCTTTATCCATATGAAGAATTATTTGCTAATGACTTTCATAGAAGTGTTTATAGAGCAATAAAAAGAAACGAAATTATAGATGAGTTGCCAGATGATGCTTTGAATAAGTTGGTTGATTATTATAGAATGATAAAAGACATAAGTAGTATGGGAAAATATATGGAGGAAGAAAATGAAAAAGTTAAATAACATTTTAATATTTTTATGTACGCTTGCTTCTATTTGCTTTTTTGTTAAGGATATAAATATTAAAGCTTATGATAGATTGCTTGGTGATATAACGATAGGCCTAGTTCTTCTTATACCAAGAATAATCAGTAAAATATTTAAATTTAAAATAACTGATGCAATGGAATTGGTATACATAGTATTTATAATTCTTGCACAGTTTCTTGGTAGCGTTGTTAATTTATATAACAATGTCTGGTGGTATGATTTGTTTGCACATTTTTTATCTGGTATATTAACCTCAATATTAGCACTTGTTGTTATGGACTATCTTGGTGTTTATAAAGAAAAAAATAAAGGCTTTAATGCTTTATTTATAATTAGTTTTACCCTTATGGTTGCATCTATTTGGGAATTTATAGAGTTTGGATCTTTTATATTTTTGAAAATGGATGTTCAACATCATCTTACTACGGGTGTTTTTGATACCATGGAAGATATGTTAGTAGCATTTTTAGGAAGCATTATTGTATCTATTTCTTATCTTATAGAAAATAAGGTAAGTAAGAATGGATTTTTAAAAAAAGTAGTTAGTGATTTAAAATAATTAGCATAAACAAGCTAATTATTTTTTTATTCCATAAGTTAAAGTTATAGGATCTTTAAATAATGTGATTTCAGGTGGAAAATAAGTTAATAAACCAAATAATATATATATTATTATTGTAAATAATATTGCTAAGTTTTCCATCTTTAAATCTTTTTTTATGTTTATTATGCATAATGTTATTATTTGTGAAATTACAATAACAACAAACATAATAAAAATAGTAACAAATAAAACTTCACCAATTAAATAATAAATTGGTAAATATATAATTAGAAAAATTGGAATGGATGATGCCGCTGCAATTATGTTTGAAATACAAATATTTTTATATGGCAAATGTTTTACTTTTACTATTATTTTTTGAATTATTCCCGAGAATAATATACTTGTAAATATAATTTTCATGTGTTCCCAAATTGATTCATTAACTGGTGCTATTATACTTGTTATAAAGCATGGAAATTTATCATATAAAAAGTGTAGTGGAAAGCATAGTGCGAAAGCAATTATAATACCTATTATCTTTAATTTTTTAATATTCATAATAACCTCCCATTAAATAATATGTCTACTTATTGTTTTTAAATAACTTAATTTGTGTTAAAATTAATAATAGCAATTGAATGGATGTGTTTTTATGGAAAAATATAAAGAAATAGAAAGAAGCATAATAGTTAGATTTAGAAAAGAAATATATAGACCATTTACTAAGGCAATAAGGGATTATAAGCTTATTAATGAAGGAGATAAAGTAGCAGTTTGTATCTCCGGTGGTAAAGATTCTTTTTTATTAGCTAAATGTATAGAAGAATTACAAAAACATGGCAACGTTAATTTTGATGCTAAATATATCGTAATGGATCCTGGATATAACAAGGAAAATAGAAAGTTGATAGAAGAAAATGCGAAGATGTTAAACATTAATATAAACATTTTTGAATCTAATATATTTAATAGTGTTTATTCTTTAGATGAAGGTTCACCATGTTATTTATGCGCGAGAATGAGAAGGGGATGTTTATATTCTTATGCTAAAAGCTTAGGATGTAATAAAATAGCATTAGGTCATCACTTTGATGACGTTGTTGAGACCACGTTATTAAGCATTATTTATGGTGGTGAAATAAAGGGGATGATGCCAAAGCTTCATAGTGATAACTTTGAAGGAATGGAGCTTATTAGGCCACTTTACTTAGTAAGGGAAAAAGACATAAAATCATGGGTTAAATATAATGATTTAAAATTTTTAAATTGTGCATGCCGTTTTACTGAGAAAAATAACGATATTAATAATGAAAATTCTAAAAGATTAGAAATAAAAAAACTAATTAATAGTTTAGAAGAAAAAAGTAAGTTTGTTGCTTATAATATATTTAGAGCAACCGAAAACGTTAACTTAGACATGATGAGAGCATATAAAACTAAGGGAAAAAAACATAACTTTTTGGATACATATGATAATTGGAAAGAAGATGATTAACATGCTTAATTTAAAAGATAAAAAATATATAATACTAGAAATTATTCCAACTAGTTCAAATCCTTCAAATGGAAATATAGCACAGCTTTCAGCTTTAAAGGTAGATGGTATTAAATTAGAAGATAGATTTGATTATAGGCTAGATAAGTCATTGATTAATATACCTGATATTCTTAACATGATAAACTATGATAATAATTCTTTTAAATATGTAAAGAAAACAAAAGCCATTATGAATAGATTCAAAAAATTTGCGGGTAGTTTACCATTATTAATAATAGATAATGAATATACAAGAAATTATTTAAAAGACTTAGATAATGAAAAATATTCTGTTTTTGAGTACCTTGGTATAGATGTTACTTTTGATGCGTTTGATGAGCTTATTAGAAAGTATAATCTAGAACCTAGTAATTATTTGGTTGATTTGCTTTATGAAGCCTTAATAATGGAGTTATAATATGATTGTTAATAAAATAGAAGTCGGTTATTTAATGGAAAATTGTTATGTAATATCAATTGGTAATGATGCCTTAATCATTGATCCTGGTAGTGAGCCGGAAAAAATAATTAATCTTGTAGGTGATAAAAACGTGCTTGCGATTTTAGTTACACATTATCATTTTGATCATGTTGGTGCTTTAGATGTAGTAAAAAATAAGTATAATGCTTTAGTAATTGATTATAAATGTGATAAATTAAATACCATAGGACCATTTAATTTTGAAATAATAGAAACAAAAGGCCATAAAGAAGATTCTGTTACTTATTATTTTAAAGATGATGGTATAATGTTTACCGGTGATTTTATTTTTAAGAATGCAATAGGTAGGTGTGATTTAGAAGGCGGTAATTTTGATGAAATGTTACAGAGCCTAAGAAAAATCAAAAATTATAATAAAAAAACTATTTTATATCCAGGCCATGGAGATAAAACTACTTTAGAAGAAGAAATTTTAAATAATGAATTTTTGAAGGTGATTAATAATGAGTAAAAAAGTTGTTATATTAGGTGGAGGAACAGGAACCTCAACGTTAGTTAGGGGATTAAAACAGTTTCCAGTTGATATATCAGTTGTGGTATCAGTTTGTGATGATGGTAAATCAACTGGTAAATTAAGAGAAGAGTTTGATATTCCTGCCGTTGGTGATTTAAGAAAGGTAATAGCGTCTTTATCTGATACGGAACCTTTATTTGAAAGTTTACTAGAGTATCGTTTTAATACTACTAGTGATTTAAATGGGCATGCGGTTGGTAACCTTCTTTTAGCGGCTCTTTGTAATATAACTGGAAACATGTCAGATGGTATAAAGTCTTTATCTAAGGTATTAAATTTAAAAGGTAAGGTTTTGCCACTTACAGAAGATAATGTTGTTTTAATGGGTGTTATGGAAGACGATAGCATTGTTGAAGGTGAACATAATATTACTAAAGAAGATAAAAAAATAAAGGATATTTATTATAAAAAAGATCCAGTTATAAACCCAATGGTAATAAAAGATATAATTAATGCTGATATGATAATTCTTAGTATGGGAAGTTTATATACTAGTATAGCTTGTAATTTAATAAGTAAAGATGTTATAAATGCAATAGATAATTCAAAAGCAAAAATCCTTTACGTTTGTAATATGTTTACTCAACCTGGAGAAACTGATGATTTTACGGTAAGTGATCATATTAAAGTTCTTAATAGATATTTAGGAAAAAGAAAAATAAAATCAGTAATTATAAATGATGGTAAAATACCTAAACATTTCATTGAAAAGTATAAAACAGAAGAGGAAAAAGATCCTGTTATGATTGATAAAACAAATTTAAATGCAATGAACATAAAAATAATAAAAGATAATTTCATAAAAATAGAAAGTGGTTCTTTAAAGCATGATGCAATAAAGTTATCTTTAAAAATTTTTGAAGAAATAATAAACTAAAGCATTAATAGTGCTTTTTTTTAACTTTTGTAGTATTATATTTATAAATCTTTATATAAAGAAGGGGGAAAATATATGGATAATACAAAAAAATATTTTAAAAAACTTGATACTTTGTTTTCTAAGAATGAGGGAGAGTTTTTAAAGTTAATTCCAACTTGTAAACAGTTTAATAAAGAACAAATAAAAATTATTTATGAAGCTTTTTATAAAGCTAGTGAACTTCATGAAGGTCAAAAAAGAAAAAATGGTAAGCCATATATTACTCATCCAATTGGTGTTGCTAGTATATTAGCTAATTTTGGACTTGATTATGAAACTGTTACAGCTGGACTTTTACATGATACAATAGAAGACACTAGCTATACTTTAGCGGATTGTGAACAAGACTTTGGCTGTGCAATAACTAAAATAGTAGATGGGGTAACAAAAATAGGAAATGATGTAAATGTAGAAACTCATGAAAAAATTTTAGAGGCTTCAAAAGAAGAACCAAGAATAATCGCAGTAAAAGCAGCTGGTGATAGATTACATAATATGTATACTCTAGATGCTTTAAATTCTTCTAAACAAATTGAAATAGCAACGGAAACTAAGGAATTTTATGTTCCAATAGCCAAAATTTTAGGAATGTACTTATTAAAAGATGAATTACAAGACTTATGCTTATATTATCTAGATAGGAATAACTTTATAAACTTGTACGAACTAAGAAAGGAATTAAAATTGAAATATAATAAAACATTAGATGAATTAGGTAGTAAAACTCAAGAACTTTTAAGTAAACAAGGAATACCTATGAGTTATAATTATAGGGTGAAAAATGTAGGTGGTATATATGAAGAGCAAAAAAAGCCTAGTGACATATCTGATTTATTAGCAATTAAAATGGTTCTATTTGATAAGTATGATTGTTATAGTACTCTAGGTCAAATACATGGAATCTCACAACCTATAAAGGGAAGTTTTCAAGATTTTATTGCAACACCTAAAAATAATGGATATCGCTCTTTAAACACAAACGTTATGTATAAAGATGCTAACATACAAGTTAGAATGCGTACTAATGATATGCAAAAGACTAATGATTTAGGTATCTTTTCTGATCTTAATCAAGATGCAAAAGATAGATTAAGTGATGATATGAGGAAAAATTTAAGTAATTTATCTAAAAAGTAAAGTAAAGGATGTATCTGGATGAAAAAAATAAAAAAAGAGTATTATTTTATAACGCTATTGTTAATTTGTTTTGTTTTTCTTACTTTTTTTGTAGTAGGAGGTAAGACAAATTCTTTAGATGAAAATACCTTTAATAGCATTATAAAAATAGAAAATAGTTTTATTACTAAATTTTTATATATTATAACTAATTTAGCTTCAACGATTGGTATTATTGTTTTAGTAATTTTAACTGGCGTTATTTTTTTAAGAAAAAAAGCTTTATCAGATTTTAAATATGTAATATCAAACGTATGTGTTGCGGTTATTTTAATGCAAGTCTTAAAACAAATTATTAAAAGGGTAAGACCATCATGGAAATGGATTGTACAAGGTGGTTTTAGCTATCCATCGGGTCATACTATTTCTTCGTTTGCTTTGTATGGAACTTTAATGTTACTTGTTTATAAAAAGGTTAATGGTAAATATAGAAAGCCACTTCTTATAGGCTTTTCATTAATGATTATATTAACAGGTTTTAGTAGAATATACTTTGGCGTGCATTACTTAACTGACGTTTTAGCAAGTGTTTTATTAGGATCTATAATACTTTTAGTTTCTAACGTGTTAATGAATAAGGAGTTTATTAATGATAAAAATAAGAATAACAAAACCATTTAAATTAGATGATACCATAACTTGTGGACAAATATTTAGGTTTTTTAAACAAGATGATAATAGCTATGATATCATCTTAAAAGATAGAGTAATTAACGTTTATATGGATGAAGAATATTTATGCGTATCGTCTAATAATGAAAATAATTTAGAAAAAGTAGTTAGATTATATTTTGATTTAGATAACGATTATGCTTTAATGAATAATTATTTAAGAAAATCTGATAAAAAGATTATACCTGCGGTAGATTTTTCAAGTGGCCTTATGATGATTAAACAAGATCCTTTTGAAACTATTATGGAGTATATTATATCCGCTAATAATGGTGTTCCTCAAATTGCTAATGCCTTAAATAACATTGCTAAAAATTATGGAAAGAAAATTGTGTTTAACGATAAAGAATATTTTCTTTTTCCGCAGTATAAAGATTTAAAAGATGTAAGTGTGGAAGAGTTTAGAAATTGTAAAGTAGGGTTTAGAGATAAGTATTTAAAGTTGATGATAGATAAGCTAAATAATAATGAAATTAATTTAGACGAGTTTTATGACTTAGACACTAAAGAAGCTTTAAATAAATTAATGGAAAACGTTGGTATTGGGCCTAAGGTTGCATCATGTATTTTATTATTTGCCTATCAAAAGTATGATGTATTTCCAATTGATACCTGGGTAAAAAAAGTTATGAAAAATGATTATGGCATTGAAGGAGAAAAGAATATAAGGGACTTTGCAACTAAAACATATGGTAAATATAGTGGTATAGCTATACAATACTTATTTAATTATGGAAGAAATAATAAATAGGGTATAATTAAAGAAAAATAATTAAGTTTATTTTTCTTTTTTTAGGGTGGATTTTCTATATTTTGTTTAATAATACATATGAGGTGATGTTATATATATGAAGTAGAGGGTAAAATAGAGATAAAAAACTTAATATATGAAGTAAGAGGAAAACAAGTAATGTTAGATAGTGATTTAGCAAAACTATATGGATGTAAGAATGGGACTAAAACTATCAATTTGGCTGTAAAAAGAAATATGGAAAGATTTCCAAATAATTTTTATTTTCAATTAACAAAAGATGAGTATGATAAAATTATAGAAAAAAATAAAATTTTAAGGTTTCAATCTGAAACCTTAGAAGAAAATATTAATTTAACAGGTAAACATAAAAAGTATCTTCCATATGTTTTTACAGAGCAAGGAGTTGCAATGTTATCAAGTGTACTTAGAACTTCTAATGCTGTAAAGGTGAGTGTAAACATAATGAATGCATTTGTAGAAATGAGAAAGTTTATTAATGAAAACAAAGATATATTTAAAAGGCTATTGCCTATTGAAAATAAAACTGAATATATAGAAAATACATTGATTGAACATGATAAAAATTTTAAAGATATATTTGATAAATTTGATAGAAAAGAAGATTTAAAAAGTAAATTATTTTATAATGGCCAAATATATGATGCTTATAGTTTACTAGTAGACATAATAAGTACTGCGAATAAGGAAATTATAATAATAGATAATTACGTAAATAAAATAACGCTTGATATATTAACAAAGAAAAAAGTAAATGTAACAGTACTTTTAATTACGGATAAAAATAAAAGTAAATTAACTAAAACAGATATAGATAAGTTTAATAGTGAGTATAAAGGATTAAATATAAAATATACCAATATATTTCATGATAGGTTTATAATAATAGATAATAAGAAACTATATCATGTAGGATCATCTTTAAAAGATTTAGGTAAAAAAGTATTTGGTATTAATGCTATAAAAGAAAAAATATTTAGGGAAAATCTTATGTTAAAAATAACTAACATGAAAAATTAGTGTCTAATTGTTAATACATAAATTTACATCTTTTATTTTACATGGTATAATTAACTTATGATAGCGGGGTGAAATGATGTCAAAGAAAAAAACATCATCTTCTAGTAAGAAAAAAGGAAAGATTCCAGTTGAGATATTTGGGATTTTATATATAGTTTTAACCATTTTAGGATTACTTAGATCTGGTTTTATAGGAAGAATGGTTAGTAACTTTGGAATATTTTTGTTTGGTGCTTATTATAATTGGGGTTTAGTTTTCTTTTTAATAGTTGGCGGTTACGTTTTATTATTTAGAGAAAAACCTAAACTATTTACTAAAAAATTAATTGGTTTTTATTTATTTTCTATCGCTGTTCTTGCTATGTCACACGTTAAGTATATAATGTGTGATACTAACGTTGGAAAAGTTGTGTTTGAAGATACGATTGCAAATATAACCGCTGGATTTAATGATGTTAATTTTATAGAGGGTGGCGGAATTTTAGGAGCATTATTTTCATATTTATTCGTGCTTGCGTTTGACGTGTTAGGATCTAAAATAATTTGCTTTGTTCTTATATTATTTGGTGCTATGCTAATATTTAATCTATCACCAGCTTCTGCCTTGAAAAAGATTATATTATTTTTTGTACCAAAAAAATGGCTTGATAAAGATAAGAAACAAGAAGAAAATGAAGATGAAGAAAATAATGATGAAAAAGATGATTTAAAGGATAAAAGAGTTGTTATATCTAGTGTTAATGATTTAAATCACGTTAACTTAGAAGAACAAGAAGAACCGGAAGAACTTACTGTTAATGGTGAATATAAATTACCACCACTTTCTTTACTTAATGTACCAAAGAAGGTAAATGCAAAGGCAAATGAAGAAAACATATCATCAAATATAAAATTACTTGAGCAAGTTTTAAGTGATTTTGATATTTATGCAAAAGTAGTACAAGCTCATGTAGGACCTACTGTTACTCAGTATGAGCTTGAAATTAAATCAGGAACAAAGGTAAGTAAAATTCTTAGTTTAAGTAAGGAAATAGCTCTTGCTTTAGCGGCTAAAGATGTAAGAATACAGGCTCCTATTCCAGGTAAAAGTACCATTGGTGTAGATATCCCAAACAAGATAACTACGCCGGTATCATTAAGAGAGGTATTAGCAGCGGTACCTAAAGAAAAAGAAGATAGTAAATTACTTGCGGTATTAGGTAAAGATATAATGGGTAATCCAAGGTGGATGGAAGTTAATAAAACACCACATCTTCTAATTGCAGGTGCAACAGGTTCTGGTAAGTCTGTTTGTGTAAACTCAGTTATTACAAGTATTTTAATGCGTGCAAAACCAGATGAAGTAAAACTTGTTATGATAGATCCCAAAAAAGTTGAACTTTCCATGTATAATGGGGTACCACACCTTTTATCTCCAGTTGTAAATGATCCTAAAAAGGCATCCATTGTTTTAAAGAAAATAGTAGAAGAAATGGAACATAGATATGACCTTTTAAGTGAAACTGGAACTAAAAACATAGAAGGTTATAACCGAAAGATGCAAAGTAAAATAGACACTGGGGATACAGCGGCAAAAAAACTTCCATACATAGTTGTTTTAATTGATGAGCTTGCTGATTTAATGCTTGTTGCTGCAAAAGAAGTTGAAGATTCAATAATGAGAATAACGCAGATGGCAAGAGCTGCAGGAATTCACTTAATTGTTGCAACGCAAAGACCATCTACTGATGTTATAACTGGTGTTGTAAAAGCAAACATTCCATCTAGAATAGCATTTACCGTATCATCATCAATTGATTCTAGGACCATTCTTGACATGACGGGAGCGGAAAAACTAATTGGTAAAGGTGACATGTTATTTTTACCAATGGGAGAGGGAACTCCAACTAGAATACAAGGTTCATTTGTTTCTGAAGAAGAAGTGCAAAGAGTTGTTGATTATACGATTAAACAACAAAAAGCTAAATATGATGAAACCTTTACTAATTTAACAGATAAACCACAAGGAGCTTCTAGTTATGATGAAAAAGATGATCAGTATGATGATCCTTTATATAACGAGATAGTTGACTTTGTAATTAAAAGTGGTAAAACTAGTGCCTCACTTTTACAAAGAAAGTATAGGCTTGGATATAATAGAGCAGCTAGAATGATAGATTTACTTGAAGAAAGAGGAATAGTAGGTCCACCTAATGGTTCAAAACCAAGAGAAGTATTAGTAAAATATGAAGATAATAAAAATGAAGAAGAGGAACAAGACTAATTGTTCCTCTTTAATTTGTCTAAGTGTTTTCTTAATGTATTTCCACTTAAGTCTATATCACTTTCTTCTAAAAGTTTTAATTCATTTTCTTCATTAAAATTAGTAAGTAAATGTTTTAAATTATTTATTGCCTCTTTTGAATTATCAATATATTGATAATAAAGACTAATAGCAATTATATAAGAATAATAGTAAGTTGTATTTAATATTGTGTTCGGATATGAGTGAACTTTTATTTTGTCTATAAAAGTTGGATTAGGATCATTTATAATTGTTTTTAACATGAAATACTCATCTGCTACTGATGTATTTTCACCCATTATATATTTTTGAAAAGCTGTTTTTTTATTATCATCAATAATTCCATGCTTTTTTAGGGTATCTAAACCAATATGCTCAAATAACAAACTTGATATTTCTTCATATAGAATATTTCTATTATCAGTAGTATTTATAAAAAAATCATTAAAACAATATTCAAAATAATGTCCTAATTCGTGTATTAACGCACAAAAAGAGTAAACGTTATTTTTATTGCTAGAGAAAATATATGAATCTTTTTCATACGAAAAAAAGCATCCTCTACTTGAATAATTAGATAAGTTTAAAAAGTGATTTTTTGGATCGCACATTCTTTTAAAATCTTCTATTTTTCCACCAGCTTCTAAAAATATCTCTTTAGAAAATAATAATTTTAAATTTCTTGGCAAGCATGTTTTTAGATCTTTTTTGCTGACATAGCCAAAATCTCTATTTAAAAATTCTTCATAATATTCTTTCATTAATTCTTCTTGGAATGGAGTTATATAAGAATTAATTGTTTCTTTAGCATCATCTATATCAAAATCTTTGTCGTAGTCTGTAAATTTTATCTTTTTTAATATGGTTTCAGGGATGCTTAAATATTTTTTCATTTCAAGTATTGTTTCAAGTTTATTTTCGAGTTTTATTTTTTCTTGCTCAGGTATATCTTCGAGCATTAGTCTAATACTTATTTCTTTTAATTCGTTTTTTAACTTCTTATAATCCCAAGTATATTTTTGCATAGAACTACCGCCCCTTTTTTCTTAAGATTATTTATTTTATCATATTTTTTAAAATAATCAATATTAAATTGAGGGTTTTATAATCTTCCGTGGTATAATAAAAATGGAAGATGAAGGAGGATGTTATAATGCCAACACCACATAATGAAGCACAAAAGGATGATATTGCTAAAACTGTTATTATGCCAGGAGATCCATTAAGAGCTAAATATATTGCAGAAAATTATTTAGAAGATTATAAATTAGTTAATAAAGTAAGGGGAATGTATGCTTATACTGGGTATTATAAGGGTAAGAAAATAACCGTTATGGCACATGGAATGGGTAATCCATCAATTGGAATATATTCGTATGAGTTATTTAATTATTATGATGTTGATGAAATAATAAGGATTGGTTCTGCAGGTGCAACAACTGAAAAAATACCACTTAGAAGTATTATATTAGTAGATAAATCTTATTCAAAATCTAATTATGCTAAGATTCAAGATAATGAAGAAAGATGCGTATTAAATAGTGATTATATGTTAAAAGAAAAAATTATTAAAACTGCAAGTAACCTTAATATAAAATTACTTAAATCGGTTGTTTATTGTAGTGATGTATTTTATAACGAAACAGAAGACCCTAGACAATTGTTTAAAGAATATGGATGTGTTGCGGTTGAGATGGAATCTTTTGCACTTTTTCATAATGCTAATAAACTCAATAAAAAAGCAGCTTGTATTTTAACTATATCTGATAATTTAGTAACTAATGATAAATTATCTAGTATTGATAGACAAACTGGTTTTGATGAAATGATTAAGCTTGCGTTAGAATCAACTTTGATAAAATAAGCATATTAAAAATGGAGGAGTAACTATGAAAATAACAAAAAAAGTAATTAATAATATTCCTGTTACTATTTTAAAAACTAATAAGTTTAAATCTGTTACTGGAACAATTTATTTTAAAAGCCCCGCAACTAAGAAAAATATAACATATAGAAGAATGCTTAGAAACATACTTATGGAATCTTGTAATAAGTATGATACGCATGAGAAACTATACATAAATTCACTTGAAAATTATGATTCTTATTATAGCTCCTCAGCTGGAAGATATGGTAATTACATAATAAATTCATTTACTTTTGCTTCATTAATAGATAAATATACGAAAGAAGGTAATCTTAATAACGTAATTAATACCTTTTGTGAAATAATATTTAATCCGCTTATTAAAAATAAAGGATTTGATAATGATACTTTTGATATAATTAAAAAAACATACAGAAGTTCATTAGAGAAAATAAAAGAAGATTCAAGTAGTTATGCAGAAAGGATGGTTTTGAAAAATTTAAATCAAAAAAAAGCTTATACCTTTATGAGTGAGATAGAATATTTAGATGAAATAACTCCAAAGTCTTTGTATGATGAGTATGTTTACATGATGGAAAACAGTGAAGTTGAACTTATCATTTCTGGTGATATTGATGAAAACGATGAAATTATAAGTAAAATAACATCACGTATTAAAGAAAATAAAAAATATTCAAATGATTTGATTATAAAAAATGATGATGAATGTGACAATTTAATAATAAAAAGTGATGTGGGTTATGGGACTCAAAATATTTTAACAATCGTCATGTATTTAAAAAATATAAGTGATTTTGAGCTTAATTATGTTGCACCGATATACCGTATAATTTTAGGTGGTGCAAGTGGTGCTAGATTGTTTGATACCATAAGAGAAAAATATTCTTTAGCATATTATGTATTCGCTAGATTAGAAAAAGATGATTCGTTAATGCAAGTAATAATGGGAATAGAAAAAGAAAACTATGAAAAGGCTAAAGACCTTTGTTTTGATGTTATTAAAAGTATGAATAAAATATCAGAAAAAGAAGTTAGGGAAGCTAAAAAAACGATTATTACTTCATTATTAGATTCTCAAGATTCAATATTAAATCTTACTTCAAGACAACATAATGCAAATCTTTTTAATTTACCTGATATTGATACTTTTATAGGTAACTTAAATAAAGTTAGTAAAACTGACGTTGAGAATTTTGCTAATAAGCTAAAACCTAATTTATGCTATTTTTTAAAAGGAGAGTCTTCAAATGGATAAAATTATTATGACTGGGGTAGATGAAGAAATCTATCATGAAAAATTAGATAACGGTTTAAATATATACATTTATAAAAAAGAAGGATTCTCAAAAAAAGGTGCTTACTTTGTAACTAAATATGGTTCTGCAATAAATGACTTTAAACCAATTAAAGAAGATAAAATAAGAAGTTTTCCAAAGGGAATAGCACATTTTTTGGAACACAAGTTATTTGAATCAGAAGATAATGAGAAGGTGTTTGATAAATTTAAAAAATATGGAGCTAACGTAAATGCTTATACTAATCATTTTGTTACGAACTATTATTTTTCGACTAATGATAACTTTTATGAATGTTTAAATGAGTTAGTTAATTTTGTTCAATCACCATATTTTACTGACGAAAACGTAGAAAAGGAAAAAGGAATTATTAATCAGGAAATAAATATGACCAATGATGACGTGGAAAGGTTTATGTTTGAGGAAGTATTTAATTTAGCGTTAGTTAAGAACCCTAATAAATATAGAACCATTGGAGATAAAAAAAACGTTTCTAAAATAACAAAGGAAGACTTATACAAATGTTATAATACGTTTTATCATCCTTCAAATATGATTTTGGTAATTTATGGTGATGTTGATGTTGAAAAAACTATTTCCATAGTAAGAGAAAATCAGAAACTTAAAACATTTAATAAGAAAGAGAAAATAGAAGTAAAAGAATTTAAAGAACCAGTTTATGTCAATAAAAAATATATGGAGTTAAAAAGAAATATTACAAATCCAAAAATATGTGTTTGTTATAAATTCGTAATTCCAAAATTAGATGGTGAAGAAAAATTTAAAAAAAGTCTTTTTATAAACTTTTTAATGGACATGAAGTTTGGAGGTTCAACATCTTTTGAAAAAGATTTAGTAAAAGACGGAATAACAAAGACAGGAGTATCTTGGACATATTCTTATTTTGATGATGTCATATTATTATTTTTTGAAGCTGACGTTATAGATAAGGATCTTTTTATTAAAAGAATAGACGAAAAATTACGTGAAAATATTTTTGATAAAAATATTTTTGAACTTAATAAAAAATCACTTTTAACAATGGTGGTAAGATCATTTGATAATCCTATGAGCGTTGGAAATTCAGTGCAAGGTAATATTGTAAAGTATGGAAAAATAATTAATAATGTTTATGACATATATAAAGATTATGATTTTGATGAATTTACGAGTAATTTTAATAGCTTAAACTTTGATAATAAGTCAGTTTTATATGTTACAAATAAGGAGGAAAAAGATGCTTAAGGTAAATAATATAACGAAATATTATGGTGATTTTAAAGCTGTTGATAACCTTTCTTTTAACGTTAATAAAGGCGAGATATTTGGCCTTTTAGGTGTTAATGGAGCGGGAAAGACAACTACGTTTAGAATGATTATGAATCTTATTTCTCCAACTAGTGGAAACATAACTTTTAATGGTAAAAAAATAGACTATGACACAACTGATAAAATAGGTTTTTTAACCGAGGAAAGAAGTTTACTTACAAAACTAACTGTAAAAGAACAAATGCTTTTTTATGGAGCATTGAAATCACTTGATGAAAAAACAATTCTTAAAAGATTAGATATTCTACTTAAAAGGTTTGACATAGAAGAATATAAAGAAAGAAAAATAAGTACTTTATCTAAGGGTAATCAGCAAAAAGTACAATTTATATCAGCGATAATTAACGAGCCTAAACTTTTAATATTAGACGAGCCTTTCTCAGGACTTGATCCAATTAATATAGAACTATTTAAAAGTGTTATATTAGAATTAAAAGAAAAAGGGACTTCAATAATATTTTCATCGCATAGAATGGATCACGTAGAACTTTTTTGTGAAAAATTAGTAATACTAGTTAAAGGAAAATCTGTTTTAGAAGGATATTTAAAAGACATAAAAAAAGATTATAAAATTAAAAAAATAAAAATCGAAGGTGACGTTAATATATCTGATTTAAAGAAAGTTAAAGGTGTTATAAACGTTATTAAAACAGCATCTTCATACGAAGTTAATATAAAAGATGAAACATATGCTAAAGATGTATTTGAATATTTAAAAACAAGAAAAAACATAACTAAGTTTATTTTGGAAGAACCATCACTTGAAGAAATATTTATTGCGAAAGTAGGTGAAGCATATGGAGAATAAATTTAAATTTTTAACTAAGTATAGTTTACTTAAAAAGTTAAAAAATAAATGGTTTTTAGTAGCTAACATAATTGTTGCAATTATTGTTATAGGTTTAGTAAACATTGATTCCATCGTCAAGTTTTTTGGTGGTGACTTTAATGATGATATAAAAATAAACATAGTGGATAATACTAATTACTATGAAGAAATTAAAAATAATTTATTAAATGTAAGTAAGTATTCATCTGATTCTAAAGTGATAATAAAAAAAGTTAGTGATGAAAACAAAGCTAAGAAAAACTTAGCTGGTACGGATGATATTTTATTAATTATTAATAATGATGAAGAAAATATATTTAACGTAGAATTTATAACTGATTCATACGTTGATACCATAACTTATCAAGCTATAATTTCATGTTTAAATAATGCAAAAAGTAATATTGCTTTAGTTAATTCTAATATAGATCAAAATGAACTTTTAAAAATATCTAAAGAAGTTGAAATAACAAGAAATTTTATTAGTGAAGATAAAAGTAAGGACGAGGAAAGTTCAAGGACTATTTTATCTACTTTATCTTTGATTATTGTTTTACCTTGCTTTATGTTAATTGTATTTTTAGTACAAATGATAGGTGCCGAAATAAATGAAGAAAAATCAACCCGTGGGATGGAAATAATAATTGGTAATGTTTCTGCTAAAGCACATTTCTTTTCAAAGGTATTAGCAAGTAATATATTTGTTTTACTCCAAGGTGGGTTATTGATTTTATATGGTGCATTTGGTCTTTTAGTTAGAAAATTTATTTCTCAATCGAATGCATCAATAGTTAAAGACGTGGCATCACAATTTAATATATCAAAGATTTTTAACGTATTAACAAATAGTGGTGTAATAAATAAATTAGGATATGTAATTCCTCTTATATTGATACTTATAGTACTAAGCTTTTTAGCATATTCTTTATTAGCAGGAATTTTAGCTTCCGTTACAACAAACATGGAAAACTATCAGCAACTACAAACACCTTTAATGATAATAAGTGTTATAGGCTATTATTTAATATTATTATCAGCGGCCTTTCCAGGGGCTATATTTATAAAGGTAATAAGTTGTATTCCACTTATATCAATATCACTTGCGCCAAGTTTATTATTATCTGGAGAAGTAGGTGTAGGTATAATAATAGTTGGTATTATACTATTAGTAATATTAGATTATATACTAATTAAATATGGATTAAAAATATATAAAGTTGGAATATTAAATTATTCAGAAAACGATTTATGGAAGAAAATGTTTAAAGCAGTAAAAGAAAAGTGATATTTTTATCACTTTTTTATAATTTTATAAGGGTTTTTATAATTTACGTCTAATAAATAAAATAGGAGATAGTAAAAAACTAGCTTTGTTTTCCATTCGTCTTGAATAAGAAGGGTGGTGATAATTATGAGATTTAAGTTTGAAATAAAGTTAAATACAAAATTAATTATCATTTTAATACTTATAGTAATACTAGTTATTACATATAACGTATAAGAAAAACAAGGTTAGTTTAAAAGCTAGCCTTGTTTTCTAAAAAACAATCTTTGGAAAACAACTAGTTAAAGCTGTCTCCTTCATTTATATTATACAATAACAAATATTTTTATTCAATAAAATTATAAAAATTAGAGTGATAAAAAAAATTTATGTCTAATAAATAAAGTAGGAGATAGTAAAAAAAACTAGCTTTGTTTTCCACACTTTTTGAATAAGAAGGGTGGTGATAATTA
>CAMFOH010000009.1 GCA_945969495.1 uncultured Mollicutes bacterium
CTGACCCTACTAATCGAGCACGTAGCATATTATGTACTATTAGTAGTAAAAATCCCTTGCCTCTTCTCCCACATGTGTTTCCACATGGATTACAAGAGCTAGTTGTAGTTGATGAACAACATGCCATAGTTTACAAACCTCCTTTTTATACTAGACTAAATAAAAGCACCTATTATGATTACTAATAAGATAAATAATACTAATATGATTCCAGCGCTAGAAGCACAATTATAATTGTTTCCCATAATTCATTCCTCCTTTTTGTCTTTTCAAAGTATTTTATGGTATTTGTTTAAAAAGTGTGAGTATGTTTATCAAAAAAGTTGCACTAAAACATATAATTTGTTATGATATATAAGTACATTTAATAGGAGGAATGAAGAAAATGGCTGAAAAAAAGAATGCAGCAAGTAAAAATAAGACTGTTAAAAAAACTACTAATGTAGTTTCCGAAAAAGCTCCTGCTAAAAAGCAAGAAACTAAAAATACATCAAAAAAAACTGCTGCTAAAAAAGAATTAAAAAAAGTAGAGACAAAAAAAGAAATAGTTAAAGAAGAAAAGGTAGTAGATACCTACGCTTCTAAAATAAAGAAAGAGAAAAAGAAAACAAAATTAAGAGTTTGGTTTGAGGGTTTATCTTTAGAACAAATAATAATTGGTGGCATTATCATAATAGCTATATTATTAATTGTTTTAATCTTTGTCTCAACAAAAAACACTAAAACTAAAAATGGTGATGATATAGTTGTTAGCGTTGATGGAAAAACAATAACTGCAAATGAATTATATAAAGAATTAAAAGCTCAAAATGGAAGAAATGTGGCAATAAATTTAATTGATGAATATATCTTAAATAAAGAATACAAAACAACTGATGATATGAAAAAGTCAGCTGACCAAACAATTGAAAGTTATAAAAATACTTATGGAGATAATTACGAAGCATTTCTTGAATATAATGGGATTAGTGGTAATAAAGAGTTAAAAGAATTATTAATAAAAAATAATAAATTAACACTTGTTACAGAAGATTACATTAAAGATAATTTAACTGATAAAGAGATGAAAAAATATTATGAGAATAATATATATGGTGATATTTCTGCTAAACACATATTAATCTCATTCGATTATAAAGATGATGCAACAGATGAAGAAAAAGAAGCAGCTGAAAATGATGCCAAAGCAAAAGCAGAAGAAATAATAGAAAAACTTAAAAACGGAGAAGATTTTAGCACTCTTGCTAAAGAATACTCAACCGATGAAGGTTCTAAAGAAAATGGTGGTGACTTAGGTTACTTTAATACTGGTGATATGGTTGAAGAATTTGAAGAAGCTGCTTATAAATTAGATGTAAATGAATACACTACAAAGCCAGTTAAAACAACTTATGGTTATCATATAATAATGAAAACTGGTCAAAAAGAAAAACCAAGTTATAGTAAAGCAAAAGAAACAATAATAGAAAAATTAGTTGAACAAAAAAAATCAGAAGATAATACTATAAGTGTTAAAGCAATGGTAGCTTTAAGAGAAAAATACAATATGAAAATAAAAGATAAAACAGTTAAAAGTGATTACGATGATTACATCAAAGAAGCAACTACAACCACTACAACAAATAGTAATTAAAAGAATAAGAATAAAAGAAACTATAATTTTATAGTTTCTTTTATTCTTTTAATCACCTTTTTTTCTATTCTTGATATATAACTTTGTGATATATTTAATTTTTGTGCTAGTTCTTTTTGAGTTATTTCTTTTTCACCGAATAAACCATATCTAAGTTTCATTATCTCTTTATCCCTTTCTGGTAATCTATTTATTTCTTTTAATAAAGTGAGTTTTAAGTCATTATCTTCTAATTCTTTGGTTACTAAGTCTTTATCAGTTCCTAGTATATCTTCTAAATGAAGTTCATTTCCTTCTGAGTCAAAAGATAAAGATTCTTCTAAAGAAACATCTGCGTTTCTTTTCTTATTTTTTCGTAAATACATAAGTATCTCATTATCAATACAACGTGATGCATAAGTCGCAAGCTTTATATTTTTATCCATCTTATAAGTGTTAATACCTTTTATAAGACCAATTGTTCCTATACTTACTAAATCTTCTAAATCTATTTTCGTATTTTCATATTTTTTTGATAAATAAACAACTAAACGTAAATTATGCTCTATTAGTTTATTTTTAGCATCTTCATTTCCATTAGATGCTTCCACAAGATATTTTAATTCGTCTTCTTTTGATAATGGCTCTGGAAGTGCATCAGCTGAGCCAACAAAAAATATTGTACTTACCTTTTTAAACAAACTTTTGATAAAACTAATTATTTTTTTCATTTTTTATTCTCCTTTTATAATTTTTTTATGCAATAGTAAGTCTACACCATCAATTTCAAATTTATTGTCACTTATTCCTACTAAACATTCATCTTTTATTTTCTTACCATTTATGATAATTTTTTTTATTTTAAAACATTTAAGCATAGTCCTATCTTTAACCGTAACACATGGAACAAAAATAATCTTTGGATTATACCCTTTCAAAAGGCTTTTATTTATGATTATTATTGGCCTTTTTTTATATGGATCATACAAATTATTACCAGTATCTAAAAAACCGGTTAAATGCTTTGTTATACCATTTAAAAAAGTTATATTTACCTCATAATAATTTGATAACTCATTTTTTTGAATTCGTGCTTGTCTTATATATAAAAAAATCATTATAGGTGATGCTAAAATAACAATGAATAAGTTTATACTAAAACCATTGTTAAAAAATATTAACCCAGTATTTCTATATGAAAAGGTATCATTAATTAAATATAAAAATCCTCCTAATATTATGCTTAATAGATAAAGATATACCATATTAATCATGAAAATTTTTAAATTTTTAAAACCAAAAGATACTAAAATCATTACAACAGATATAAAAACTTTTAGAATAAAAAGTTCAAAAGAACTCATCTTAATAAATAATGATAAAATGCTTAATCCACCAATTAACGATGCAATTATCATTCTATAGATTTTAGTATTTCTTCTAAGAATTAAACCAACTGATAAAAGTAATAAAAAATCTAAAAAAAAGTTTAATAAAATTATTAGATCAACATATATTTTCGTAACAAATCACCTAATAAAATTATAAAAAAAAGACACATAAATATGTGTCGAGTTAAGTAAAACCTATTTAATTTTATCATCATAATAATATGGAAAACTTAACTTATCTCTTTTTAAATTAGATTCTAGCAAGTGTTCTTTATAGGTATTAGCTTGTTCATCAGTAAAGTCAAATATTTCTTTATTAACGTTCACACCAGCTTCTATTATAGTATTAATAGAAACTTCCTTACCTAAGTTATCAATAAATATCTTGGCAGATTCAGTTATAAAATCACTAACAGTTTGAGAATCAACATCATAATTTAAGATATTTGGAAATTGTTCTTTTAATATTATATATTCATCTGGAAATAAAGATATAAGTATATTTATAATATTATGAAGTAATGTTTTTAAAGCAGAATTTTCTTTTTCAGCATAGTCAAAAATGCCATTAAATGGACTATTTTTTGTGCGTTTAATAAAAATATTAACATTATTATTAAATTCATCCATGTCTTTAACATTCATAATTAAATCTTCAAAACTAAGTCTAAACAATCTTTTTTCATAACATGTTTTATCAAAGCTCATCAAAGCATGATTATAATAATCATTTTCTAAATCATTATCCCAGGTAGGATCTACAACATAAATTCCATAAATATTATACTTTGGATCATTAATATTTATAATAACCCTTGCATGATCCACTAATTCTATTGGTTTTTCTTCCAAAGTAAATCCATCATCATATGAGGTATCAGCTGAAACTCCGTAACTATACGATGTTATACCTAATCTTTCTAATAATTCGCGAAGTAAATTGGCATAGCCTAGACAAACCATATAGTCATTATTTAAAAATTTTCTTACATATCTTGACTCAGTTTTATCATTATTATTTTCTAAATACTTTTTAAACTTTTTAACTATGTTATATGCTGCTATATATTTTTCAAACAAAGAAAAGTTAGAATTCTTTATATCAGCAATCATTAAATCTAATAATTGATCTTCTTTTTTTAATTCATCTATTTTATAAGGTAATATATCAATCCCTTCTATTTCAAAATTAAAATTACTATTATATAGTTTTGATTTTGAAAACTTATTTCTATTTTTAATTTTTATAATAACTTTATTATCTTGGTTATTTTCTCTTAATTTATAAATTATATTATACAAGCTGTCATAATCTTCTGTTAGTATATTATCTTGCTCATATTCATTTAATTGACTTATATGTATTGTTTTATTCTTTGGTATATATATTAGATTTTCTAAATCTGTAATATCATTTTTTATATAAATATCATCACTATCTGAAATAACGTCTTTATAATCTTGGCCTAAAATTTTATTAGTTGATATTTCTATTCTATCTTTATTTTTATATGTATAAGCATTTATATGATTATTCTTAAGAAGCCTTTGTAATTCATTCGATATTTCGATTTCGCTATCAAACGAAATTGTGGTAGCCGTAAGACATAAGTTTTTAACTAATCGCTCACTATAAGCATATTTTGAAATATGTACGCTTTCTGTTTGAAACATTATATTCTCTATTGTTTTCAATAAAATATCTTTATTTTTAATAAAAAAAGTTTTACTAAAATATATTTCTCCAAAATTATCATAAAAAAAGCAATGCTCATTATCAACATAAGTAATATCTACATTTTGTTCTTTAGAAGTCTCACTTATTTTTCCTATAAGAAAAGTAGGTATGCATCCATCTTCAAGTCCTTTTTCATCAATAACACTAAAATCCATCTTTTTATTTTGATTTATATAATCAATAATTTTATAAATATCATTTTCATAAGTAATAAATTTATTACATCCTGTTTCCCATATATTAAAGTGCTTCATATTTACCTCTTATTTTACATAATTATTATATAAAAAAAGAATGCTAAAGTCTAGCATTCTTAAAAGTTTCTTCTATTCTTTAAAAAGTTTGGAATATCATCATCATCGTCATCATCAACGTCTTGAATTAAATTACTAACCCTTGGGCTGACCATTTGAGGTTGATTTTTCTTTTCAGGTTGTTCAGGAGCTTTTTGTTCTCCTTTTTCAAATCCTGTTGCTATTACGGTAACGATTACTTCATCAGATAAATTTTCGTTTATAACCGCACCAAAAATTGTATTTATATCATTATTTGAAGTTGACCTTACAACCTCAGCTGCATCCTCTGCTTCAAACAAGGTAAGATTTGCGCCACCTGTTATATTAATAATTGCATCTGTTGCACCAGAAATATTTGTTTCAAGTAAAGGACTTGAAACCGCTTGCCTTGCTGCTTCAACCGCTCTGTTTTCTCCAGTACCCATACCTATACCAATAAGTGCATTTCCACTTTTTTCCATTACTGCTTTAACATCTGCGAAATCTAGGTTTATTAAACCTGTTACAGCGATTAAATCAGATATAGATTGAACACCTCTATGAAGCACGTTATCTACTTCATGGAACGCTTCCACCATTGGAGTAGACTTATCAATTATTTCTCTTAACCTATCATTTGGAATTACTATTAAAGTATCTACGTTTGCCTTCAGCTCTGAAAGCCCTTCTATTGCTTGAGCCATTCTTCTTTTGCCTTCAAAACTAAATGGCTTTGTTACGATAGCAACGGTTAAAGCTCCAAGATTTTGAGCTATTTCAGCTATAACTGGTGCAGCTCCTGTACCGGTTCCACCACCCATACCACAAGTAATGAAAACCATATCTGCGCCTTTTAACGCCTCTTCTATTTCTTTTTTAGATTCAAGTGCTGCTTCTCTTCCTACCTCAGGACGTCCTCCTGCTCCAAGGCCTGCCGATATTTTAGATCCTATTTGTATCTTAGTTTCTGCTTTAGAACTATTTAAAACTTGTAAATCAGTGTTTGCAACAATAAATTCAACACCTCTTACACCACACTCTATCATGCGATTAACGGCGTTTCCACCACCGCCTCCAACACCGATAACTTTAATTTTTGCTAATTGATCTACTGGTAAACCAAACATTTCATTTCCTCCTTAATTATCAAAAAAGTAGCTAAAAAATCTTCCGAATACCGAATCACTTCTACCTATTCTCGTTTTACTATGTACCAAGTTATCGACATCGTCACTACTAAACATTGAATATTGTTTTCCCCTTAATTTTATCTTTTTAACAAAGTGCTCAATTGCACCAGAAGCAGTGATAAACCTTGCTTTCCTAATACCAAGGGTATTTAAAGAATACATAATAGCTTTCTTTCCAAACATATCCTCTAAAACAAAGTTAACACCTGGCATATCTGTTATGCCACCTAACACCATTATATAACGAATTTGCTTATTTGTTAATACTTTTAATTCATTTTTCGCAACATTTAATATTTGAGATAACCTTTTATTTATCACTTCTGATAGTTCATACTGATTTATACTAACAAGTTTTCCATTAATATCTCTTGTTTCATAAGTCTCACTTTTGCTAGCATACCTTGGATTTGCAATACCAAAATTTTCCTTTATTTTCCGAGCGATTTTTTTTGTAGTGTAATAAATATAAGATATATCTTCATCAATAACCCTACTTCCAATTTTTAAAATACTACTATTAGTTATTATACCTTTATTAAATACCGATACAACTGTTGTATCTTTTCCTATGTTTATTAATGCACTTGCTGCATCATTCATTTCATCAAAGCTAACTTGCTCATAATCACATACAGAAGATAGGGCCAAATCTACTACTTCTATTCCCGCCGCTTCAACAACCTTAACGTAAGATATCACATATGTTTTAGGAACTAAAGCAAGCATAGCTCTAATACCTAATCTATCACAAATCTTATTAGTTGGATCTTTTAAAGTTTCTATCTCAGAACCATTTTCATAAATAGTAAAATCAATTGGAGTTATACTAACTAGTTCCATGTTTGGAACCACGTCATTTAAAGAAGCATTTTGAACCCTTATAACATCTTTTTGAGTAACCATCTTCTCATCATTCACGATGGGAACATTACCATGAACCAAATTATATTCCGCCTCCAAAGGTGGTATTATAAGGATTGCTTTTTTTATGTTAACATTAATTCTTGAATTAATATCATCAATTGCAAGTTTAAGTCTTTCTAAAAGAGCATTTTCATCGACAATAACACCATTTTTAATACCTTTTGAACGTACTGATGAAACTGCCAATACTCTTTGTTTACCTTGAAAATATTCACTAACTAAAATACGAATTGTATCAGATCCAACATCGATACTCGTATAAATTTTTTTCATTAGCATTACTCCTATCATATAACTTTACCATATAAAGATATTATACTATATAAATTAAATTTTTAAAATATATAATTTTTAAAAAAGAAAAAAGAGGTTATTTAACCTCAAAATAATCTCCATAATCCAAGTATAAAGTTCCATTTTGTTTGCCAACGTTTTCTAAAATAGTATTATATTTATTTAATTTATCAAATTTATTAACCGTTAAATAAACACTATTTCCATCATTCATGTACACATAGTACCTATCATCATCAATTTCATTTGGATCATATTTTATTTCTGACATTTGACATAAAATATCATCATCTATTTTATTCATACCCTTTATAAAAGAAGGCTTTTTATCTTTTGGCACCTCGTTAATTAAATAAGGCACGCAAACTATTTTTTCATCTTTTATTTCACCAGTAGTTGTTACTTTATTTTTCGTTTTAGAATCAATATATAATACTTTTTTCTCAGAAATATTTATCTTAATTCGCAAAATGCCTTTAGAAACTTTAACGTCCTGTACATATTCATTCTTAAGAATTTTTTTCTTAACGTTAAAAGATAGCGTTGTAAAAAAAGGAGGATAATCGTCTAAGTTCGCTATTTCTATTATTTCTTGATCAGTTAAAATATTGTTCCCTTTTATTACTATGCTCATTATTCTTATATCAGATGTTTTCAAAAACGCAAAAGAAATTACTGAAAGAATCAGTAATAGTAAAAATAATCTTCCTACTTTCAATCTTCTTTTTTTCTTTTGCTTCTTCATATATTACTCCCAGTTAACAAATTCTTGTTCTATTTTTAAATCAACTTTTGTTTCTTCATTTACTTTATCATGAACATAATTAATTAAATTTTTAACATCACTTGCTGTTGCACCACCCTCATTAATAATGAAATTAGCATGTTTCTCACTTACTTTAGCACCACCAATTTTGTATCCTTTAAGGCCACATTCTTCTATTAATCTTCCTGCAAAATCACCATCTGGATTCCTGAAGACTGAGCCTGCTGATGGATATTCTAAAGGCTGAGAAAGCAACCTTTTTTGACGCCTCGTTTCCATAAGTTCTTTAATTAATTTTTTATCACCATGTCTTAATACAATTTTCGCTTCTAAGCATATATATCCAGGATTTTGTTTTAAAAAAGAATTTCTATACTTATAGTTTAAATCTTTGTTATAAAGTGTTTTTATTTTAAGTTCCGGTGTTATAACTTTAACTTCAGATACTACATAACCCATATCAGATTTATAAGCACCTGCATTCATAAATACCGCTCCACCTATTGTTCCAGGTATACCACTTGCAAATTCTAATCCTGCTAATCCCTCTTTTTGAGCCTTATACGATAGTTTAATCAAACTTACCCCACAACCAGCAATTATTACAGTATCTTTTATTTTTACTTTGTTAAATAAATCAAGTTTAATTATTACCCCATTAAATACATCATCACTAAAAATTAAATTAGAGCCATATCCTAAAACTTTATACTTTACCTTTTCTTCTTTTAGCTTTTTTAATAATAAAATAAGTTTATTAGTATCTTTTGGATAAACTAAAACCTTAGATAACCCACCAACTTTATAAGTCGTGTAATTTTTTAAACTAACGTTTTCTTTAAAGTTACCTATTTTATTTTTTTTAATGAATTCAATTATCTTTTTCATTATTATCCCCCACTAATTTAACTAACTCATCATAAATCATTGAAGCACTATTTCTCACTTCAAATTTTTTTAAGTTCTTTTTTAAATTATTTGTAAAAAGCTTATCATTTAGTATTTTTTCAACCAATCTAAGAAGTATATCACCATTTAAATCTTTCTCTTGTATAATTAAAGCAGCATCTTTATCTACTAAATCCATAGCATTTTTATACTGATGGTTTTCGGTAACATACGGACTAGGAATTAAAATTGATGGAACGCAAAGTGAAGATATTTCACTTAAGGTAGATGCACCGGCACGTGATACTAAACAATCAGTTTTTTTTAGTAAACTTACCATATTATCAATGTAAGGAACTATTTTTATGTTACTTGTATACCTTGATTTTTTATACAAATTATAATAATTTTTGCCAGTAACAAACATAACTTCATAATCTTTATTGTTAAATAAAGTAAGCATGCTCTTCATTTTTTCATTTATTGTCTTAGAGCCTAAAGAACCCATGACAATAAGAACAAGTTTCTTATTTGATAAAAGATTGTAGTCTTCCTTTTTAGCAGGCAAAGCTTTTATAGCATTTTCACTACATGGGTTACCAGTGTATACAACTTTATTTTTATCTTCTATATTATTTATTGTACTTTTAAAAGAAACAAAGATCTTATCAGCAAAATTAGAAGCAAATTTATTAGTTACTCCAAACGAAGAATTTTGTTCATGAATACAACATTTTATCTTTAATTTATGAGCAGCATATATAACGGGAGCAGATACATATCCACCCACCCCAATAACTACATCTGGATTAAATTTTTTTATTATTTTTTTACATTTTGAAATTCCAGTTAAAAATAAATATGCACTTTTTAAGTTTTTAAGGCTTAAACTACGCCTTAAACCTTCTATTTTTATACCAACAAACTTGAAACCTTCTTTTGGCACAATATCCTTTTCCATTCTATTACTTGTCCCAATATAAAGTATTTCGGAATTACTATCTTTTTCTTTTATCTTTTTAGCAATGGCTAGTGCCGGATAAATATGGCCACCTGTACCACCTGCTGATATAATTACTCTCAAATGAATCACCTACTATTAAGTATTATATCATAATTATATGATTTAGATATATTAAAAAGAAGAGGTTTTACAAATACATTAAATATGTACAAAAAAATAACGATCCTGATAAAATCGTTATTTTTTTAGTTTACGAATGAAAAATCACTTTGAAATTAGGCAAACCCTAAATCATTTTTAAATATTATCAGTATTTAATGTGATATCTTATTCTCATGAGTTTCTTTCTCATTTACAATTGTAAGGCCCAGATTCAAATAAGATTAGTTACATTAACTATTTTCTACTATCATACATCGATAGGCTATAAATATAAGATTATCATTTAGAAAGAAACAAACTTTCTTTCTAAATACTTAATATTTATAACAACTTCCTCTAGGTTAACTTTATTGTAACATTTTATTATTTTTTGTCAAGACTTTTTGCATTAAAATATAATTTTATATAAAAACCAAGTGTAATAAAATGTACATGTTCTTTTTTTTTTAAATTAGAATAATCTTAAGTAGTAGTTATTCTAAGTGAGGCGATTTTTGTTGAAAAAAAAATTTGATACAACACTTCTTATAACCATAATATTAACTTGTATTTACGGAATAATTATGATTTACTCTGCTTCTAGTATTTGGGCAGAATATAAATTTAGCGATAAATTTCACTACGTTGTTATGCAAAGCATATTTTTCTTTGTTGGGCTTATTTTAATGATAATAGTAAGCAAAATACCATATACATATTATTTAAAAAAATCAAATACCATTCTTTTTATTTGCTTATTGCTTTTAATATTAGTATTAATACCAGGTGTCGGAACAATAAGAAATGGTTCTCGTAGCTGGTTTGGAATTGGTGGATTAGGCATTCAACCAAGTGAGTTTATGAAGCTTTCTTTAATCATATTCACAAGTAAATACATTCATAATAATCCAAAAACAATGAAGTCAATTATGAAAGGTGCTTTGCCCGTATTAATTGTTACCATGATATGCTTTGGACTTATTATGCTACAACCCGACTTTGGAACTGGCACTATTTTAGTTATGACAATTATTGCTATGCTTTTTATTTCAGGGGTAAACTTTTCCTTTTTTATAAAAATTGGATTGCTCGGTATGATAGGAGTTGTCTTTCTTGTCTTAGCAGCTCCTTATCGTGTTAATCGTATAATATCATTTTTAAATCCTTGGAGTGATCCATTAGGAACAGGATTTCAAGCAATTCAATCCCTTTATGCAATAGGCCCCGGAGGGCTATTTGGATTAGGGTTTGGTAATTCTATTCAAAAACACTTCTATTTGCCTGAGCCACAAACAGATTTTATTTTTTCAATTATATCAGAGGAACTTGGAATATTAGGAATTATATCAGTTGCCTTACTTTTTTTAATAATAATATTAAGATGTATAAAAGTATCAATCAAGGCTCCAGATACATTTTCTAAGTTTTTAAGTTTTGGAATAATTTTTCAGCTTTCATTCCAAACGCTACTTAATCTTGCGGTTGTAGTAGGACTAATACCAGTAACTGGAGTTACCTTACCATTTTTTAGTTATGGTGGTAGTAGTTTAATAATTACTTTAATATCGATGGGAATTATTTTGAATATTTCTAGGCATAAAGAAAACTAAGTTAATTTATACTATTTTAAAATATTCATCAATAACTTCTACCATTTCTTTAGTAATTCCTTCACTAACCGGGTAAAGTTTAGAATTATTTTTTATTATTTTTTTAACCTTTAATAGATTTATCCTTCTTAAAGTATAATTATGTTTAATTTCATCTTCGGTATAATCTGTTTTCGTTAAATCAGGTTCATCATTGATGTTTACAATTATATAATATATTTTATTACATCTGTTTTTTCCAGAATTACAATAATTTTTAATGTAGTACTTAATCATCATAAAAGGTTTTAATTCTTTTTTAGTTATCAAAATACCAGTTTATTCTTTTATCTTTCTTTTTAAAGTATCAGATATTGCTTCACCTTCTTCTAAATGACCACCGGGAAACTGATAAGTATTATTTGAATATCCTAATAGTATTTCGTTTTTATCATTTATGATTAAACCTTTTACTCGTATAACTTCCTCATTAATTTCATTTTTACTTAAATTATCTTCATTTATAAATATTTCTTTCATTATGTATCACCTAGACGATTATATCATAAAAAAGAATAAGAAACTATTGAAGCTGATAACAAAAAGCAAGCACATTCTCTATGTTTACTTTCATATTACAACTTTAGTAACTTATTCTTTTTATAATTAATAACTTTATAACCATGCTCCATATACTAATGCAGCAGTACCTAATATTAAACCTGCTATCCAAAATAATTTAACAATATCCTGCTCTTTCCAACCTAGTTTTTCAAAATTATGATGAAGTGGAGTCATTAAAAATATCTTCTTTTTGAAAACTAAAACCGAAAATACTTGTATAATAACAGATAATGTTTCAATCACAAAAACACCCATAATAACTGCAAAAGTAATTTCATGTCTTGTTAGTATAGCAATAGATGCTAAAACGCCGCCTAATGCTAAAGAACCCGTATCTCCCATAAATACTTTAGCAGGATGAGTATTATAAACTAAAAAACCTAAAATACAACCTGCTAATATAAAACAGAATATTGCTATGTCTTGGTAACCTAAAAGCCAATTTGTACTCCATGTAATTACACCAAGTACAAGTGTAGCAATAAATGACAAACCACCAGCCAAACCGTCTAGACCGTCGGTTATATTAACAGCGTTAGAAGATGCAACAAGCATAAACAAAATAAAGAATCCATAAAGCCATCCTATATCCACTTTTAAGTTAAAAGCATGGAACCATAATAATGGTTCTGAACCACTTTTCATGTATATGTAGAAAAATACAATAGCAATCAAAACCTGACCAAATAATTTTTGTATCTCAGTTAAACCTTCGTTTTTCTTATGCTTTAACTTCATAACGTCATCAATACCACCTAATATTGCATAAGCAACAAACACAAATAAAACTATAAGTAAATTACTATTAACATTTATTTTTTTAGTAAAATACATTATTAGAATAGTTATGAAGGTTGGAATAATAAATATTAAACCTCCCATTGTTGGTACACCATTTTTCTTTTTATGATTTTCTCCAACAAAAACACTTATTCTTTGACCAACGTTCATCTTTTTAAGAAATGGTATCAAAAAGTACCCAGTTATCGTTGAAATTATAAAACCAATCATAAGTGCTAAAACAGACTTTGTTAATATAAACACTAAATTCACCTCTTTACATACGATTATAATTATACTATATATTTTTCTTTTTTTATAGTTTTTTTATACCTGGTTGATATTTATTTTACTAATTACCAAGCATAAGTCTTACTACTGAAGTTTCTTCTAACCTAGTTCCTGCTTCTGGAGATTGATCTATAACAATATTTCCACTACCACTATATTCAATATTATATTTTGATAATATTTTTGATGCTTCTTTAGGTGTTTTACCCACTACGTTTTCTACTGTATAATATTTTTTATCATTCCAATTATATTTTTTTTCTGTATTAACTTTTCTTTTTTCTATTTTCAAAATATCAATTGCATCAAGTAAAATTGATTTAGCAACAGGAGCTGATACAACACCACCATACTGAACTACCCTTTTAGGATTATTAATAGCTACATAAACTACTATTTGTGGATCATCAGCTGGTAAAAAACCAATGAATGATAAAATGTAATTTCCAACTAAGTAAGCTCCATTTTCAACTTTTTGGGCAGTACCTGTTTTACCACCTACACGATAACCTTCTATATAGGCATTTTTACCACTACCATTAGTGACAACGCTTTCTAAAGCACGTCTTACTTCTCTTGAAGTTTCATCACTAATTACTTGCCTTACCTTAACTTTAGTATTTTCTTTAATAACAGAATTTGTTTCTGGATCATTTAAACTCTTAACAATGTATGGTTTATATAAAATGCCTCCATTAATAGCGGCAGATACTGCGGTTATTTGTTGTATAGGAGTTACCGATACACCTTGTCCAAAAGCTGTTGTAGCAAGTTCTACTGGCCCTACTTTATCCAAATTAAATATTATACCTTCTGCTTCACCATTTAAGTCAACTTTAGTTTTCTTCCCAAAACCAAACTTATCAATATAATCAAATAACTTTTCTTTACCTAATCTATTTCCAAGTTCAACAAATCCAGGGTTACAAGAGTTTTCTACTACTTGTAAAAACGTTTGTGCACCATGGCCGCCTGCCTTCCAACATTTTATCTTAGCATTAGCTACCTTAACACTACCAGCATCATAAAAAGTATCATTATCTAAATCCACTAACCCCTCATTTAACGCAGATGCAAGAGTTATTATTTTGAACGTAGAACCAGGTTCATAAGTAGCCCAAATAGGTAGGTTTCTGTTTAAAGTTTCTATATCATAATTTTGATAATTAACCGCATCAAAATTAGGTCTAGATGAAATAGCTAGTATTTCACCTGTATTAGGATCCATTGCAATAGCAAGTGCTGTTTCAGGGCTATATTTAGTCATAACATTATCAAGTTCTCTTTCGACACTTGCTTGTATTTTTTGATTTATAGTTAAAGTTATGTTAACACCATTAGATGGTGCCTGATAAACTTGTGATAAATTTAATTTATTTCCTTTTGCGTCAGAAAAATATTTTATAGCACCATATTCACCAGTTAAATAATCATCATACTCTAATTCTATCCCTGATAATCCTTGGTTATCAATTCCAACAAAACCCAAGGTATGAGATAACATTGAGCCATACGGATAGCTTCTTTTTGATTCTCTTACTAAATACACGCCTTCTATATTTAATTTTTCTATTTTTTCAGCTACCGAATAATCAAGTCTTCTACCAAATGGATGTACCCTTTCAATACTAGTATTTTTATAAACATGCTCACTCATCGTATCATAAGATACATTTAATATATCAGCTAACTTTTCGGTAGCATATTTTTTATCTTTTATTTGGCTTGGAATTAACACTAATGAAGTAGTAGTTACATTATCTGCAAGTACAACCCCATTACGATCATAAATTTTACCTCTATCAGCCTCTATTGGCAAATTACGACTCCATAAATCAGAAGCTAATTTATTTAGTTTACCATACTCGAAAACCTGAATATAAAATACCTTAAGTATTACTATTATAAATATTATAAAAACACCAATTACAAAAATTTTTAGTCTTTCATCTACTTTTTTATCATTCAAGTTTATCACCCGTAATAATTGTATGAAAAAAGAACATATAACATGTTCTTTTTACTTTTTATTTTTTATTTTTATTTTTTTCTTTTTCTTCTTCCTCAAGCTTTCTATAAGCAACCTTACCAACTAAGGTCTTTGGAAGAGAATCCCTAAACTCTATTTCGTAAGGTAAAGAATATTTAGCAAGATTCTTAGCACAATGATCATATATTTCGTTTCTTATCGTTTCATTAGCTTCAACATCATTTTTTAAAACTACGAATGCTTTTGCTACCTGAACCTTATAAGGATGATCAACACCTATTACACATGACATTAAAACAAAAGGTAATTCGTCAATTATATTTTCTATTCTCTGAGGATATAAGTTATACCCAGAAGATATTATTACTCTTTTTAAACGTTGTTTAAAATAAACATAACCTTTACTATCCATGTAACCTAAATCTCCTGTATGTAACCAAACCATTCCATCTTTATGTTTTTTTAAAGTTTCATTTGTTTCCTTTTCATTATTTAAATAACCTTTCATAACGGTTGGTCCTGTTAAAACAATTTCTCCTTCCTCTCCATATAAAGCCTCATCCATTGTTCCTGGTTTAACAATTTTATAATAAGTATCTGGATAAGGTATACCAATACTACCTTCTTTATATGTATCAAGTGGTGTTAAACAACTTCCTGTAACACACTCGGTTAATCCATAACCCTCTCTTACCTGAATGTTAGCACCATGTTCTTTTAAGAATTTATCAACTTTTTTCTTTAGACTTACTGATAAAGAATCTCCACCAGAAATAGCACACTTAATGTATGATAAATCTTCTTTTTCAAGGTTCTTATTTTTTAACAATGCCTCGTATAAAGTTGGTACTCCAGCAATTACGTTAGGACGATATTTTTTAAGAAGCTTATCAAATGTTTTTGCACTAAATTGTGGCAAAATTACCGCTGTCATACCAAATGTTAATACGGTATGAATACATATTCCAAGCCCAAATCCATGAAATACTGGCATAATTGAAAGAACCCTCATTCCTGGCTTTAAACAAGCACAAGCTTCGTAACTTTGCATCGCTAAAGCATTAAAATTAAGGTTAGTTAAAACTATACCCTTAGAAGTACCAGTAGTTCCTCCACTATATAAGATAGCAGCATCATAACTACCATCTAACTTAGCATCAGTTTCTTTATCATATTCTTTTGCTTTTTCGATAAATGTTTTCCAATAAATTACATCTTCACTTTCTATAGGTCTTTCTACTTTTTTACCTTGAGTTACATAATAACCAAGTCCTAATAAAGTAGGCATAGAATCTTTTACAGATACTAAAACCGTTTTCTTAACCTTAGTTTTAGGTAACACGTTTTTTAACTTTAACCAAGCAAGATCTATTGAAATTACCATTTTACTTTTTGATAAATCCAGATAATACTTAATTTCGTTTTCCGCAGATAATGGATGAATCATGTTAGCTACTGCACCTATTTTATTTATTGCATAAAAAGACACTATTGCTTCAGGTGTATTTGGCATGCAAATAGTTACCTTATCTTTCTTTTTAATTCCATATACTCTTAATGCTTTTGCACACTCATCAATATCCTTTAATAATTTTTTAAAACTAGCTTTATTTCCAAAATAATTATAAGCAATATAATTTGGGTATTTATTACAAGTTATTTTTAATTGTTCATATAAAGAATGATTGGGATAATCAAGATGTGGTCTTATTCCCTTATATAAATCATACCATGGAGTTTTTACTTCTGTTTTATTTTTCATTATTTTACCTCTTTCATAATTTTATTTATTAATTCTTTATTATTATAAATTAAAACGGCTTTAGGAATAAGTTTTATGTTAAACTTATTGTCTATCATTATCTCTCCATCTACGTTACATACGAGATCATGATCACATTTAAACTTTATTTTAGTAGCTTTGCTTTTTACTACTTCTTTTAAAGATTCATGCGTTCCTTTTTTTAATTTATTAATTAAAAATGGAATTATTGGTTTATGTATTTTATTTACAAAATAAACATCAAAATACCCATCACTTAAAAGTGCTTCAGGAGCTATTTTATAACCTCCACCATACATTTTTCCATTACATATAGTAAGCAATGTGCATTTTCCTTTTGAAGAATTATTATCAACCGTAAATTCTATATTCTTAAATTTATATTTAAAAAAAGTGTATATTATACTGGCATTATAAATCTGAGAAGGGGGTATTTTAAGTTTTTTCATAACCTCAGCATTCTTTGCAACTTCTGCGTCAATACCAATACTTACAACGTTAATAAAGTATTTTTTATTTACCTTTCCAACGTCAATAAGTGGCATTTCATCATCTATTTTAACAAGGGTTTTATAAAAGTCATTGCCTGACCCAGCGGGAATAATTGATAATATGTTTTTAGTACCAACGATTCCATTTAAAACTTCGTTTAAGGTTCCATCACCACCAACACTATATATAATGTTTTTACTACCTTTTATACTTTTTGTAATTTTAGTAGCATCACCCGGAGCATTAGTATAATAAATTTGGTAATCCAATTTTTCTTCTTCGCAAACTTTTTTTATCCCAATTACTACTTTACAAGCCCGCCCTTTACCAGAAATAGGATTTACAATAAAAATATGTTTCATTTTAAATCACCACCAATAAGATTATAAATTTTATCTTGAAGTTTATTATTTGCAACTTCAATACTATCATTACCAACCTTATATGGTTTTCCTATAGTAATGGTAAGACTTTTTCTAAATATTTTATATTCCCCAGTTATTGCAAAAGGTACTATCAAACTATTAGTGTTTTTTGCAAATGAAACAGCACCTTTTTTAAATGGTAATAATCTATCTTCCGTTCGATTTCTAGTCCCTTCTGGAAAAATTCCAATTACACCACCGTTATTTAACATTTTTTCAGCTTCGCCAATGGTTCTTTTATTCTTATTATGCTTATCAACCGGAAGCGTACCAACTAAATCAAAAAAGATAAAATTAATGCCTCTATACAATTCTTTTTTTGCGAGAAAATGAATAGTTCTTTTTGTGCACACACCAATTGATATCGGATCTAATGCATGCCTATGATTTCCAGCCAAAATGATTGAACCAGTCTTTGGAATTAACTCTTTATTAATAATTTTAGGCCTATATACAATCTTAAATAAAACCGTAAATATTGGCCTTAGTATAGGATATAAATTACAACTCATAACAAGACACCTCATCATAAGACGATTATAACATAATACATAAAAAAAATATATTAGTATTAACAATATATTCATAATATTTAATTAATTAAACTATTAAAAATCATATAATAGTAGTTTGCTTTTTAGACAAATCAAGACCAGATAATTGTAGTTTTACTATTATATGATTTATTTCATAGGTATTAAAGCCAAAATTATTTAATGCTTTTCTATTAGTCTTACAAAGATCACCAATGTTTTTTATCCCTGCGTTATTAAGTTTAAGTATAACTTCTTTATCTATTTCAATTAAAGATAAATCATTTTTCAAAAATTTAATACTACTTTTTTTCATTTTCACTTACCTTACTTATAACATATTTTTTGGTTTCATCATATGTTTTGCCAAGAACAACGGATAATTCATTATACAAAACTTTTTCTGCTTTATTAAATTATTCTTTATCTTTTTCTCCTACGCTTCTTTTACTTTCAAGTCTTTTTTTATTTCTTAAATACGTTGTCTTAATTATTTTTATAAGATCTTCATGTTTTAAAGTATATAATAAACTTCGGTATTCATTTTCCATGTTTTTAAGATCAGTATTTATAACTTTTATATTAGGGATTTCTTTTAATAAATCTTATACTTGCTTTTTTGTTAGCAATTTCCTTAAATAGCCATTTTTGTTATCTGTTGGAACATTTATTGTTAAGGAATTATCAAATAACGGTTTTAATATGTAACAATCTAAATTATTATATTTGTTTTTTCTTATATCAACTATTTTACAAACTTCATTTTTATACATTATATACATACCCTTTTCAAACATAATAACCATCCTTTCATAATATTAAAAATAGCTAATCAACTGGACTTACGCCTGTTAATTAGCTACGCGTTGCAACTTAATTATAACATTTTTAAAATTTTCATGTAAGCAAAAAAATTATTTTTCCAAAATATTATAATTCCATATTCCAAGTCTTCCCTTAGCAGAAATCGGTTTATTTGATACCTCAACATCATCTAAAATCCATGCATACCTACCTACTTCATAGTGCCCGCATAAAAACTCCGTTTCATTCGTTTTTATTTTTTTTTAAGAACTCATCATCCATGTATATACAATCTACTAAGTTTGCTTTACATATTATCTTTCCATACTTAAAATTATAATTTTCGGGTAAAAGTTTTAGCAACTTTCTATATCTGTCATCTTTTACTACAACTTTTTTCAACGATGCATGAACGTATATTCGACCACGATAATTAGTTTTCCAACTCCTAATTTCTATTTTCTTTTTTCCCAAACAAACTAAAGAAGCAAATGGTTCTTTTATACTTAAAACTTTCATTATTTAATCACCAAATTCATTATATCATTAGCTTTTTAATGCTTCAACTGGATTTTTTTTACTTGCTTTTTTAGCAGGAATAAAACCACCTAAAAGCGTAAGTAAAGTACTTATAATTATTAATATAAAAGCATGTTTTAAATCTAACATAGCAATATCTTTTAAATCCGTTAACTTATATAAAATAAGGTTTATAAAAATAATCATTAATTTAGCAATAACAATACCAATAATACCGGTTGATAACCCAACTATTAATACTTCCATATTAAATACCCTTGATATATCTTTTTTTCTTGCTCCTAAACTCCTTAATATACCTATTTCTCTAGTTCTTTCAATTACTGATATATAAGTTATTATTCCTATCATGATAGATGAAACTATTAGTGAAATAGATGAAAAGACTATTAGTACTATTGTAATAGCATCCATTATTTTTTTTGATAGATTAATTATTTCTTTTGCATAATCACTATATATTATTTTTTCATCCTTTGGTTTATTTTTATTATATCTATCTAAATAATTGATAATTTTATCTTTACTTTTAAAATCCTTTGGATAAATATAAATCGCAGAAGGAATATCATTTTCGCCAAGCATAGTAAGTGCTTCTTGCTTTGTTATTCCAGCCCTATCAAATTCTATTTTTCCCATAAAAACAATACCAGAAGAATTAATTTGAGAATTTACAATGTTACTATTTTTATTATCTTTTATTATTTGCTTAACAAGCTCGTTTGTATAACCAATTTTTGAAATATCATTAGAAGAAGTATTTGTTTCTAATATGTTATTACCTTTTTTACGTCTTAGTATTCCAACTATCCTTAATGTTTTATTGCTTTTCATTTCGTAAAGTTCCTTATTAACATCATTTTTTACATAAACATTATCATCTACCCTTTTATAAAAATCATCATTTTTTACTAACTTAAATTCTTGACCAATTATTTCGTCAAAGTTAATTTTTTCTAAAGAGTTACAAAACAAAGCTTTTAATAAATTAATATCAACTCTATTTTTATTATCTACTATTAAAACTACGTCCTCAGGTTTAGATGGATAATCTCCTTTTAATAAATCATAATTTTCTTTTAAGTATGACTGTTGTGGTAATTCAATTAAATTAACTAACTTATTATTTAATTCCTTATATAAAACCCCATTAAAAGTTAATATATTCAAATTAATTATCCTATCATAAAAAATTGTATTTATATATTTATTACTTATTTTTTCTATGCAACTTATATAATTATTATCTATTTTATTTTTATGAATAGTTTCATTATTACTATAATTATAAGAGTATAAAATATTGTTGGATGGATAAGTACTTAAATCATCTTCTTTTTCTAAAACACTACCATTTTCTAAAAAAGAACTACTTGTAATAGTAATAGGAAAAGAGGTTAAGGCACCCGCTTCATAATTATCTATTTGCTTTTTAAATCCATTTGAAATAGATAAGATAACCGCTATGCCAATTATTCCTATTGAAGAAGCAATAGAAGTTAAAAATGTTCTAGCTTTTTTTGTTTTAATATTATTTAAACTAAGACTTAAGGCAGTTAGAAAGCTCATCTTTGTTTTTTTTATTTTGAATTTTTTATTACTCTTATTTTCATTTAAAGGATTACTATCATTTATAATGACGCCATCTTTAATATTAATTATTCTGCTTGAATATCGGTAAGCTAGTTTTTCATTATGACTTACCATTATAACAAGTTTATCTTTTGATATTTCTTTTATTATTTTCATTACTTCAGTACTTGTTTGTGAATCAAGTGCTCCTGTTGGCTCATCTGCTAAAATAATTTCAGGATTATTAACAAGTGCCCGTGCAATAGCAACCCTTTGTATTTGACCTCCAGATAATTCACTAGGTTTTTTATGTATATGTTTTTCAAGACCAACTTTTTTTAATGTTTCAACAACCATATCTTTTTTATTTTTTACTCCTGATAAAGTAAGTGACATTTCAACGTTCTTATAAACAGATAAATGCTTTATTAGATTATAATCTTGAAAAATAAAACCAATACAAGAATTACGGTAAGAATCCCAGTTTCTATCTTTAAAATATTTAGTTGACATACCATTAATTATAATATCTCCAGTAGTATAGCGATCAAGACCGCCAATTATATTTAAGAGGGTTGTTTTACCACTACCTGAAGGGCCTAATATTGTTACAAATTCATTTTTTCTAAAATTTAAATTAATGTTATTTAATACAATGTTTCCATTATCATATATCTTTTTAATATTTTTTAAAGTTAACATAATAATCTTCCTTTCAATTATATTTTTCTACATAGATTTTAAAAACACTCGAAAGGGATTATATTTATTTAAAATTATTTTGTTTATTTGACTTTAAAATCAAATAGTTAAATGGTATAATCATATTAAGAAGCTAGGAAGTGGTATTATCAGTATTTTTATTTATTTTTTATTATTCATAATATATTCTTTTATTGGATGGATAATTGAAATTATAACAGAATATATACATCATAAAAGATTCGTTAATCGTGGGTTTTTAATTGGTCCATATTGTCCTATTTATGGTACCGCTGCAGTATTAATGATAATTTTATTAAACAAGTATTTAAAAGATCCATTGGCCTTGTTTGTTATGGCGGTTGTTGTTTGTTCTATTATCGAATACTTTACTAGTTTTATAATGGAAAAGTTATTTAATGCAAGATGGTGGGATTATAGTAATAATAAGTTTAATATAAATGGAAGAATTTGTTTAGAAACTATGATTCCGTTTGGTTTTGGTGGGATTATTCTTATGTACTTTATAAATCCTTTTATATTAAAACTTTTATCATTTATATCAACTGCTTCATTAAACGTTATAGCAATAATTATTTTTATATTATTTTTAATTGATAACATTATCTCATTTAAAATAATATTAGGATTTAAAAATACTACTCTCACAAAAGAAAAAGATAACACGGCAGAAATAACTACAAAGGTTAAAGAAACTCTAATAAAAAAATCTAAATTTAACAAACGATTAATTAAGTCTTTTCCAAATTTAAAAGTTAATAATAAACCTAAAAAATATAAAAATAATAAAAAAAACTAACTAAATCTTTTTTGGTTAGTTTTTTATTTTAATAATCAAATTATTAATATCCTAAATCTTTAATAACTTTATTTAAAACTTTTTTATACTCAATATTTACAGAGGAATATATAAGAGTGTTATCTATTCTTGCTATAAGATTATACGTATCACTTAATTCCTGAGTGTACTTTTGATATGTTTCAGCTTCTTTTTCTTTTCCTTTAGTCTTATTATTTTCAAAACTTGCTTTATTGCTTTCATATGCTTTTTTTGCATTATCTACATCCACAAAAACATAATATTCTATTTGAAATTTTCCATTATTAGCAGAAGCAACATAATTTATATTTGAATCTTCCATTTGATTAGTAACATCAGTTATGATAAATCCATTATTAGATAATTTATCTGATATTTCCTTTGTTGAAAGTGCTTTTTTTTGAGTGCAGGCACTAAGTATAACTACTAATAATATTAAAACAAATAAATTTAAAAAGCGTTTCATAAAATCATTCCTTTCTATTTTCTTTAAAATACTTTTCAATTATTTTATTTAGTTCTGCAACATTTATAGGTTTTGATAAATAATCATCAAATCCCTCTTTTAAATACATTTCTTTCATACCAGTTATGGCATTGGCTGTTAAAGCTATTATTGGAGGTATTTCATATTCTTTTAGTTTTCTTAAAACATGTAGAACTTCTATTCCATCCATTTCTGGCATCATATGATCTAAGAATATTATATCATAATTAGTACCTTCCTTAATTTTATATATACAATCTTTACCAGAGGATGAAGTATCTATGGTAAAATTATAAGGCCCTAAAAGTCTTGTTGCTACCTTTATATTAAGCTTATTATCATCTACTATAAGAACCCTTTTACCAGAACAATCAATATAACTTATTTCTTGGTCAGATTTTTGTGGTTCTGCTATTAGACCTAAGCTTTTTTTATCAATAATTTTTTGAATGACATCAACAAAAAATGTTGTCCCAACTTCATATTCACTTTCAAACCAAATTTTTCCGCCCATTAAATCAACGTATTTTTTTGTTATTACAAGTCCTAAACCAGTTCCTTCAATCTCGTTTTGAGTTGCTGTTTCTAGCCTGGTAAATTTTTCAAATAATTTATCATAATCTTCTTTCTTTATTCCATAACCTGTATCCGCTACTTTAAAATGTAAATTAGCATCGTCATTATTAACGTCTGCAGTAATCGTAAGTTTTATTTTTCCAACTTCGGTATACTTAACTGCATTTGTTAATATATTAAGTAAAATTTGAAATAATTTAGTAGAGTCTCCATATAACTTAGATGGTATATTAGAATCAACATCTACTATTAATTTAATTGGTCTATCTGCGATTCTTGCTTCAATTATACTAGAAAGTTCCATTACGATACTACCAATTGAGTATTCCTTCAAATCAAGTGTTTCTTTACCAGATTCAATTTTTGAAATATCTAATATATTATTTATAATATCAAGTAAATTATTGCCTGCAGACGAAATGTGTTTTATATCTTCCCTTGCACTTTTTGAATCAAAGTTAGGATCATTAAGAAGACTTTCACTTAGCCCTACGATAGCATTCATCGGAGATCTTATCTCATGTGACATATTTGACAAAAAATCAGATTTTGCTTTATTCGATTTTTCTATTTCATCTTTTACTGTTTCTAACTCACTAATTATTTTTAAATCTGGATTTTCAATGTTAAAATACAAGAAAAACATCTGTACAGTTGCTCCGATAGGAGAAAATGCTATATAAGGAAATAAAAGTTGTAACACAAAAATAATTACAAGTTCTATTATCATTAACCAAATCGAAACTTTTTTTCTAAGTGGAGCTTGCTTACCTTTTTTAAGTGTATATACTGCTATTGAAAAAACAACAAAAGTACAAAATGCTAAAACAAAATAAGAAGCTGCTCCTGGTATGTATGAAATATTATTAGCCTTTAATCTTTCAAATGGAACAAAAAAGTATAATATGCTAGAAATAAGAAAAATAACTGACATAATCTTTGTTCTTTTATTCATACGCATTATTTCAAATAAATTGTTTGCGTTTAAATTACCCAAAAATACTAAGCTATAGTAGTATAACAATGAGAACCAAATTATTCCAGTAAACCAATGTAGACGATACATAAATAAGTTAAGAATCTCATTATTACAATAATAAACCATGAAAGAAGCAATTATCTCAGAAACTAGTAGTACTATTTCAACGATTAGCATGTATCGATATATTTTATTTCTTATTGATAAAAACCTTTGTTTCGAAAAATATACTATAAATAATAATATTACGAATAATAAGCTTCCGATAGTAAGCATTAATCCTGCTAACATATATATTACTCCTTTCTATTTTCCTTCATTACTAAAATATTTAATTATTAATTTATTAAGTTCCTTAAAATTAATTGGTTTTGATATATAATCGCTAAAACCTTCACTAACATACTTTTCTTTTAATCCATCATAAGAGTTAGCAGTAAGTGCAATAACAGGCGGTATACTATAACCAGAACTAATCAATAACTTCATGGTTGTAATCCCATCCATTTCTGGCATCATATGATCAAGAAAAACCAAATCATATTTCTTATTTTTAATCATTTGTAAACATTCAGAGCCACTTAATGCTGATTCAATTTTAAAACCATATTGACTAAGAAGTTTACTAGCTAATTGAATATTAACCTTATTATCATCAACTATCAAAATACACTTATCAGATAAATCAAGTAACTTATCGTTAGATGAAATATTCTCGTTTGAATTTTCAAATATATTTCCAACTTTTAAAGAAGATACTACTTTTTGGTTTATGGAAATAAAGTATTTCGTTCCTTTTCCAGCTTCATTTTGAAATCTTATATCTCCCCCAAGCATAAGCAGTAACCTTTTTGCAATTATAAGTCCTAAAGTCACACTATCTATGTTATTTTGAGTACTATTTCCAAGTTTAACAAAGTCATTAAAATCCTTTTCAAAATCCTCGGTTTTCATAGCATGTCCAGTATTTGATATAACAAAACTAAGAGTATAAAAATCATCTTGCAAGTTACCATCAACATCTAATGTTATTTTTCCATAATTAGTATATTTTATAGCATTTATTAAGGTTAAAACAACTACTTTATAAACCTTTAACTGATCTCCGTAAAACTTAGCAGGTAAATTTTCATTAACATTTATTTTAAACTCTAAATCATTTTTATTTATCTTTGAACAAATCGTACTATTAATTTCAAAAATAAGCGATTCTAAAGAATATTCTTTTTCCTGTATTACTTCTTTTCCTGATTCAATTCTTGAAATATCTAAAATGTTGTTTATTAAATCTAATAGGTTAACACTAGCATCATGAACACTTTCTATGTCACGTTTTACGATTTCCTTAGTCAACTCTTTTTCTTTTAAAAGTGATTCGCTAAAACCTAAGATAGTATTCATTGGAGTTCTTATTTCATGAGACATGTTTGATAAAAACTCAGTTTTGGCGTTGTCTGCTAAAATAGCTTCATCTTTGGCTCTTTCTAATTCATTAATAAGTTTATTATCCTGATTTTCTATCGTAAAATACATTGCTACCATGGCAACAGAAAAGATGTATGTATGGTCATTAAAATCATAGTTAATAATCCATTGTACAGCAGTTGTTCCAACAAACAAGATAAACGCAAAATAAAGAGGTAATTTTTGTTTTAAAGTAATATCTGTTTTATTATTTAATAATGCAAAAAGTAAAACAATTATCATAACAAAACCAATTAAATTTAAAACATAAACTGCTTTACCACCAATTACGTATAAATCTCCATTACCTCCACTATAAGTAACGGGAAGCATACAAGATATCATAAATAAAATAGAAACTATAACAAATAAAATTAAAGTAATTCTTAATTTATATTTTTTATCATTTTTTTTGGTTGCATTTCTTTTACCAAGACTCCATACATAAAAAATTAAACAAGTCACCCAAATTATGCACCCTAAAATATATAGTCTTGCTAAAATTTCATTAATCACTCCAATAGTAGTTGTTTTCCACATAGATATTGCAAAAAAAAGTTCTATAAACAAAAGAAACATTGTTAAAATAAGCATAAAGCGATAAATTGTATTTTCTAAACTACCATATTTTTTCTTTGAAAGATACATTAGCATAATAAGAGATAAAAATACTAATCCACAAATTGTTAAACCTATACTAGGAAATAAAGAAATTCGCAAGATAAACTCCTCCTTACGTTAATTAAGATATTTTTTCAAACTCATCCGCTACTTTCATAAAACTTCCTACTATTTTAGGATTAAACATAGTTCCTGACTTATCAATAATAGTATCTTTTGTTACCGCATGAGATTTTCTTCTTAAATTATTATACATAATGCAAACTGCTGCTATTTGAGATTCCAAAGGAATTGTATCTCCTAATAATCCTTCAGGATAGCCAGTTCCATCATAATTTTCATGATAGTATTTTGTAATATTAGCACAATATTTTTTATATAATGAATCACTAGTTAAACCAAGTAGATAATCTGTCATTTTAGCACCAAACAAAGGATAATTTTTTATTTTATTTATCTCGTCTTTTGTAAAATCATTAGCCTTACTTAATATTAATCTTGGAATTGAATAAAAACCAACATCATAATATATTGAAGCATCGGCCATTTTATCTACTAAATCACTACTTAAATTATATTCTGGATAATCTTGCATAACCTTAGTTGCAAGAACTTTAATATATTTATTTACCATTTCAATCGATTGTTTATAATCATAAAGGTATGCATCAACAAAAATATTAATTAAATCCTTTAATTCTTCACTTTGAACATTTATTAAATTACTTAAAGAGTTACTAGATTTATAAAGATTAATAAAATTTCCTATCCTATGTTTTACAACTTCAAAATCAAAAGGTTTTTCTAACATATCAGCTATATTATAATTATATACTCTTGCTTTAGTTTCTTTTTCATAATCTCCAGAAATAATTATAACCGGAATTCTTGTTAAATAATTTTTTTTACTTAAATATTCTAAGACTGCAAACCCATCTAAAACTGGCATTGTTAAATCAAGAAATATTCCAATAACATGGTCAGATGAAGAAGAAACTCCCTTACTTGCATTTTCATCTAAATACTCTATAGCTTCTTTACCATTATTAGCTGTAACAATTTTATAATTTTCATCAAACAACTTTTTAATCATGTTTCTTGTAACCATATCATCATCCACAATTAAAATTGTGTCTTCTTTTCTCGAAGTTACGTTTGCATAAACTTTATTTATTGATTTTTTTAGTTCTGGATAATTACTGGTTAAAATTTCAAAAATTGAATTTATGTAATCTTCAATGTTATTTATGTTTGATAATGATTTTTGATCTAAGCTAAAAACGTTTTGTATTTTAATAATTGCGTCTGATAAGGAATCAATCAAACTATTAAATCTAATTGTTTCTTCAACTTTATCATTTGAAAAATTATCTTTTTGCTCCTGTCTTAAAACTAAAACAGCATAACCCGAATTAGTATTTATAAGCATTGATGTATTAATGTATGTCTTATTATTTAAAGTTTTATAAGTAAAAGTTACTTTTTCCTTTCCGCTTTTTTTAGCTTCTTCTAATTTAGGTATTGAGATAAAATTCATGTATGATTTAAAGTATTGTTCTTCAATATTTGTTTTTAGCTCCTCTAAATATCCAGCAAAAGATTTTTTTTCTTCGATGGTAAATTTACCATCTACTAATGAATAACATATTAATTCATCATTAAAAGCATCAAATAATAAAACATCCATTGAGTTATCAGACATTAATTTTAAAACATTTTCCTTAAGTATTTCTTCAGTCACAAAAAGCACCTCCCCTTTAGTTTTGCTATATAGTTTTATATTTACTTATTATTTCTTGAACTTCTTTTACAGCATTTAAAAATTCATTATAATGTTCATTAACATAATTAACATCATTAGCCTTGCTTGCCATTTCATGAGCATAAGCTATATCACCTAATTTAGTAAAACCAAAACTCCTTGCATTACTTTTCATAGCATGAACTAATATTGCATAATTTGGCATATCACCAATATTTTTAAAATTATCTATTTTTGACAATTCTTGTGGTAAACTATCATAAAAGTCATTCATAATTTCATCATAAGTCTCAATTCCCATCATATTTTCTATACTAGTTCTTGCATCAACTCCATATTGTTCTAAAAAAGCTATTTTTCTATCAGTATCCATTAGTGTCCCTACTTTCTTCTATTATTCTTTTTTTATTGTACTATAATTCAAGAAAAAAAACAATTATACACACGTAATAATTGTTAAAAAATAATTCTTTTTATTTATAGTTTTCTCTTAGATAATTAACTCCTATTTTATATAACTCATCCTTATTATAAAATACCTTTTTATAATTATAAATCGTCATAAACTTATCATTACTTTTAACCATGTATCTATTATTATATTCATCTTTTAAGTAGGATTGTTTAACACCATACATTTTATTTAAATCAAATTTAGATACCATAACTTCTGGATAAGAATCAATTATAACTTCACAATTAGGATATTTTTTATACCTTTTAATATAACTATCAATTATTAATTTTATCTGATTAATGGTAAGTTCATAAGATAATGTTACTTTTTTTGAACCTAACGAATGTAAAAATGCTAAGGTATATGAGTTTACCACGTTAAAAGAAAAATCGGTTTCAAAATTTTTATATTTAACAATGCCTCCTATTTCTGTTATTAAAACTTGTTTATCAGTTTTTGGGTATTTTTCTATAACTCTAGGCAATCTAAAAAATACATTATTATAATTTAAAAGTTCTTTGTTATTCGTATAAATAACATCGCTATTAATATTCTTATAATAATCTTTCTTATTATCTATTAGTATTGATTTTTTATTTACTTTTTCAAAAGAAGGAACAATTATGTCATATTCTCTTTCTTCAAAAGGAGTTTTATACATTCTTTTTTCATCTAATAAACAAAGTACTTTCCTTCTTAACGAATTCAAATCCTTTATATTAACAAAAACATTCTCATCTAGGTCTATAAAAATATTTTGAACATTATAAATCGTATTTCCAGTCTTCTTCATCTGATTAATTACCTGTTTTCTAGTTAATGGATTATTAGTGGATTTTTGGACAATAAAATCTGTTTTAAATATAACTTCATTAATACCATCTTTCACCTTAATTAGTATGTTTTCATTTGTTTTAATACGAAGCTTCATTTCTATTAAAACTTTTCTACTTGGCTTTTTTAATATTTGATCAATTATTTTCATTTGATTTATATCTGTAGTTAACAAAACATCTTTACCAGGAGTAATAAACTTATCATATCTAACTTTTATAATATCCCCTTTTTTAGCTTGCTTTACTTCTTTATCATCTATAAACATTTTGTTTATAACAAGTCCCATATCTTCTTTATCATCTTCTATTCTAAGACCATCATGTAAATTAATATTATATTCTAATTTAATATATAAATTTCCATGTTCATAATTAATTACTTTTCCAATTTTTATTCCTTTATGATTTGGTCTTTTTTGAAAAACAAAATTATTATTTTCTTCTTTAAACATAAAACCTTTTGTGAAATCTCTGTTAAACATCTTTTTAAGTTCTATAATATCCGTATTATTTACTTTTAAGTTACCAGTTAACATGTAATCATCTATTACCTTACGATAAATTTTTGTCACTAAATAAACATACTCTGGTCTTTTCATTCTTCCTTCAATTTTAAAACTATCAACACCTATTTCAATTAGCTTATCTAAGTTATTTAGTGTGCATAAATCTTTAGTACTTAACAAATACTTTTTTTTATTTAGTTTTTTATTATTATCATCATATAAATCATAAGGTTTACGACAAACCTGAGCACAAGTTCCACGATTACCACTTCTATTTCCAATTAGAGCACTCATTAAACACTGACCAGAATAACTCACACACAAAGCTCCATGAACAAATACTTCAACTTCAATTTTTAATTCTCGTTTTATTTTTTCAATTATCCAAAGCGGAGTTTCTCTTGCCATAACGACTCTTTTTACTCCCATTTTACTTGCAAATAAAGCTCCTTCATAGTTATGAATATGCATTTGAGTTGAAGCATGTAATTCTAAATTAGGAAATTTCTTTCTTAATAAATCGAGCATTCCAAGATCTTGTATTATTACTGCATCTACATTATTTTGATGAAGAAATCTAACATAATTAACAAAGTTAATAACTTCTCTTTCATACACAATAGTATTAATCGTTACATACACCTTAACTCCATATAAGTGAGAATATCTAATCGCTTGTATCAACTCTTCATTAGTAAAATTTTCAGCATAACTTCTAGCACCAAACATTTTTCCACCTAAATAAACAGCATCACAACCAGCTTCTATCGCAGCTTTTAAAGATTCCATGTTACCCGCAGGTGACAATAATTCAACTTTTTTCATAATGGTGCACTTCCTTTTATAAAATAAGTATATCATTAATATAATAAAATAAAAAGCAAAAACATACTTTTGCCTTTTATTTCAAATTATCAATTTCTTTGGTAGATAGACCCGTACATTCTGAAATAATATTTTTATCTATACCCTTGTTTAATAAATTCTCGGCAGTTTTTATAGTAGCTTCTCGTTTTCCTTGTTCTATCCCTTGTTCTATCCCTTGTTCTAGTCCTTGTTGCATCCCTTTTTCTATGCCTTTTTCTATTCCTTCTTTTATACCTTGTTTTATTCCCTCTTCCTTACCTTCCTTGATTCCTTTATTCCATCCTTCTTTTAACGCCGATGCTACAAGTGAGTTTCTTACTTTTCTTAAATGTTCTTCTCCATCATATATTCCTTGTAATTCTTCATCTCTACTTATTTCTACCATCTTTTTTCCAACAGGTCTTAACTCCATGTTTTCTTCTATTAATTTTTGTAACTCTTTACTATTTTCCATAACCATTATCACCAACTTTCCTATTAACTCGTCTTTGCTATTTTCATTATAATACTTTTCTTTTACGTTTGGAAGTATCACGTGATAACTTTCTATCATTACTCCTTCTTTTAATCCTGTCTCATCCATAATCTCAAACTTTAGTATTGCCCTTTTATCTTTATATATATTATAATCATCAAAATTTATTTGTATTACTTTTTTCATATCTTCATATGCTGCTTCCTCTTTTATTATGTTTTCTCTTATTTTTGATATGTACTCATGGTTTCTATCTAATAATCCCTCATAGTAATACTTATTCATCTCCAGGTTTATTACCCCATATGATACCTCTACTACCATATCACTTATTTTCTTTTTTTCACTTATTGATGTTAATTGATGTTCTGTATTTTTAAATACCATATCTTTTTTTACTTTGTCCTTAGGCAATCCTGTTATACCTGCTATTATATCTACTAAATACTCTCTTGCTTCCCTACTTGTTAATACGCTTTTGAACATCTTATCATACGTCATTGGTATTATTTTTTCTTCTTTTATTTCTTTGGTATTCATATATTTTTTCCTTTCTTGACCGAATAATACTACTTTATTCTTTTCTTTTCAAATTACAAAATTACTTTTTTTGCTTATTTTTTTAATGCAAAAAAGATAAATCTAATTTAGATTTATCCTTTTTTGTCCTTCTTTTTTTTCTTTATTTATATTTTTGCTATTTTAACTAATATAATATTACTTCCATATCATCTGTTACAATTGTTCCAGGACTTATACTTTGATTTACTACGTATCCGTTTCCTTCTACTTTATATTTTATATTTAGCATACTAAGAACTACTTTAGCATCTTTGAATGAATAACTAGTTAAATCTGGCATTAAAACATTAGTATCATTCGTAAATATAAATACTTTATCTTTTGTATTTACTTTTGTGTTTTTTACTGGATACTGATTTGTTACCTTAGACCCATTACCAAATACCACGTAACTTGCACCAATAGAATCTAAATCTTTTTTTACATCTTCTATTTGTTTATTTTTATAATTTTCAAAAGTATATGTATTAACTTCTTTATTTAACTCTGGCGTTTCTTCAAAAATACCCAAATATTTAGCGGTATCTTTTACGATTGTCTTTACCGTCTCTGGCAAAACTTTTGAATTATAACTTCTTTGCATTGCAACATAAACAATAACTTTAGGATCATCTTTTGGATACATACCTGCAAAAGAAGTAATGTAATCATACTTTCCATCATAGTATTTACCAGTGTTTGGATTTGCTATTTGAGCTGTACCTGTTTTTCCTATAAGATCATAACCTTCCATTTTATAACTACTACCAGTCGTTTCAGAAGAATCACTGTTTACTACCAAATACATAAGATTCTTAATTTTTTCAATCGTTGAGGAAGAGGCAACTCTTTCACCTTCTTTTACTTCAGCTTTATATGTAACTTCACCAGTTGAGGAATTAACTGTTTTTTCAACTACGTAAGGATTTAATAGAATACCATTATTAGATATAGCGGTTAATGCCTTAATTTGTTGAATAGGTGTTGTTGTTATACCTTGGCCAAATCCAGCATTTACTACTTCAACATCATACTTAAAGTCGACTTTTCCAGCATATTCATTTGGTAAATCAATTCCGGTAAGAGAGCCAAAACCTAACTTTTTATAATAGTCCATTAATTCTTTTTTCGATAAATAATTTTTAATTAAGTTAGCAATACACGTATTTGATGATAAGGTATAACCTTTTTGATAGGTAATTTCACCCCATCCAGTTTTATTCCAATCACTTACAACATCTTATCCAATTGTAAATGGTCCCGTTAAGCAATTTTCGTTTGATGGATTAAAATCAGGGTTATTTTCAAACGCAGCCATAAAACTAT
>CAMFOH010000010.1 GCA_945969495.1 uncultured Mollicutes bacterium
TTTGATTTAGAAATTGTTCATAATGATAGTAAAATAAGAAATTTAGTAAAAGAATAATTAAATTCTTATGGAATAAAAAGATTTTCACTTATACCAAATTTTAGTAAAAGAAAAAAAATAATAAACAAAATATTAAAGGATAATAAAGAAGATCTAGAATGGCTTGAAATTGAAAGGTTAGGCAGTAAGTTAGTAGTTAAAATAACAGAAAGAAAGATTAATAAAAAACAAGAACAAATAGAAAATCGTCACATAGTTGCTAAAAAAAGTGGAATAATAAAAAAAATAGAAGCTTCTTCTGGAGTAATTGTAAAAAAGAAAAATGATTATGTTGAGCAAGGTGATATTATAGTTTCTGGTGATATAATTAAAGACGAAACAGTTAAGGGACAAGTTGTTGCTAAAGGAGTTGTATACGCAGAAACATGGTATAACGTTAAAGTTGAATATCCATTATATTATGAAGAAGTTAGATATCTTGATGAAATGAAAAATAATTATATATTAGATTTTTTAAATAAGAGTTTTTCACTTAAAAAAAATTATACTTCTTCCTATTTAGAAAAGAAAAAAACTCTAATCAAAGATAAAATTTTTCCTTTTGAAATAAGTATGGAAAAACAACGTAAAACTAAAGTTATAAAGCAAATTTTAACAAGTGATGAAGCAATAAAAAAAGCACAAGAAGTAGCGGAGAAAAAAATTGAATCTTTTCTTGACAGTGATGAATACATTATTAGTAAAAAAACTTTGAATTTTACATCAAATGATAGTAAAATAATAGTAGATGTCTTTTTTAAGGTGTATGAAAACATAACAGATTATAGACAAACGGATCCGAGTTTATTAATGAAGCAAGGAAACGAAGAGTAATGAGGTTAATATGCTTGATATGTTTTTTAATGCCATTCATAATGTTTGGCCAATGATTTTTATATTTACAATTATAATAGTTTCAATTCGAATAACTTATTTAATATGTAATAAGAAAAAATTAGTATTTTATAAAGAAATAACTATGTTTTGTTTTATTATTTACTTATTACTTCTTTATTATATTGTTACATTCCAAGATAATAGTTATGGTACTAATAATTTAATTCCTTTTAGAGAAATTTTTAGATATGATGTTAGTTCAAAATTATTTTTTAAAAACGTTATTGGAAATATTTTACTTTTTTTACCTTTTGGTATTTTTATTTCTAATTATATAAAAAATAAAACTTTTTTTCCTACATTGTTATTATCTTTTATAGTATCATGTGCAATAGAGTTTACACAAAGCGTTATTGGTCGCACAGCAGACATTGATGATGTTATATTGAATACTGTTGGTGGAGTTTTAGGTTATCTTGTTTATAAATTACAAAATAGGATAAAATTAAGGCTACCTAAGTTCATGAAAAGTCAAATCTTTTTGGATGTATTGTCATTATTTATAATTTTAGTTATTATATATTTAGCTTTTAAATTTAATTTTTGGAGGATTATTTGGTGAATTATATAGATGTTATTAATAAATATGGTAAAGATATAAAAGAACAAAATGTAATGGAAAAATTTATAAATTATTGTACTTTAGAATTAAAATTGAAAAATGTTATGTTTAATGTTATAATCATAAATGATGATGAAATTCATAAATTAAACAAAAAGTATCGTAATATTGATAGGGCAACTGACGTAATAACGTTTGCCTTAGAAGATTATAAAGAGGGTCCTACTTTAGATGTTAGAGTACTTGGTGATATTTATATTTCATATGATAAAGTAATAAAACAAGCAAAAGATTACGGTCATAGTAAAACAAGAGAATTATGTTTTTTAGCAGTTCATGGCTTACTTCATTTGCTGGGATATGATCATATGAAAGAAGAAGATGAAAGAAAAATGTTTAATTTGCAAAAGGAGTTGTTGAATAATTATGGCATCAAAAAAGAAAGTTAACGTTGAAATATCAAGAGGAAAATACGTAGAGTCACTTAATTTAAAAAAACTTGGATTTAAAAGGATTTTAAAAAGTTTCAAATTTTCTTTTGACGGCTTAAAATACGCATATTTACATGAACAAAGTTTACTTTTACATGTAATTGTTATGGTTATAATAATTGCATGTGGTTTTGGATTTAGAATAAGTCCAATACAATGGGTAATAACGCTTGTTATGGGAGCTTTAATATTGGTTGCAGAGTTGTTTAACACTTCTATAGAAGCGGTTGTAGACATGGTAACGGAAGAATACCATCCACTTGCAAAAGTAGCTAAAGATACAGCATCAGCAGCTTGTTTTATAGCAGATATGACTGCATTTGGAATGTGGCTTGTTGTGTTTGTTCCAAAAATAGTATCGTTATTTAGGTAATTAATATGAAAAAAATAAAAAGTTTTTTTAATCGTGAACAGAACCTTTTAATTCATATAATAGCTACTATACTAGTTACTATTTTAGGTATTTACTTTAAGCTATCGATTCAAGAATGGGTACTAATTTATTTTGTAGTAGCCTTAGTTATATCATCAGAGCTTTTAAATTCTGCAATTGAATTAGCAGTTGATATGTTTACCCAAGAATTTAATCCTCTTGCTATGGTAGCTAAAGATACTGCAGCAGGAGCTGTTGTTATATCAGCTTTTACGGCATTAGGAGTAGGAATATATGTTTTTTTACCAAAAATAATTTTATTGTTTAAGATGATTTAGGAATTAGCTTTAAACTAATTCTTTTTTTACATGATTTAAGATATAAAAAAATTTTGAAAATATATTTTATAGTGCTATAATTATTTTAGTTAAGGAGTGGTTTTATGAGATCAGGATTTGTAAGTTTAACAGGAAGACCAAACGTTGGTAAATCAACACTCATTAATGCTTTAGTTGGACATAAAATAGCAATAACTTCTGATAAGTCAGGAACAACTAGAAATAATATTCAAGGTATATATAATGATGAAGATTCACAAATAGTATTTGTTGATACTCCTGGAATTCATAAGCCTAAGCATAAACTTGGCCAAAGACTTAATGAAGAAGCTTATTATTCAATAGATGATGTTGATGTTATTTTGTTTTTGGTCGATGTTACTGAAAAAATAGGTGCTGGAGACAAATATGTTATTAATAAGTTAAAAGAAATAAAAAAGCCGGTTTTTTTAATACTAAATAAAGTCGATAGAATACAAAAGGAAAAACTATTTGAAATAATATTATCTTATAATGAACTTTATGATTTTAAAGAAATTATTCCTGTTTCTGCATTAAAAAATGATGGCATAGATGAGCTTATAAAGACTTTAAAAAACTATTTACCTGATAATGTTAAATATTTTCCAGATGAAGATTTAACAAATACAACTTTAGAATTTAGAATAGCAGAGTTAATTAGAGAAAAAGTACTTAGGTTAACTAGCGAAGAAATTCCTCATGCCGTAACATGTGTAGTTGAAAATTGCATCTTAAAAAAAGATAAAGCAATAATAAATGCAACGATAATAGTTGAACGTGATTCAATGAAAAGTATAATTATCGGTAAACAAGGTGCTATGTTAAAAGAAATTGGATCAAAGGCAAGATATGATATAGAAAATATGATAAATAAAAAAGTATTTTTAGAAATCTTTGTAAAAACTATTAAAAACTGGAGAGATAAAGAAAAGTATTTAAAAGAACTAGGTTTTTATAATATTGAAGGTGAGTAATATGAAATATGAAAATAGTATAAGAACATTGTTAAATTTAGGTTATAAAGAAGAAGATATAGAAAAAATAGTTGACGCTTATCCGTTAAATAATATGAGAGATGATACGTTATCTAAAAACATAAAAAATAATTATAATACTTTAGTAAGTTTAGGTTATAGCCTCCAAGACTTTATTGAGATGACAAAAACATTACCACAATTATTTGGTTTAAGTGAAGAAAATATAAAACCTAAAATAGAAACTTAAGAAAATATTTGTATAAAAAAATAATCTTATTTCCACCATATTAATAGAAAGGTGGTTAATATGACAAGTAAAGACGTATGGAACTTATTTAAGAAAACAGGTAAGTTAGAATATTTTGTTAAATATAAGCAAATGGTTGAAGGGAAGATTGATAGACTTGGAGATCAAAACGATTGAAGGAGTAATAATAGGGGAGAAATCTTTTGGTGAAACAAGTAAAATATTAGATATTATAACTAAAGAATATGGTATTATTGGTGTTTTATCTAAGGGTTCAAAAAGATTAAAAAGTCCTTTAAGAAGTGTTAGCCAAAGATTTACTTATGCCTCTTTTGAAATTAGTTATAAAGAAGAAAAACTTTCAACTTTAATATCGGCCGACATTATAAATCCTTTGACTAATATTAAAAAAGACATTGAAAAAATATCATATATTAATTTTATATCTGAATTAACTAACCAGGTTTTAAAACAATCAAAAAGTAAAATTATTTATGATGTTTATATTGCTAGTATTTTAAAAATAGAAGAGGGTTATGATCCAATGTCCATAACTAATATTTTAGAGCTTAAGTATTTAGATTTTTTAGGAATTACGCCATTTTTAGATGGATGTGTTATTTGTGGTAATAAAAATATAGTAACATTATCTTCAGATAAGGGTGGATTTGTATGTAATAAGCATCATACTGGTGAATTCATAATAAATGAAAAAACAATAAAAATAATAAGAATGTTAAAATATGTTGATATTTCAAGAATAAGTAAACTTGATATTTCAACTGATGTAAGAAAAGAAATAAATGATTTTATTAATGAATATTATGATAAATACACTGGCTTATATCTTAAAAGTAAAGATTTTTTAAAAAATATTGTTAAAATAAAATAAAGTATGTTATAATACTTTCGTTATGTAAATGTGATGACGGAGCTTGGAAACTCTAACAGCAATATAATAAAAGATGATTCTTCTAGAATAAAAAGGGTGGAACCGCGGGTTATCTCGTCCCTTTATTATTTAGAAGTTTTTTATTTAAAGGAGGTTATATTATGAAAAAGCTTTTTGAAAAAGAAAAAGAAGGGTTTATGTATAGGATTCGTGAAAATACTACAGAAGCTTATATAAAAGAAGGGTATGAAAGAATTAATGATGCATCTATGATTGCACCAATATTAGGAGATTTTTTAAGAAAAAATAAAATTAATACCATGTCAAAATTAATGCGTGTATCTGAAAAAGCATGGGATAAACATATGGTGGTTTTAAAATCAGATGATTTTGTATTTGAAATGGAAGAACCAATATATAATAGATATCGTGAGGAAATAGATCAAATTTTAGAAAATAATATGAAGGAAGCTGTAAATAAATATTTATCTGATGGAAAAACAAGAATATTAGTTAATTTTACAACAAGTGGCTTAGAATATGAAAAAAACGAAGAAAATAAATCAGAAAAAATTAGTGGATTAAAAGAACTATATATATCTTATACTAATCCTTTAGATATAAATTTATTTAAAAATATAGTTTTAAATGTTATAGGAAATGATGATGCTAGTGTTTCGTTTTTAAATAGTACTGATATTTTATTAAAATCTGGTAATAGAAGTTTGGTGTTAGATAAAAGTGCATATGAGTTAACTAACGATATTATAAAAGAACATAAAAATTTAAACAAAAATATGTAAAATGGGGTGTAAAAATGAACAACATTGATATGGAAAAGATGGTTAATTTATGTAAACAATATGGCTTTATATACCAAGGAAGTGAAATATATGGTGGTCTTGCTAATACTTGGGATTATGGACCACTTGGTTCAAGGCTTAAGAATAACGTTAAAGATGCGTGGAGAAAAAGATTTATTCAAGAAAGAAAAAATGCATATGAATTAGATGCAGATATTTTAATGCACCCTAAGGTTTGGGAAGCATCAGGCCACGTTGAATCTTTTGCGGATCCATTAACGGATTGTAGAAATTGCAAAACAAGGCATAGGGCTGATAACTTAATCAATGATTTTACTAATAGCTCAATAGGGGATGCTATGACTAATGAAGAAATGATTAAATTTATAAATGAGAATAAGGTACCATGTCCTAAGTGTGGGAAGACAGATTTTACGGAAATAAGACAATTTAAACTTATGTTTGAAACTCATAGAGGTGTAACTGAAGATAGTAAAAACATAGTTTATTTAAGACCTGAAAATGCTCAAGGAGAGTATGTTAACTTTTTAAATGTACAAAGAAGTATGAGGGCAAAATTACCATTTTCAATAGGCCAAATTGGTAAGGCATTTAGAAATGAAATAACACCAGGAAACTTTACTTTTAGAACCATAGAATTTGAGCAGATGGAGTATCAAACATTTTGTAAAAAAGGTGAGGATGAAAAACTATATGAATACTTTAAGGAGTATGGTAAAAAGTTCTATGTTGATTTAGGCCTTCCTTTGGATAAATTAAGGTATCATGATCATGAAAAATTAGCTCACTATGCCAAAGCTGCTTGTGATATTGAATATAAATTTCCTTTTGGTTGGGGAGAAATAAATGGTACTCATAATCGTACTAATTTTGATCTTTCAAGACATAAAGAATATTCTGGTGTTTCAACTGAATATTTAGACCCAGAAACTAACGAAAAGTTTATTCCATACATAATTGAATCTACTTATGGACTAGATAGAACTGTCCTAGCCATTTTATTTGATTCTTATGAAAGTGAGACTCTAGAAAATAATGAAGTACGTGAAGTAATGCATTTTAAACCATTTTTAGCACCATATAAAGTAGCGGTATTGCCACTAGTAAAGAAATATCATAATGAAAAAGCAAATGAGGTTTATGAATTGTTTTCAAAGGAATTCATGACTACTTATGATGAAACTGGATCAATTGGTAAAAGGTATAGAAGGCAAGATGTAATTGGTACTCCTTGGTGTGTAACAATAGATGATGATACCATTAATAATGGTACCGTAACCATAAGAGATAGAGATTCTATGGAGCAAATTACTTTATCCATTGAAGATGCTATTAGTTACGTAAAAGAAAGAATAAAATTTTAAAGGGGTAAATATACCATGAAAAAAAGTAGTAAAGGAGCCAGCAAAGGCTCCTTAAAAAAGATAAAAGAAGAAATTGAACTTTGTTTTGATTCTTTAGAATATGAAAAAGCAGAATCTTATTGTAAGAAGTTTATTGATTTATCACCAAAAAATGCATATGGATACGTTTCTTATATTAAAGCATTAACAAATAATTATAATAAGTATTTAGAGCAGGAAAAATTAAAAGATGTAAAGAAAATTTATGAAGATGCATATGCCTTTTCAAGTAAGAATGAAAAAGTGACACTAAAAAAAATATTTGATGATTATCTATATGATTTAAAAGAAGTCGATAATTTAAGAAAAATAAAAAAAGATTTAATTTCAAAAGAATTTATAAAAAACATATATAATGGTTCAATGGCATATATAAACCAAAATTTAAATTTAGCACTAACATATAATAAAGATGGAACAAAAATAAAAAACATATATGACCTAATAAATGGTTTATTTTATTTTTCATTACTTATTTTTAATATTTTTAACCCTAATTACTTACTTATTTTAACATTTTTATTTGGAATATATGGAATAATAACAATATATAGTTTTATTGAGATGAACTTTTTTAAGAAGGGGAAATATAGATTACAAAAAGGCATATATCAAAAAATGATAGATGATTCTAATAAAAAAGTATTTAATATAAAACAAAAAATAAAAGAACTAGATGAAAGTATATTATTTCTTAAAGAGCAGAAAACAACTTCCAAGATAAAAATACCAGAACTTTTTTTAAATGATATTAATGATTTAATCACTAATGATGAAAAACAACAAGCTGATAAAATATATGATTCATTTGTTTTAGGAGATGTTGTTAAATTTTCTTTTTTACTTGAAAACAGCTCAAATTTAAGCGTTGATGAAGTAACGGATTTATTAAAAGAAATTAATGATAAAGATGACGAACTATCAAAATATATAAATAGTAAAATAAAAGAGAAAAAGAACAATCAAAACCAAGCACTACTCATGAAAAAAGTAAGTAAGTTCAACATATTTGCATTAGTTATAACACTCATTATTAGTATTTTTAGCATAATAGTTTTGGTTAATAATTTTCAAGAAATTAATTTTTTAGCTTTTATCATTTCTATCATAGTTGGAATAATTTCAATGTTTATTTATAATATTAATACGGGTAAGCATTCTAAATTTACTGATACTTTTAATGATAATTTAATATCTACTATTTTTAATTCAACCTTGGTTTATGATTTAATGTATTTTAAAATTACTGGTGGTTTAGTACTATCATATGGTTTTTTAAAAATCCCAATTATATTGTTTTTTGTTCTTATCGGTTTTGTAATGTTAGTATCATTATTTAAATATGAACATTTATTAAAAAAATTAAGGAGTTAAAGCTCCTTTTTATTTGACATATAAAAACTTTTTTGTTAAAGTATACGAAATAAGAGGTGATATAACTTGAGATACGTTGATGATGTAGAAGAAAAGTTCTGTAGATTAAATAGCTTGTTACATAATAATTTAGAATTTTTAAATTCCATTGATAGTGATACCGAATTATATGAATACATAAAAGATAATTTAGAGGTTTATGTTATAAAATATCGTTCATTTCTTATTTCAAATAACATTCCAATAGATAAGGTCCCAGATGATATTAAGGAACTTATTTTGCCTAATACAAAAAAACTCAATAATATGTAACGTTGTCATATCGGGCAACGTTTTTTATTGCAAATAAAAATAAGACTAATTTTTAGTCTTATTTGTTGTAGAATTCAACGATCATTGATTCTTTAATGTCTGCTGGAAGTTCACTTCTTTCAGGCATACGTACGTAAGTTCCTGATAGCTTCTTTTTATCAAAATCAACGTATTCTACTGTTTTGTTAATCTTTTCTAAAGCTTCTAAGATTGCTTTGTGATCTTTTGAAGATTCCTTAACGGCAACTACATCACCAGGTTTAACTTGGTAAGATGGAATATCAACTTTTTTACCATTAACGGTTATGTGTCCATGGTTAACTATTTGACGGGCAGCTTTTCTTGTTGTTGCCATACCCATACGATATACTACGTTATCTAATCTAGATTCAAGTAACTTAAGGAAGTTTTCTCCTTGAATTCCTTTCATTTTAGCTGCTTTTTCAAATGTTAATCTAAATTGTTTTTCATTAACTCCGTACATTAATCTAACTTTTTGTTTTTCCATTAATTGAAGTTTATACTCAGATGCTTTACCACGTCTTTTATCATTTCCATGTTGACCTGGACCATATGGCCTTTTAGTAAGTTCTTTTCCTGTTTCTAGTATCGAAAAACCTAAATGACGGCTTTTCTTATATACAGGACCTGTATATCTTGACATATCATTTCCTCCTTTGTTTTTATTTGTAAACTAAAGGACCTTTGCCATTTAATAGGGAGTTTGTTTTAATACTTTCGTCCTAGCAGCTTATAAGATTACTCATATAACTCATTATGCAAACAAACACGTTATTAAATTCAAAAGGTGCTGCTTTAAAGTTTACGCGTTATTAATTATAGCTAATTATATGAAAATAGTCAATATTTATTAATAAAATAAAAAAATCTACGTTTTTGCTTTTATTTTGTATTTATATGCTGCAAATTATCGAAATTTGTGATAATATAATTTATATAGTAGGAGGTTATAATTCATATGGTAAAAGGCTTATACGTTGGTACTATTATTATAGTTTTTATGTTTATTATAATAACTTTTTTATCAGTCTTTAAAAATAAAAGAAAAAAAAGAATGATTAAAGTGATTAATGAATTAGAAAAAGAAAAAAATTTACTAATAAACGTTCCTGTATTAAATGAGTTTAGTAAGGTTGAAGCACTTGTAAAAAATAACAAGTTAGAGGAAAAATACAACAATTGGAAACTCAAATTTGAAGTTATTGAAAAAGAAACCATTCCAGAAGTTAATGACATGCTTATTGAAGCTGATTTTATGGTAGAAAAAAGTAAACCAATAAACGTTTATAAAAAGATTACAGAAATAGAAATTATGCTATACGAAATAAAAATAAAAATAAAAACCATCATGTCTGAGATAAAAGAAATAACTTCAAGTGAACAAAGAAATAGAAGTACAATAACCAAATTAAAAAGTACTTATAGAAAACTTAAGAAACGTTTTGAAGATACAAAAGCAGATTATGAAGAAACCGCAAAAACCATTGAACTTCAATTTGAAACGATTGAAAGACGTTTTGAAGAATTTGAGGAAGTGATGGAAAAAAAAGACTATGAAGAAGTTATATACGTTGTTAAGGGACTTACTGAGATGATTGATCATATGAGTATTGTTATTAATGAAATACCAGAGATAATGCTTATGGGAAAAAGTCTTATTCCAAAAAGAACCGAAGATGTATCTAGCGAGTATATAAAAATGACTAGGGAAGACTATCAGTTAGATTATTTGAACGTTGAATATAACATAATGGAAACTGAAAAAAAAGTTAATGCTATTTTTGATCGAGTACGTGTACTTAACTTAGAAGATGTAAGTTTTGAACTTAAAACCATCTTGGAATATTTTGATTCTTTATTTAATGATTTTGAAACAGAAAAGTTGAGTAGAAAATATTATGAAGAAGGATTGCTTTCCTTTAAGAAAAAAAATTCTCATGTTGATAAGATATTAAAAGCTATTTCTTGTAAAATTCCGGAGATGAAAAATCAGTATAGTTTAACTGATGATACCATAGACTCCATAAAACTTTTTTCAAATGAATTTAATAGTATAAATAAAGATTATGAAAAACTTATAACCCTTGAGAAAAATCACTCATTTCCATATTCTAAGCTTAATCAAGAGTTAGAGATTATTTCTTTGAAATTATCTAAACTTAATGAAAAACTTAGTAATTTATTACAAAGAGTTGGAAACTTAAAAGATGATGAGGAAAGGGCAAAAAGTCAACTTGAAGATATTAAAATATTGTTAAAGCAGTCAAAGTATCAAATAAGGAAAAATAAACTTCCAATTATTCCTGATAATTATTATGTAGAACTAACAGAAGCGGCTGATGCAATAAAAGAAATTCAAAAAGAACTTTCAAAAAAACCACTTGACGTGGATACGTTAAACGTAAGAGTTGACACCGCAAGAGATTTAGTGTTTAAACTCCATAATACAACTAGCCAAATGATTCGTTTGGCGTTATTATCAGAATATGCAATAGTATATGGAAATAGATATCGTTCATCTAAGCAGGTTATTAATGATGGTCTTGTAAAAGCAGAAAAATTATTCTTTTTAGGAAATTATAAACAGTCATTGGACTTAAGTATAAGTACCCTTGATATGGTAGAACCTGGAATTCATAAAAAAATATTAGACTACGATAAATAAAAGTAAGAAGGTGTAATCATGAGAGATTGGTTATTAAAAGAAGAAACTAAAAACAAAGTAGGTAGGCCAAGGCTTGCTGATGACATGGTTGTAAAAAAAGCCATAGTTTTAATTGTTTTTTGCATACTTATTTGTTTTATTTTAACTTTTTCTTTTATATGTACCATTAAGAACGTATCTTTTATTGATTATGCTTATGAATTAACTTTAAAAAAATTACCTGGCAACTTGGTTAAAAATAATACTTTTAGTGTAAATTCTTATTATGATGTTAATAATAATTATGTAATGAATTTAAAACCAAGTAGTAAAGTAAAAAGTTATTCAGGTAAATATAAGTATGTATTATATAAATTAGTAGGTTCAGATTGGAAAAAACAAGAGGAAAAAACATTTGAAAAAAATACGAATTCAATTTCTATTAAAATCGAGTCTTTAAAAAATCAAAATCAAACATATAAAATAAATTTATACATTATAAACGCTGCTAAAATTAATGATAATTTTGCACCTTTTTCATGGACTTTTGTAGATTCTAAAGATCAAAATAAAAAGTTTGCTTCTACCATATTTACTGTAAAAGGTTATTATAGTCCTGTAAGTGTAAGAGAAGTAAAAGAAGCTAAAAATAAACCGGATAAAATAACAGTTGAAACTAGCAAAAATAATCCAAGGCTATTTACCATAAAAACACCTCAACTTATGTATGATTTAAACATTACTTATACTGATGAAAACGGTAAGACCATTCTTCTTGCAAATGATAAAAACGTTAATAATTCATCTTCTTATTTAATACCAGATGTTAATAAATTAACTAACGTTACAATAAAAATATTAACTGATAATGTAAGTAAATATAAATTATCTAATTGGAAATTAAAAAAAGATAAAGATGGTAAAGAATATATAACTAATTCTTATAACTTAAAACCATATAATAACTATAAATAATATATAAGGAGTACTATTATGATAAAGAAAAAAAATAAAAAAATTATAATAATGTTGATTATACTATTTGTCATAATAGTATCTTTGTTTTTATTTAATGCTTATTATATTAAGAAATTAAAGGCAAATGTTATTAGTAATTACTTAGTTAATTCTAGTGATAATTTGGTGTCTTTTACCTTGGAAAAATATGATTTAGAAAATGGTTTTAAAGATTTAGAAACAAAAAAACTTTCGGTAAACGTCCAATTTAAGAATGAGAATTCAAAAAATAAAAAAATAGTTATAAATTTAAAAGAAGGTATGACTTATAAAGCATATCCAGTTTTAGAAGTTAGCAATAGTACTATTCAAAATAAAATAGATGAACAAGATAATTTATTTAAAGCAATCTCTAGTGTTGATACCCCTTTTATATATAATTATAGTAATATAAGTGATTTAATTAATAACATATCTTTCGGGGATTTAACATATAACATATATGACAATATTTCTTCTGTTAATTTAAATATAAATATAGCAATTGATTCACTTAGATATTATGGTGAAAAAAATATTAATGATGCTATTACGATTAGTGTTTATGAAGATGATGAATTACAAAATAGCATAAGTAGTGATATCATGGCAAAAAATGCGGATAAGTTTAGTTTAAAATTAACTAATTATCATTATTATGAAACTAAAAACTTATATCCTTCGTTATCAGAAAATTTATCAATAGGTAAAACTTTTTATAGTTCTGTTGAATCAACCAAGTATTTATCTGACACTCAACATCATTTTACATATATACCATACTATAAAAAAATAGAATACTATTTATACTATCCTTTGGATACTACTTTTGTTGATACTGCTTCTTTTAGTGCGTTATCTAGTGATTTTAAAGTAACAAATTATAGTGACTATAGCATGGTTAAAGTTGAAAGTGAAAATTATAGTAATATTAATTATGGTATAGGGGTATCATATAAGGTTAATGAAGATGCTTCATATGTTCTTCATGAAGCACCAGATTATAATAAAATCATAATAACTTATTATGATGGCACGACAAAGGAGTATGTTTCCAATTTGAAAACTAAAATAGACGTACTAGACCCAAGTAGCTTTGTAAACCAAATGGATGTTTATTATTATGATACATATGATGATGATAAGCAAGATACTTTTATGTATGGCCCAATGTTTGTAATTACCAATACAACACCAAAAGATAAAACAAACCAAACCCTTGAATTTGAAATTGATCCAAATTATGAAGCGGTTAAGGTTAATTTTCCATTTGATACGAAGGTTGCAACTATTTCAAATATAAAATATAAAACAAATAAAACGGGTGATGAATGGATTAGCTATGATAAAATTCATAATAAAACAACTTTTTCTAAACAAGATGCTGGTTACAAAACAGGTGATGGTGTATATTTTACCGCAGTAAAGGCAACCATATCTTTGTATAAAGAAGGTTATACATCATCGGTTGCATCACCAAAAAGTAGTATTAATGCTGTTGTCTATGGTAATTTAAAAGGAAATACAAGTTATGCTTACGTAACTTTTAGTATGTATGATGAAAAAGATAAAGAAAATACGCTAATAAGTAAAAAAGGTACTGTCTATAAAACAGAAGAAAAAAGCGTTGCACCACTTAATAATAATTCAACTTTAAAATTTGATAAAAAGGTAGTAAATGCTGGCGATACTTTTACAACAAGTGGCACTTTAAGGGTTCAACCTTATTTTTATGGTACTGTTAACTACGTAGATAACGCACAAATATATATAAGGCAACCAAAGGGCATAACGATTAATACAAATAGTATTGTTTTAAAGGATTATAACAATAATGAGATAAAATATACAATAACCAAACATACTAATAAGTACAATGAAGTTATATATGTCGTAAATACAAATTATATAGTAGGTAATTATTTAACTGAAGATTTACTATCAAACGCAATAAATTTTAGTTTTTCTTCAAAAGTAAATTTAGATTGTGAATTACCAAGTATAAACTCAGTTGACTTTATATCTTGGGGAAATAAAGAAATAAATTATTTAGTATCAATAAGAACGGATAATTATGATTTTGATGGTGATAAAGATTATGATGATCAAGTATTTATGGTTACAAATACTAATTTATCTATTTTGCCAAGTAAAAGTTTTGATGTTTTAACATATGTTTTAAAAGATGGTGTTGAAAGTTCACCGTATGATCCTGAAAATGAATCAACCATAATTAATTTAAATTATAAAGAAGATTTTAGTTATAATATTAAAATAAAAAATAATTCTGAAACAACAATAGATAAATTTGAATTATATCTACCAATTCCTAAACAAGATGACAATTACGGCTTAAGCTTTCAAAGTGCCGATTTTAAATGGAATATGTCATTAAAGAGCACGATTAATTTACCAGATAATTATCACGTTGAATATTTAACAAATAAAATAGATTTAAATACAGATATAAATAAAATAGAGTTTAAAAAACAAAAACCTGATGATTTAAGTTCTGTTAGAATGATTAAGATTGTTTCTGATACATCCATAACCGCATCTGAAGAAATAAATATATCTATACCAATAAAAGTAAATGAAAAAAGAAAAGATATAACAGATAAACAAGGATTGATAAATGCTTTAAATCCAGTTTATTATGTATCTTCTTCTGGTTTACAAGGTACTTTTAGTGGTAGTGGAGTAGGAATAAGATTAATTAAAAATGAAATATCAGGAAAGATATTTTATGATAATAATGGAAATGGTATTTTTGATGATGAAATAGATGAGTACACATCTAATGTAAAAGTTAGCTTATATAAACTAAATAGCGAAGAAAGATATGAATATTTAGATGTAGAAGCATTATATGATTTAAAAGAAAAAGAATATTATATAGATGATTATGTTTTTAAAGAAAATGAAATATATGGATTAAAATTTGATATTCCAGTAGGTTATTATCCCTCAACAACAGATAAAGATGGATGGATTAAAAACATTACTATAAATAATTTAGAAAATAACAATATTGGTCTTTTAAAATATAATTTATCATTTGATGTAGAAAATGAAATAATTGCAATAGATGAAGAAAGTATAATAAATATAAAAAACATAAGTCCGGTATATTTTGATTATATAAAAGATGATATAAAAGCATATAAATGGGAATTAAAAGATATAAATGATTTAGAATATTTAATTGTTGAAGATAGTAACTTGCCTTATACTAAAATAAAGGGTATAAAGAAGAAAGACGAAGTAATAGTTAAAGTAACAATATATGATAAGTATGATAATTCTTATGAAAAAGAATTTAAAGTTAAAATAACAGATGATGCTTCGCCAAATATAAATGCTGATGATGTTACTATATATGTGGGAAATAAAATAGAATTTGAAAAATATGTAAATAGCGCACAGGATTACAAATTAAATGATATTGAATTAATTTGGCAAGGAGAAAACAAAAACATTGAATATCAATCTGATATTCCTATGAAAGATGGTATTGCAACTAAAACGGGTGCTTATAACGTAACTTATACTCTTACATATAACGGAGTTAAAAAAAGTAAAACTATAAAAATAATAGTTGATGATAAAAAAGGAATAATAAATCCATCTACTTCTGATACCTTAAGTATAATTATCATAATACTAATATCTGTTATGATATTATATGTAGCATTGATTAGGTTTTTTAAGAAATAATATAAAACAGTTAATTATATAATTAACTGTTTTATATATTAAAGTCTTTTTTTCATTTTTTAATCATATCTTTAATTAGGTGATTTTTAATGTTTAAAAGTGCTAGTAAATTATTAGGCTTATTTTTACTTTTAGTACTTAGTTTCATTTATACAGAAAGTGTGTTTGATAGTGCAAAAAAAACTGATCCGGTAATGAAAGAAATAATTAGCTATAAGAAAGCAAATGACACTTTAGGGGTTGAACCAATAATAAATGAAGATGAAATGATAATTGGATATACTGGTTTGGTAGTTAATGAAGATGAATCATATAAAAAAATGAAAGAAGATAACGAGTTTAACGAAGATAAAATAGTTTTTGATAAAGTTTTACCAAAAACAACGATTTCAAAAACTTATGATTATTATATTAAGCAAGGTAATCCTTCTAAAAAAGATGTTGCAATAGTATTTAAAGTTAAAGATTCAAATGGAGTTGATGAAATACTTAAACAAGTTTTAAAAAATAACGTTAATGTAAGTTTTTTTATTGATGGTTCTTGGTTAGAAAAAAACGTAGAAACGGCATTTAAAATGGTTAGTCTATCATGTGAAATATATAATTTAGGATATGATGGTAAATATCAAAAAAATCTTATTACTACAACCAATAATTTACTAGAAAGTATAAGTCTTAAAGATTCTAATTTTTGCTTACTTGATGATAAAAATGACGAAGAAAAAGAGTTATGTAAAACTAAAAAGATGCATACAATTATTCCTACAATAAATGATCCAAGCTTTACCGAACTTAAAAATAAATTAGTAAAAGGTGCCATAATATCATACGATGCTGGTAGTTTTAATGCAAGTACATTTAATTTAGTTATAAAAACAATAACTAGTAGAGGATATAAAATTACTAACTTATCTAAAGTTGTTAGTGAAGATAATTGAAATTTGATAAATTAAAGAGAGAAAAGTAATCAAAAAATTATTTTTCTCTTTAATATTAATTCTTTAAATGATATAATAAAAAATATCGAAGTAAGGTGATATTATGCATGATAAACTAAAATTATTTTTAGAAAAAGTTAGCCTCCCATTAAAATATTATGAAGCTTTTAATGGTGGTAAAATTTTAAAGTTAAAATTAGATCAAGCAAGGCGTAATGGGGTTTTTGTAATAGAAGTTAATAATATCATTGATGATGAAATAATTAATTATATAAATAAAAACATATCAAATGGGTTTCCGGATATGGATTCTATTAAAGCTGAATTCATTGTTAAAAATATTAAATATGAAGATACTATAAATTATTTTAGTAAAGCTATAGAAAATAGTACTTTAACAAAACCTATGAAAGCATTATTTAAAGAAAAGAAAGTTAATTATAATAATAATGTTTTAACTATTGAATTAGATAATGTGGCTGAAGAAAATATATTTAATAATCACAAAGAAAGTATTCTTTCTTATTATGAAAAAATAGGATTTTCTAATTTGAAAATAACTTCTATAATTAATTTAGAAAATGCTAAAAAAGTAAAAGAAGAACTGGAAAATGAAATGAAAAGTGAAATAGTATCTGAACCAAAGAAGGAAAGTCCTATTTTACTTGGTGAAGAAATAAATGGTAAAGTAATAGAAATTAAAGATATTATTACAGAAGAGGCTAACGTAACTGTAGAAGCATACGTTTTTGGAGTTGAAGAATTTGAATCAAGTAAAAGTGCATTTAAAATTCTTACGTTTAAAATAAGTGATAATACAGATAGTATATATGCAAAATATTTTACAAAAGATTCTGATATTTTTAAGAAACTTTCAAAGCAAATGAAAAGTGGATGGTTTAGGATTAATGGTTATGTCAAGCAAGATGTTTATGCAAAAGACTTGGTTTTAAACATAAGAAACGTAGTTAAAATACCATCAAAAGATGTTGTAATAACAGATGATGCTGAAGAAAAAAGAGTTGAATTACATGCTCATACCATGATGAGTCAAATGGATGGACTAACTAAACTTGATTTAGGTAAACATACATGTGAACTTGTTACAAATGCAATTAATATGGGTTACCGAGGAGTTGCTATAACTGATCATAATGGATGTCAAGCATTTCCGATTGCGTATGGTCTTATAAAATCTCATAATAAATCAATTGAAGATAAAAGTAAGCATTTTAAAGGTTTATATGGAACGGAATTAACACTTGTTGATGATACTATTAATATTGTTGTAAGACCAACAGATTCATCTTTAAAAGATTCTACGTACGTTGTTTTTGATACTGAAACAACTGGTTTTAATGCTGGTGGGGAAGACCAGATGATAGAAATAGGAGCCGTTAAGTTAAAAAATGGTGAAATCATTGATAGGTTTGATGAACTAATAGATCCTAAAAAACATATTCCAGATAAAATTACGGAGTTAACATGTATTACTGACGAAATGGTAAAAGGCTGTGATGATGAGAAAACGGTAACTCAAAGGTTTTTAAATTGGGCTGGTGATAATCCAATGGTAGCCCATAATGCTAAGTTTGATATTTCATTTGTTTCCATGGCAATGAAAAAATATGGACTAGGAGAATTTAATAGTACGGTTATTGATACCTTAGAATTATCTAGAACTTTAGACCAAGGTTATGCAAGACATAGTTTATCAGCACTTGTTAAAAGATATAATGTTCCGTGGGAAGAAGATGCTCACCATAGAGCAGATTATGATGCTCAAGGTACTGCTTTAGTTTTTCATAAAATGCTTGGTAAACTTATTTCTCAAAATTTTGAGAAAATATCTGATCTTGATAAATTAATTTCAAAAGACGAAATTTATAAATTTGGTAGGACTTATCATTTTAATGCTATTGCTCTTAACAAAACGGGACTTAAAAATATTTTTAAGATGATATCACTTGCTAATACCGTTTATTTATATAAAACACCTAGAATACTAAGAAGTGAAGTTGAACGTTTAAGAGAAGGTGTATTAATAGGTAGTGGTTGTTATGAGTCTGAGGTATTTAATCAGGCAAGAAGCAAAGAAGGAGAAGAACTTACCAATATTATTAATTTTTATGATTATGTAGAAGTTCAACCTCCAGAAGTATATAACCATCTAATTCAGATGAGTGATTTTAAAGATGAAGAAGAGTTAAAAAATCATATTATTAAAGTTGTTAATGCTACCAAAGAGGCTGGTAAAATAATTGTTGCAACTGGTGATGTTCATCATTTTAAAAGAGAAGATAAAATTTATCGTGAAATAATTGTTAATCAAAAAGTACCAGGTGGTGGAAGACATCCACTTGCAAAAAAAGACATTAAAGAAATTCCATCACAACATTTTAGAACAACTAATGAAATGCTTAATGATTTTGCGTTTTTAGGAAAAGATTTAGCATATGAAATAGTTGTTAATAATACTAATAAAGTACTTGATATGGTAGATGAGATTGAAGTTATTATAGATACCCATGGTATTCCTTTTTCTCCAAGAGTAAAATCGGATGATGGTAAAGAATACCTAGATTGCCCTAGAGTTGTAACTGACTTAGTATATGAAAAAGCTGCAAGTTGGTATGGTAATCCGCTTCCATATAACATAGAAGAACGTATTGCTATGGAACTGTATGGTAATATTGTTTATAAAGTATGTAAAGAAAATATTTTAAAAGAAAATCCTGATATTAAAGATGAAGATCTAAATGCAAAAACTTTTTCTTCATTACATGATGTAATTATTAAAGGATTTGATGATGTAAAGACTTTATTAAAAAATTACTTTAAAGAAAACTGGGAAAATGAAAAAGATGGTGAATTATCAAAGGATGCTTTAGAGAAAAAAGTAAGCAAAGAGTTAGGAGGCATAATAGGTGGAGGCTTTGATCCTATATATTTAATTGCTCAAAGACTTGTTAAACACTCTAATGATGATGGTTACTTAGTTGGATCAAGGGGTTCTGTGGGTTCATCTTTTGTTGCAACGATGATGGGAATAACAGAAGTTAACCCGCTTCCAGCACATTATCGTTGTTTAAATTGTAAGCATAGTATATTTTATTTTGATGATGGAACGCCTTTAGGTAGTGAATTTTCAACAGGATTTGATTTGCCTGATAAAAAATGTCCTTGTTGTGGCGAGGATTTATACAAAGACGGGCAAGATATGCCATTTGCTACATTCTTAGGTTTTAACGCTGATAAAGTTCCTGATATTGATCTTAATTTTAGTGATTTAAATCAAGCTTCTGCTCATGCATATACCAAGGTTTTGTTTGGCGCTGATAACGTTTATCGTGCTGGTACTATTGGTACTGTTGCTGAAAAAACAGCTTTTGGATTTGTAAAAGGGTATCTTGAAGATAAAGAAAAGACTAAGAGAGCTGCAGAAATAGAAAGACTTGCAATTGGGTGTACTGGGGTTAAAAGAACAACTGGACAGCATCCTGGTGGAATAGTTGTTATTCCAGATTACATGGAAGTTTTTGATTTTACACCTTTCCAATTTCCTGCAGAAGATGCAACAAGTGCATGGAGAACTACCCACTTTGATTATCACGCAATAGACGAATGCGTACTTAAACTTGATATATTAGGTCATTCTGATCCAACACAGTTGCGTATGATCCAAGATTTAACAGGCACTGATATTACAAAAGTACCATTAGATGATAAAGAAACAATGAGTATTTTCACCTCAACAAAGGCACTTGGTGTTACAAATGAACAAATAATGTGTAAGACAGGTACGCTTGGAATTCCAGAATTTGGTACAAACTTTACAATTGGAATGGTTGCTGAAACTAAACCTACAACCTTTGCAGAATTAATTAAAATATCTGGACTATCTCATGGTACTGACGTTTGGCTAGGCAATGCTCAAGATTTGATTAAAAATGATATTGTTCCTTTTAAAGACGTAATTGGATGTCGTGATGATATAATGGTTTATTTAATGTACAAAGGTGTTGAACCAATAAAAGCTTTTAAGATAATGGAGTTTGTACGTAAAGGTAGAGCATCTAAAGATCCAGAAACCTGGAGTGAACATAAAAAAGTAATGATTGAAAATAATATTCCTGATTGGTTTATTGATTCATGTGGAAAAATTAAGTACATGTTTCCTAAGGCTCATGCTGCAGCATACGTAATATCAGCATTTAGAATTGCGTGGTATAAGGTTCATATGCCAGTATATTTTTATGCTTCTTGGTTTACATCTAAGGCAACTGACGTAGATGTAGACGTAATGATAAAAGGCTATGATGCTATAAAGACAAAAATTCTAGAAATCCAAAATAAGGGTTTTGATGCAACTAATAAAGAATTAGGACAACTAGAAAGTTTAAAAGTTGCCTTAGAAGCAACCGCAAGAGGTATCAAATTTTTACCTATTGATTTATATAATAGCAATGCTACAACTTGGGGTGTAAAAGATGAGACTTCTATATACCCACCATTTTCTTCAATTGATGGACTAGGTGATACCGTTGCTTTAAAAATAGAACAAGAAAGAAGTAAGGGTGAATTTATAAGTATTGAAGACTTACAAGTAAGAGGTAAAGTCTCTCAAACTTTAATTGATAAAATGAGGCTAATGGGAATACTAAAAGACATGCCAGAATCAAGTCAGTTATCTCTATTTTAAATTTGACAAAAATATTTATTTTTGATAATATAGCTCCCCGTAATCAAAGGGGAGTTTTTTATGGAAAAAAATGCAATGACATATGATGAATATTATGAATTAATAAAAAAAGAAACAAAAAAATTAAAAGTAAAACAAGATAATATTAAAAGAAAAAACAAAGTATTTTCAAATTGTTGTATGATAAGTAACATTAAAAATGAAGAAGTTGTTTTTTTGGGTATTGAAAAGTTAAAGGATATGTTTAAAACGGAGAATGGAAAAAATCATTTAATAAACATTTTAAAGTATGTTTTAGGTTCTTCATTTTTTGAAGATATGAACGAAGAACAAAAATTAGAATATAAAAAGCAAGGACTTTTCATTAAAGATGACTTACACGAAGTGTTAGGTGAGGTTTATGGGAACAGTTATGGTTATTCTTTTAAAACGCCAAATTCTTGGGAAGATATGATTTTATTTTTAAAGGGATGCTCAGATATTTACTATAATAATTTAATTCATTTTAAATTAAAAGAACCGTTTTATAGAATATTATCTGCTTTTAATAAACTTATTGAAACCACTTATGCAAGAAGTATTGCTGAAGAACGTGAAGTTAGTTTTATTATAAATTCTTTTGAAAAATTTTTAAGTGCTTTTGAAAAAAATAAAAAAACAAACATTGATAAAAGTTTATATGATTTAATAAGATATGCACTAAATAAAGATGAACGTAAATTTATAATTTTGGAAGATGGAAATGAAAAACAAATAAGTTTTGGTGATACATTTATAATGTTTTGTGAGTTATATGATAAAAATATTGAAGAGGCTTTAAACGAAAGAGTTAAAAACAAAGAAGAAGTTAAAATAAATACGCAGATAAATAAATATTATAAGCGTATTAGTAAGATTCCTTTTAATATTTTAGAAAATAAAAATTTTCCAAAATATACAAATGAAAATTATGTAAAAATTATTAAAGGTATAATAGATAAATTTTCAAATGATTTAAATGATGATGAAAAATTGCTACCATATTATGTTGCTGTGCAGATGCACTATGCTTCATATTTTAAGACAAAGTATTATGATGAAGAAAAGGTTTTTGGAAAAAACAAACGAATTGGAGAAAAGTAATAATGGAAAAAAATAAAGAGTTAGAAAATAAAAAAGAAGAATTAATGTATATTATTTTTTCTAATTCATCTATTAAGAAAAAGGAAATAGAAGATGTTTACGATATATATAATAAATGTATTAATAATAAAAATAATTATCCATATGATACTTATTCAATAGCAAATGCAGCTATGTTTATTAAAAATAATAAATATTATTGTAATATTGTAATACCGATTATTAGTAAAGTTAATGATGAGAAAGATATATTTAAAATAGTGGATTATAATGGAACTGAAATAATTCCCGGAAAAAGGATAGAAAAAGAAGAAGAATACACTTCATTTATAAGATTTTTAATTAATGTTTCAAATAGTATAATTAATGGTACCGAAAAACATTTTTTATTAATTGAAAACAAAGAAAAAAGTGTGTTATTAGATAGTAAAATTAATGAATTATTTAAATTAGGTATTGATGAATTATTTAATAATTTTATAAAATGTTACGACAAGATTTTGACACAGAAAAATAAGATTTTATCATTTTATGATTTGCTAGACGATTACTTTAAAGAACCAAGTATAGAAAAGTATAATAGTCTGATGTCTAAATTATCTTATTTAAATGGAGTAAATGATTTAGAAGTAAAAAAAGAAATAAAAACTTTTATTAAAGTATATGCTAGTTTTGTAAAAAAGTCTAATAAATCAAATGAATTAAAATTATTAAAAACTAGGGAAGATAATAAAGTAGAAAAAAACGTAATAATTTATTCTGATTTAGATGAAGTTTTATTAAACGAAGAACAAAAATCTATACTAAGTGAAATTTTTGATTTTGTTTGTAGTTTAGATAAAGAAAATTTTAAAGTTTTTGCAGCAGAACCTTTATCTTTCTTTAGTCATATTGATGAAAGTTATAAAGATGCTATTATAAATAATTTTATTGTAATGATGGAAAATAAGGAAGATTTTAGTATGAAAAAGACGATAGAAAAAAGGCTTATGCCAAATAAGTATTAAAAAGTTTTTTATCTTCTTTTTTTTATGTTAAAATATTTATTGGTGATATTATGTATTTAGACTATAATGGTATTAAATATAATGTTTTAGTTACTAAAAAAAATAATAAAAACTTGTATATAAGAGTGGATGATGAATTAAATATAAAAGTTACTTGCCCATATTTTTATACAAGTAAAATGATAAGTAAAGTGCTAAAAGATAACGTTACAAGTATTTATAATATGATTGATAAACAAATAAGTAAAAATGATTTAAACAAACAAAATAATAATAGTTATTTAGGTAATGAATTAAACATTATTTATAAGAACGTTAAAAAGCCTGTTTATGATGGTAATACACTAATAATAGAAAATGAAAATATGCTTTTAAAATGGTATAAAAATATGGCTAAAGAGGTATTTAAAATTTACTTAGATGAGGCATACTACGTTTTTGATGAAAAAATACCATACCCTAAGTTAAAGATTAGACAAATGAAAACAAGATGGGGGGTATGTAATAGAAAAGATAATTCAGTAACACTTAACTTAGAGTTAATAAAAAAGGATAAGTCTTGTTTGAACTATGTAATAGTACATGAATTATCACATTTTGTTCATTTTAATCATAGTAAAGAATTTTGGTGTACCGTTGAGAAATATTGTCCCGATTATAAAAGTGTAAGAAAGGAGTTAAAAAAATGATTATAACCTCAGTAAATAATGAAAAAATAAAATATTTAAAAAAGCTTAAGAACACTAAATTTCAGCAGGAAGAAGGGCTTTTTCTAATAGAAGGAGAACATCTTGTTAATGAAGCTTTAAAAGCTAATGCACTTAATCTTACGGTATCATTAAAAGAGTGCAATTATGGTGTAGAAAACATAGTTGTAACCTCAAATGTTATGAAAAGCATAAGTTCTTTATCATCTGTGCCAACAGTAATTGGAGTTTGCAAGTACTTAGAAGAAAAAGAAAGTCTTGGAAACAAAGTAATTATTTTAGATGGAATTCAAGATCCAGGTAATTTAGGAACGATTATAAGAAGTTCTTGTGCCTTTGGTTTTACAAGTGTTATACTAAGTCCTAATTGCGTTAAAAAGTATAATGATAAAGTAATTAGAGCAACGCAAGGTATGCTTTTTAAAACAAATGTTGTAACAAAGAATTTAAATGAGTTTATACCAACCTTAATAAGTAAAGGCTATGATGTTTACGGAACAGATGTAATTTCTGGTATAGATGTTAAAAAAGTAACAAAAAAAGAAAAGATTGCTGTTGTAATGGGTAGTGAAGGAAATGGTCTTTCAAATGAGGTTAAAGCTCTTATAACAAAAAACATATACATAAATATGAGTGGTGCTTGCGAGAGTCTAAATGTTGCTGTTGCAGCCTCAATAATAATGCATGAATTAAGATAATAATTAAAATAATAATACTTAGTGTTATAATATTTATATATGGCGGTGATATTATGGGTTATTTATATATTGGAAAGTTAGTTAATACTCATGGAATTAAAGGTGAGGTAAGAATTCTTTCTAATTTTAGACATAAAGATAAGGTGTTTATAAAAGATTTTAAATTTTATGTTGGAAAAGATAAAAAAGAATATATTGTAGAATCATATAGAAAACATAAAAACTTCGATATGGTAGTATTTAAGGGGTACTATGACATTAATTTAATAGAACATTTAAAAGGTAGTTTAGTATACATTAATAAAAGTGATTTGCATCTAGATAAAAATACGTTTTTAGCAGTTGATTTAATTGGATTTAATGTTATAATAAATGATAAATTAATTGGAGTTATAAATGAAGTACTTGATACTCCTGCTAACGAGGTGTTAGTACTTGATAATAAGGTAATGATTCCATATGTTAAGGCATTTATCAATAACGTAAACGTTGATAAAAAAGAAGTTATAGTAAATGATGTGAAAGGGCTTTTATCATGAAAATAGATATTTTAACGTTATTTCCAGACATGTTTAATGGTTTTAAGAGTGAATCAATTATTAAAAGAGCAATAGATGGTGATAAGGTATCAATTAATACCATTAATTTTAGAGATTTTGCAACTAATAAACATAAGAAAGTTGATGACACACCATATGGTGGTGGTAGTGGAATGGTACTTATGTGTCAGCCAATATTTGATGCGGTAGATAACATTAAAACAGAAAAATCAAAGGTTATTTTACTAAGTCCTCAAGGAGAAAAATTCTCTCAAAAAAAAGCTTATGATTTATCTAAAGAAGAGCATTTGATATTTATATGTGGTCATTATGAAGGTTTTGATGAACGAATAAAAAGTATTTGTGATGAAGAAATATCAATTGGAGATTATGTTTTAACCGGTGGTGAATTACCAGCTATGGTTATTTGTGATTCAGTTGTAAGGTTAATTCCTGGAGTAATAGATGATGAGTCATCTAAGAATGAATCATTTAATGATAACTTATTAGATTATCCTACATATACTAAGCCTAGAAATTATAAAGGTATGCAAGTGCCTGAGGTTTTATTATCTGGAAATCATGAGAAAATAAATAAGTGGCGTAATGAAAAAAGGCTTAAAATAACAAGTGAAAAAAGGCCTGATTTATTAAAAAATAAGGTTAAAATAGAAAAAAAAGGAATTAAAGAAAATAAAAATAAGATATACATAGATGATATAAAGAATATAAAAGTAACTGAAATAAAACAAGCAAGAAAAACAGGAAATTATAAAATTTCAAGAAATGAAGAGATAAAAGCGATTACCATTTTAAATCCTCATCTTATAAATGGCTATAAATTAAAGGGAAAAAATGGATCTAATAGTGTTAATAAAATCTTAATAGTAAAAGATTCTTTTATAAAAAAAATTGCACTTAAAAACGTAAGAAAAAAAATAGATATACTTAATTATCGTTTTAATCTGGTGCTTTCAAATGAGGATGATGATGAGGGCACATCAAGGGTTTTAGGAGAAGCTGAAATGTTAAAACAGATGATAATAAATGCTTATGCAAACTATTTAGGCAGTGAAAATCTAGATAAAATAATAAAGAATATAAACTATTTAGTAAATGAATTTGTAAAAGCAAAAACTCTTCAAAATTCTTTTCTAAATAATTCAAAACAAGAACAAAGAAGCAGATAATATGGTAGAAAAGATTTTTTATGAAGAAATAATTTTAGAATGTTCAAGTAAAACTCTTTCGATAGGTGATTATTATCCTACTATTTTCTTTGATGTAAAAATATTAGAGGATAACATTGATACTTCTTTAAAAGATGAAATAAATCCTAAACCAAAACTTATAATAAATAATAAAAAAGAATTTATTAAGGCTCTTGAGTCATATGTTAAAAAGGGTATAGACTTTTACTATAATGGTGATTTTTCACATGATAATGTTAAGTCTTTAATTGCCTATGTTTTATCTAATGCAGCGAATAATGATTTGGTTAATCCAGTTTCATTTTTAAGGCTAAGAGAATCATTTCTAAATGAAAATTATGAATTATATAACAACTTAGAAAGAAATTTCTTAGGTTATTCTGGAACTATGAAGTTGAAAAAGTTATCTCCTATGCTAGAGGCACCTTATTCATTTGCCTTAGAACTAAATGATGAAGAACATAGTTATGTTCTTCCAAATATTATATTTGGAATAAGTGATGATACTGCTTATATATATGCAATTCAAAATAAATTTTTAGAAAATAATCCTTTAAGAAAAAAGATTAATAGATTATTATTCAAAATTAATGATGGTTTTTCAAGTGATGACATATCAAGTATTTTTAATGCAAAAGATGTTTCAATGTCATTTGTTGCATCAATTGTTACCTTTATTGATTATCTTAAAAAAATAGGAATAGAAAAAATTATTGTACCGATTAATTTACCAATTAGATATAATTCACATTATGAATCTTTTAATAGAAGAATTAATTATGCAATAATTAAATATAGTGATGATGAATTTAATAGTTATAAAGAAGATTTAGAAAAACAAAACAAAGCATATGATGATAATACAATCATGAAACTTGTTCGTACGTTTTATAGAGTAGCTATGCAAGGAGATGTTCTTAAAATCAATAAATATCCTTTTGAATGTGGTAGTAATCTTTGTATGAAAATCAATAAATATGGAAGCTTTAATAATGATTTTTTAAATGAGTTATTTAATAATTCTTTAAAACGTAAATAATGCTTGCATAAAAATAAAATATATGATAGAATTTTAATGTTTGAAAAAGGCAATCCGCCGCATACTAATATTTTTGCATGATTGCTGGTTATAAATATAGAAAGGATACTAAAAAATGAACAAAATTGAAAAAATTACAAACAAACAATTAAATCCTTCTGTTCCTGAGTTTAGGGTAGGAGATACCGTAAACGTTGGAGTTAGAATTATTGAAGGAAAAAAAGAAAGAATTCAAGCTTATGAGGGAGTTGTAATATCTCGTAAGGGTACTGGTGTTTCCGAAACTTTTACAGTACGTAAGATGTCTGGTGGAGTAGGTGTTGAAAGAACTTTCCCAATACATTCTCCAAAACTAGATTCAATTACTGTTACAAGAAAAGGTAAAGCAAGAAGAGCTAAGTTATATTACGCTAGAGATATAGTTGGCCAATTTAAACTTAAGGAAAGAAATTAATAAGGCTTTTTATGCCTTATTTTTTGTTAGGTGATTTTATATGAACAAAGAAAAAATAAGAAAATTATTAAAGGATGTATTACCATATATAATAGTAGTTATATTAGTTATATTAGTAAGGTCATTTATTATTACTCCTGCGGTAGTAGATGGTAATTCTATGCTTCCTAATTTGCAAGATAATAATATTATTATATTAAATAAATTAGATTATAAATTAAATGATATAAATAGGTTTGATGTAGTAGTCATTAATTATCGTGGTGAAAAACTAGTTAAAAGAGTAATAGGTTTACCTGGAGAGCACGTTGAGTATAAAGATGATAATTTATATATTAATGGTTTTGTAACTTTTGAAAACTTTAATCATAAAAGTACTCATGATTTTAAATTACAAACAATAGGATACTTAACTATACCAGGTGATAAATATTTTGTTGTAGGAGATAATAGAGGGGACTCTACTGATTCAAGAGTTATTGGATTAATTGATAAAAAAGATATATTAGGAAGTGTATCAGTAAGAATTTTTCCAATAACTAAAATTGGAAAAGTAAAATAAAGTTTTATAAAAGGTAGTATGTAGTATGAAAGAAAAATATAAAAAATACATTAATAATGATTATTGTTTTGATAGATCAACATTTATAGCAATACTTTGTTTAATTATAGTGATTTGTGGAGTATTTGGTTTTTTATATGAATTTATATTCTATTATTTTAATAGTGGTATGACTCAAGTTTACTGGCGTGGAGGAAACTTTTTACCATGGATTAACATATATGCAACAGGAGCTGTTATGATATTTTTTCTTACGTATAAATTAAGAAAAAAACCATTATATGTTTTCTTTATAAGCCTAATATCAACTGGAATACTAGAATATATATCAGGTTGGGGTATGGAAAAATTTAATAACGGAATTAAATGCTGGGACTATAATTCAGAAATATTAAATTTTGGAAATATAGATGGTTACGTTTGTTTAAGAAGTGTTTTATTTTTTGGAATTTCAAGTTTACTTTTAATTTATATAATTGTTCCGTTTTTATTTTATTTAGCTAAAAAAATGAAGAAAAAGACCTTTTTAACACTTAGTTATACACTATGTTTTATATTTTTGTTTGATGAGTTTTATAATTTATTATTTGCAAGAATGCTTTCTTTACCTAGAGCATCGACCATTTATAAAAAACTTGGTTTTAAATATTTGTATTTTAAATAACTAATATTTATTTGAAAGCAGATTTTATCTACTTTTTTCTTTGATGCCTAAATTTATTTAGGTATTTTTTTGAAGAATGTTTTGGAAATACTAAATTTTATAAATAGAAATAAATGTGATACTATATCTTTAAGTAAAAAACGATGAATCCCATCTTATGGAAAACTTTTATATAGAAGTGAGGGAGTATAGTTTGAAAATAAAAGATTTAAAAAAAGAATATGGATACACTGGCGCAGTTGATTGGGTAGCAATAAAAAGAGATTATCAAGGCAGAAAATTATCTCGACCATTGATTACAAAAATATTAGAGATTGCAAGTAAATTAGGTCACAAAGGTATTGTTTTTGCATACTCAAACTACTACCTGGTTAGCGACAAAATTGTACTTAGATTTTGGATTTAATGTTTTAAATAAAGAAGAAAAAATTGGATGGAGTATTTTAAAAACTTTAACAAATCATTCAAAATCAAGTGAATACAAACTATTAGAAAAAGAAGATATATATGACAAAAGAAATATAGAAATAGAATTACAATTAAAACAAATATTTAGAAATAGTAATTTTAATTATTCTGTATGGTATAAAAATGGACTACACAACGTGTATGTTTATTATGAATATGATACTTATGAGTATGAATATTTTGAAGAAAAAGATAAGATTAAATTGGTAGAAGTTAAAAACAAAAAGTATAGAAGATAGGAAGTGATAAACAATGGATATGTATCAAAAAAGAGAGATGAGAAAAAATAAAAAGATGGAAGAAAACACAAAAGGTTTACCATCGACGAGCATCAACTGCTTGAGCTTGTTTTATCTAATCCTTCATAGAAATCATTATAAAATAAGGAAAAAATATTAATTTGATCTTACATCTTTTTAATAAAAAAATTAAAAATTGGTAAAAAACATCAAAGAACACCAAAAAGGTGTTTTTTTGTATATATTTATTAAGGCGATGTTGCAAGCTAACCCTCATTCAAAAATATAATAAAAAACATGATATAATATAATTGAATAGACATATAAATAGTAATTTATCTTTCAATCTCAAAAATAATTTTTAAAATTTTAATAAAGTATATTGACAAATATCAATATACTGAATATAATACTATATAGATATTTGTCTATATAGTATTATTAAGGAGTAGATTATGGAACAAGTAAAATATGAAGAAATGTCAAACATATTCAAAGCATTATCAGATTCAAACCGAATAAAAATTGTGGATTTGTTATATAAGAATGGAGAAACCTGTGCTTGTAATTTATTAGATGAATTTAATATTTCACAACCTACACTTTCACATCATTTAAAAGTATTATCGGATACTGGGATATTACTTCAAAGAAAAGAAGCAAACTGGATACATTATAGAATAAATGATGAGAAAATTATAGAAATAAAAGAGTTCTTTAATAATATTTCAAAATAATATTTAGCACCTGTAACAAGGTGCAATATTTAAGAATAATATATAGATAGATATAAATATATCAATATAAGAAAGGAGTTTTTTATGCAGTATGTTCAAAATGTGTTTAGTTGGCTTAATGATGTATTTTTAGAAATGACTTGGTTATCAGATTTAATTACTTGGATAGTAAATAATATTTTCAGATTACCAATAAATGATGAAAGTACAATCGGAAAAATCGGAGGAAGCATACAATTTTTTATGTATGATTTTGTAAAAATTATGGCTTTACTATGTGTACTTATTTTTATGTTTTCATATATAGAAAGCAAATTTACACCAGAAAAAACAAAACAAATATTGAGCAAATTAAAAGGAATTAAAGGTGCTATAATAGGAGCATTATTAGGAACAGTAACTCCATTTTGTAGTTGTTCAAGTATTCCGATTTTTATTAGTTTTGTAAAAGCTGGATTACCTATGGAAGTTACATTTAGTTTTCTAATTTCTTCTCCATTTGTTGATTTAGCTTCTACCGTACTATTAGCATCTATGTTTGGATGGAGAGTAGCAATAGCTTATGTTGTTGTGGGTGTAATATTGGCAGTTGTAGGTGGAATAATAATTGGAAAATTAAAACTAGAAAAATACATTGAAAAATATGTATTTGATACACAAGTTGGAGAAAGCAAGGATTTAGAGCCTACTAAAAAAGAAAGATTACAATATGCAAAAGAACAAGTTAAAAACATTTTTGTAAATGTATGGAAATATGTTTTATTAGGAGTTGGAATAGGTACATTTATTCATAACTGGATTCCACAAACAGCCATCGAAACAATTTTAGGAGAAGGAAATATATTTGCACCAATTCTAGCAGCAGTTGTAGGAATACCAATGTATGCAGATATATTCGGAACATTACCAATAGCAGAAGCATTAGTATTAAAAGGAACAGGAATAGGAACTGTATTAACATTTATGATGGGAGTAACAGCTTTATCAGTACCATCTATTGTAATGTTAAAAAATGTAATGAAACCTAAATTGCTTGCTATTTTTGTAGGAATTATAGCAGTTGGAATTATTGCCATTGGTTATATATTTAATATATTTTCATTTTTAGTAATTTAATTAAAGAAAGGAAAGGTTAATATGAATATCAAAGTTTTAGAAATGTCTTGTTGTAGTGGAGGAAAATTACAAGCTATTACAGAGGAAACAATAAAAGAATTAGGAATAAATGTGAATATTGAAATTATAGGAGATATGCAAAAAATGATGGCATTAGGTGTAATGAGAACACCAGCACTTATAATTGATGATGAAGTAGTTTTACAAGGTAGAATACCTAAAAAAGAAGAAATAAAAAGACTTCTTCAAAAGTAATTATATAATAAATTAGTTAAGCAAGTGATTTGATGATTACTTGCTTTTATGTTATAATCATCTCGACAACTTACAATATGGAAGTGAGATGAGTTAATGAATATTCACTTTGGATTTTCATATAT
>CAMFOH010000011.1 GCA_945969495.1 uncultured Mollicutes bacterium
CATTTACCTTATTTATATTGTTTACATCATAGTTATATTTAACTTCTACACCATAGTTAATGAGTGCTCTTTCAAATGACTTACACACGGTTAAGGCTTGATTTGAGCATGGATAAAGTCTATTTTCTTCGTTTGTAATAAATACACCAAAAGTTTTTAATAAATAAGCATAGTTATCACTACCAGTTTCTATTATTTTCTTAAAATCCCCTAAAGACGAATTACTGTTATAATCAGATATATTTATGTTCTTGTTTCCAATATTACATCTTCCATTCCCCGTTATTAAAAGTTTTTTACCTAATTTATCATTTTTTTCTAACAATAAAACATTTAAATTAGGATTATTATATTTAAGAGAAAGTGCACAAAACGTACCAGACGCTCCTGCTCCTACTATAATTACATCATACATATTTAATCACCACCTGTACTTAATATATCATTTTACAAAGAAAAAAACTAGCTTTAACTAGTCTTCTACCTCATAAAATGCAGTATGTGGCTGACCGCATATTGGACATACAAAGTCTTCTGGAACAGTATCTCCTTCATATACGTATCCGCATATCTTACATTTCCATTTCTTAGTTTTTTTATCAAGCTTTTTATCATCATCTTGTTTTTCTTCGTAAGTTGGTGCGTTTTTAGGCGATGAACCTTTTAGTTTTTCATGATAATACTTATAAGTCATAGGGTTTTCATCACTATAATCATCAGCATTAGTTACCTCACCTAGAAAAATGGTATGAGTTTTTGTTTCCATTACATCTATTACATTACATATCATGTATCCACATGAATCAGTAATAACTGGAATACCATCTTCTTCTTTAAAGTTTACATCTTTAAATTTATCATTATCCTTACTTGTCTTAAAACCAAAAGTACCAATTATTTTAGAATCAGATGTTTCCTTTAATATTGAAACACCAAACTTTTTATTTTCCTTAATAACTTTATTAGTGTAATTATCATGATTGATACTAACTGCTATGGTACTTGGATTAGACGTAACTTGCATAATACTATTAGCGATGCAGCCTACTTTTTTATCATTTTCTTTACTTGTTACAACGTATACACCATAAGATAAGTTTCTTAATACTTTTCTATCCATAATTAGCTCCTTGCTGCTCCATCAACTGATAAAACAACGCCAGTTATGTAACTTGCCATATCACTTGCTAAGAATAAAAACGCGTTAGCTATATCTTCTGGTTTACCTATTCTTCCTAATGGAATTGACTTAATGATTGGTTCTATTACGCTATCTGGAACATCTTTCATCATGTCTGTTAAAGTTACTCCAGGAGCAACCGCGTTAACTCTTATGTTATCACGTCCTAACTCTCTTGCAAGTGATTTAGTAAGACCATTTACTGCAAATTTACTAGCAGGATAACCACATCCTGATGGTTGTCCATAAATACTTACCATTGATGAAGTATTAAGTATTACCCCTCCACCATTTTCTTTCATGTAACTTACAACTGCACGTGAACAATTAAATACCGCGTTTACGTTTAAATCCATTATTTTCTTAAAATCTTCTTCCTTATAATCATAAATCTTATCCATTGAGCTCATACCAGCGTTATTAACTAGTATATCTATTTTTCCATATTTTTCATTTATTTTTTTAAATGCCTCTTCAACAGAAGATAAATTACTTAAGTTAGGCCATGCACCATCTACTTCATAATTTTCATTTATACCTTTAAGCTCACTAATAGCTTTATCTACGCTTTCTTTTCTTGAACCTAAAAGTATTACTTTAGCTCCATTTTCTAAGAACTTTTTAACAGTTGCAAAACCTATACCACGTGTTCCTCCTGTTACTACAGCTACTTTACCATTTAACATATCATATCCTCCTATCATAAATAGTAATCATTCCTATTTTATAATATTTTAAATTTTAAATCAATAGTACTAATATAAATTAATTCATATTAAAAAAAGAAAAGTCTATCTAACTTTCCTTATTTATTATATTTAGCAAGTTCTTCTCTTAAGATCTCCATCGTCTTAGCTGGATTTGCTTTACCACGAGTTTTTTTCATCACCTGTCCAACAAAGAAGTCTATCATTCTTGTTTTTTCTGGATTATATTCTTTAGCTTGCTCATCATTTTCTTTTAATACTTCCATTACAACATCATGAATAGCAGCATCATCAGTTATTTGCATCATACCTTTTTCTTTTACTATTACGTTAGGCTCTTTACCTTCTTCTATCATGCATTCAAATACTTCCTTAGCTTGTTTAGAAGATATTGTTTTATTATCAACTAAATCTATTAATTCTTTTATCATGATAGGTTTAACAGGTATGTCTTCTATTTTAATTTCATTTTCATTTAAATATCCCATAAGCATACCAGTAACCCAGTTACAAGCTTTTTTAGGATCAGCGCCTTTATCTACGCACTCTTGGAAGAAATCAGAATTTTCCTTTACTTTAACTAATACTTCTGAATCATATTCAGATAATCCAAAATCATTCATGTACTTTTGCTTTCTTTCTAACTGAAGCATTGGAATGGTTTTTCTTATTTCATCAAGCATTTCATCAGTTACTTTAATTGGCGGAATATTAGGTTCAATAAAGTATTTATAATCAACTGCGTCTGCTTTATCTCTCATCTTAAATGTTTCACCAGTTTCATCATCAAAACGTCTAGTTTCTTGTTCTACTTTTTCGCCTCTTTGAAGTATTTCAGTTTGTCTTTCTATTTCATAATCTATTGCACGACCTACGTTATAAAATGAGTTAATGTTTTTCATTTCAACTTTCGTACCTAATTCACCAGCCACTGATAAAGAAACGCCCACCCCACAACCCCCCTGCCCCCCAACACTACTAGCTTCTGATACACCGCAGTAAACGATTAAAGAACGATATGTTTCTAAGAATGTCAAAGCTTCTTCTTTAGAATGTAAACAAGGTTCTGTTACAGTTTCTAACAAAGGAACACATGCTCTATTATAATCTATTAATGAATAAGTATCATAATGATCAAGTGATGCCGTATCCTCTTCCAAATGAGTATCATGAATTAATACTTTTTTTATTTCACCATTAACATCTATATCTACGTATCCGTTTATACCAACTGGTTTAGTCATTTGAGTTATTTGATAACCCTTTGGTAAATCTGGATAATAATAGTTTTTTCTATCAAATAATACTACATCAGGTGTTGTACAATTCATTGCCATAGAAACTTTTAAAGCTCTTTTCCATGCCTCTTCATTAGCTATTGGAAGAATTCCAGGAAATCCTAGGTCTTGATACGCCAAATGGCTATTTGGATTTTCTGTATAACCATTAATTGAAGGAGAAAATACTTTTGAGTTAGAATCAAGTTCACAGTGAACTTCAAGTCCAATTGTTACTTTATACATATTATTTTTCCTCCTTTAATGATAATGGTGTAAATCCTATTTTTTCTTCTAATTTATTTGCAATATTACATACTATATCATCTGTTTTTATTGGACCAGTTATATTAATTGCAACTGGCATGTTATCTATAAGTCCTGATGGAATTGTAATTGATGGAAATCCACCAAAGTTCCCAATTGCTAAATGGTTTTCTAAAAGTAAATACTTTTCAGATAATCTATCCATCTCATCATCAAAACGTGGTGCGATAGAACCAGCATTTGGCATTATACAACCGTCATAAGTTTCAAATAATTCAGTCATTTTATCAACAACTAACCTTCTAATTCTTTGCGCGTTTTTAAATAGTTTTTCTTGATTTTCCTTTTGTAAGATAAACGAACCAATTACAAATCTTCTTCTAATTAATTCTGAGAATCCTTCAGTTCTTGTATTAATCATAACTTCATCAACCGAGTGTCCTTCTTTTCTATTTCCAAATGGAATACCAGTAAGGTTTGAATTGTTACTAGTTGCCTCAGCACAAGAAATTGCCATGTAAGATGGATATATACCATTTAAAACTTTTTTATCAATTGATTCTTCTTTTACTTCTATTCCTAACTCCTTACAATAATCTAATACTTTTAAGAAATTATCATAATATTTTTTATCATCTTTTAATTCATCTACTATTTCTTTTATGTAGAAAAGTTTTCTTCCTTTTACATTTTTATCCAAACTTTCTACAAACTTAATATCAGATGAGTCAAATGATGTCATATCATTTATATCAATACCTTTAATATTATCCATTACATGTGCTACGTCTTTTACATATTTTGCAAAGCATCCAACGTGATCTAAAGAAGATGCAAATGCAAATAATCCCCAGCGTGATACAAGGCCGTATGTTGGCTTATATCCAACTATTCCACCATATCCTGCCGGTTTACGAATAGAGTCTCCTGTATCAGAACCAAGGGCATAAGGTACTATACCGCGTGCTACTGCTGCTGCAGAGCCTGCTGAAGAACCACCAATTAATCTAGTAGGATCCCAAGGATTTCTAACAATTCCTGTATGTCCAGTTGTTCCAGTTCCTCCCATAGCAAGTTCATCAAGTACTGTTTTACCAATCATAACCATGCCAGCATCTTTTAATTTTTTAACCGCTGTTGCATCAAATACTGGAACATAATCTGATAAAATGTTTGATGATGCAGTAGTAAGTATTCCTTTAGTTGAAAAGTTATCTTTAATAGCACAAGGTATACCACTAAGTACGTTATCTGTAACTTCACTTTCTTTAGCATCATCTAAGATAGTTACGAAGCTATTTAACTCTTCTTGAGCATCATGAGCTCTTTTTAATGCTTCTTTTGTTAGATCACTACTAGTTACTTTACCTTCTTTTAAAGCAGTATGTATTTCTTCTAAACTTCTATCTAAGTAATTCATTTATTGTTCACCTCCAACTACTTTTGGAACCTTTATTTCATCATATATAGTTTCATGTGCATTTTTAACTGCATCTTCAGTAGTTAAAGTAGATGTTGCAACGTCTTTTCTTAACTTAGCATCCTTATTTATAAATGGAAAAATCATTGGTTCTACTTTTTCTATTCCATCTATCTCACCTATTAAGTCCATGTGTTTTAATATCGTAACAAATTCTTTTTCAAAACTATCAAACTCTTCATCCTTCATCTTAAACATTAGTTTAAGAGCATAATCTTGAATGTTTTCTTTAGTTATTTTTTGCATTTTAATCCTCCTATCTTAGCTTAATATGTGTTTCTCTAAGTTGTAATTCAGTAACTTCATTTGGAGTTCCAGTAAGTACGTCTTCACCATTTTGATTTAATGGGAATGCAACTGTTTCTCTTACGTTTTCTTCTTCTAATAACATCATAAGCGACCTATCAATACCTAGTGCCATTCCTACGTGTGGTGGGCATCCGTACTTAAATGCCGTGTATAAAGCACTAAATTTCTTTTTAATGTCTTCCTCTGTATAACCAGCTAGTTTAAATGCTTTAACAAGTAGTTCTGGTCTATTATTTCTAACAGCACCTGATACTAGTTCTACACCATTACATACAACGTCAAATTGATCTGCGTAAATTTCAAGAGGATCTTTTGTATCCAAAGCTTCTTCTCCACCTCTTGGCATACTAAATGGATTATGCATAAAGTCTAATTTGCCAGTTGCCTCACTTATTTCATACATAGGCATATCAGTTACAAAGCAGAATTCAAATTTATTATGATCCATTAAATCTAATCTTCTACCTAGTTCATCTCTAATTAAACCAGCGTTTTTACAAACTACTTTTTCACGTTTATCTGCAATAAAGAAAAGTACGCTACCTACTTTTAAGTGGGCAAGTTCAAATAATGCTTTTCTATCATTTTCTGTTAAAAATTTATCAATAGGACCTTTTAAAGAACCATCTTCCATAACTGATATGTATCCAATACCAGGCATATCAATAGATTTTGCATAATCAACTAATTCATTAAACCAGCTATTTGGTTTATTAGCTATATCATCTACTTTAATAGCTCTAACTATTGAATCTCTAAATGGTCTAAACTCTGTTTCTTTAAATACGATAGATATATCTATTATTTCTAAAGGATTTCTTAAATCTGGTTTATCAGTACCATATTTAAGCATTGATTCATTATAAGGAATTCTCTTAAAATGTCCTTCTGTTACTTTTCTTTTACCAAATTCTTTAAAGAATGCTGGATATACTTCTTCTGCAATAGCCATTATATCTTCTTGGTCTGCAAAGGCCATTTCCATATCCAATTGATAAAATTCACCAACTAATCTATCAGCTCTTCCATCTTCATCCCTAAAACATGGTGCTATTTGGAAATATTTATCAAATCCAGATGCCATTAATAATTGTTTAAATTGTTGTGGTGCCTGTGGAAGTGCATAGAATTTTCCTTTATGTTTTCTAGATGGAATTATAAAGTCTCTAGCACCTTCTGGTGATGAAGATGTAAGGATTGGGGTTGTAACTTCTAAGAATCCTAATTCCATCATCTTATTTCTTAAGAAATTAAATGCTTTCGATCTTAAAATAATATTTTCATGTACCTTAGGATTTCTTAAATCTAAAAATCTATATTTTAACCTTACATCTTCTGCCACCTTTTTAGATTCATCTATTTCAAAAGGTAATACTTTAGCGGTATCAGATAATAATTCAAGTGTTTCTGCCACTACTTCTATTTCTCCAGTAGTAATTTTTTTATTAATGGTATCAATATCTCTTTTAATTACCTTACCTGTTACTTTAATAACCGTTTCTTTTGAAACTCCTTTAAGCATACTATCATCATGTACTACAACTTGAGTTACTCCATAGTGATCTCTTAAGTCAACGAACATAACCCCACCATGGTCTCTTATACCTTGCACGAAACCTGCTAATGTAACTTCCTTATTTAAATCCTTTATTGTTAATTCTGCGCATGTATTTGTTCTATATTTACTCATATTTATCATTCCTTTCTTTAAATTAAAAAACAATTATTCATCCCATAGGGACGAATAACTGTTTATATCCGTGGTACCACCCAGTTTACTATTTTAAATAATAGTCACTTTATGATATTTTAACGGGTTTTCTTCCGTCTTAGCCTACTTTATTATATTTCGGTAAGATGCTCCAAGGTGTTCTTTCGTTAAATTATCTTACTGATATTCCACCACCATCAGCTCTCTTTTAAGAATCATTTAATTACTTTTCCTCTTCATTGCAAGTAAATATATTTAAATTATAACATATTTTCTTGTTTTTTCAAGTTTTTTATATTTTATTTACTATTTTACAATATATTCTTTATTATTTTATGAATATTTTATAATTGTTATACCGAAAGGTCGTTTTAAAAGGTACAAAAAAAGATAGTTTTCACTATCTTGATTTTATAAATGGCGCTTCAAGTAGGACTCGAACCTACGACCTGCCGGTTAACAGCCGGATGCTCTACCGACTGAGCTATTGAAGCATAATGTCGGCTTTCTTTTTTCAAGGTACAAACAAATTATATATTAATTAAAAATCTTTGTCAACAACTTTTTTATTAATTTTCTTTACTTATTTATATTTTATGTTAAAATATAAAGCGCATTACAAAAGTTGGTGATATTTTTGAAAACAATTAATTATGATGAATTAATTTTTACTGATAAAGATAATTTTTCTTCTGGTACTTATGGCACTATTAAAAAATGTGTCTTTGATGGAAAAATATATGCTTGCAAAAAATTTAAAGATCCATTTTATTTAGTAGGAAAAAGAAGGATGTTAGATCAATTAAGTGAAATTGAAGATAAAGATTTATATACCCCAAAGTTTTGGGTAAAGAAAAATGATGAGACGTGTAGATATTTAACTTACTTTTGCGATGGTAAAGACATTGACGCATACGCACAATATCCAATCAAGGAAAAAATAAAATTATTAAATCAAACTAAAAATATAATTTTATCGATGCATAAAGAAGGCATAATTCATTCAGATTTAATCGGTTCTAACATCATGGTATCTAAAGATGGTAACCCTTCTATAATAGATTTTGATAATGCAAGTTTTAAAAATCATAAAACATGTATATATGACGTATGTGACTTATCGCAAGAATTCATAAAAAAATATGGAGTTAAAAAAGAAATAGATACATTTTTATTTAATATGATAACGTTCTCATTAATAAATGAATGTGAATTCTATTTATCTAGAAGAAATATTTTAAATAATAATTTTGGCTTTTTTAATAATAATGATGCTAGAAAAATATGTGATAGTTTATTTTTAGAAGATAACGTTCCTAATGAGGATTTTTTGATTGATGCAATAGATGAAACTAGTTTTACTCGTTAGTTTCATCTATTTTTATATTATATTGGCTTGGTCCCTTAATGGCATTTCCATCAACATCAAATCTAGAACCATGGCATGGGCAATCCCATGTTTTATCAACTTCATTAAAGTTCAAAAAACATTTAAGATGAGGACATATATTAGAAACTTTATGCTTTTTTCCTTCTTCATCAAAATATATACCTATTCTCTTACCATCTTCTTTAGTAACTAAAGCCTTATTCTTATACCATGATGGATTTTTCTTAATTAAGTTTAATACGTATGCTTTAGCATTTGAACTTAAGGTATTAACTGCAAAATTTTTTATTTTCTTTAAATTCATACTCCTTGATGGTGAAAATACTTTTTCATACTTATTTTTCTTATGTTTTAATAAATCTACTAATATTTTTGCAGCTATGGTCCCAGTTGTCATTCCCCACGTGTTATACCCAGTTGCTATAAAAACGTCTTTTTCTTCATCTGATATTCGTCCAATTAAAGGCAGAAAATCATTAGTCATAACATCCATATTAGTCCACTTGTAAGTCGGTTTCTTACCAGTTATTTTTTTTGCAGTATTAATCGTATCATTATAATTGCTTTCGAAATTTAATTTATCACAAATCTTTGATGAATTAGATAAATATATAAAAAATTTACTATCTTTTTCTTCATAAAACCTAAAAGATGTTGTCGGATAATTACTAGTAATTCCATTAATCTTTTTATTTTTATCCACCTTAGTTGCAGTAATGTAAGACTTTTCCATATAAGTTTTTAAAGGTATAAAACCTGGAATTATAAAAAATGGGTAATTACATGTAAGTATAATTTTTTTGGTTTTAATTTCAAAGTCATTTACTATCGCAACATAGTAGTCATCATCTTTTCTTATTTTAGTTGCAATACTATTTTCAAAAATTCTTATATTATTAGATTTTTTTATTTTTTTTAGTAATCCTTTTAAATACTTAACAGGATTAAACACATAAGTATTTTTAACTGATATTAAGTGTTTTACTCCGTTATTTTTAAAAGTATCGGAAACATTAGAATAATTAACTTCTAATTTTTCTAAAATTTTTTCTTCTTTAATAAACTTAGGTACTTCTTTTTCATCGGTTGTAAAAGTAATAGCTTCTTCCTTTTCCAAACTACAATCAATTTTATTTTCTTTAACATTTTTCTTAACTAACCTTATAGCCTCTTTTTGAGATTCATAATATAACTTAGCAGTTTCATAATCATAAATATTACATATTTCCTGATATTTTAAATCTTGAAGATAAGTAAGTTTTCCTGTACTCTTAGCAGTTGTTTCATTAAAAAATTTTTCTCGATCTATTAAAACAACATCAAAACCACTATCTATTAAATTATAAGCGGTAGTAACCCCAGTTATTCCTGCCCCAATAATTAATATTTCAGTTTCAATATCCTCTTTAACTTCTTTTCCTATTATAAAATCATTATCTTTTTGCCACAAACTTTTTTCCATAATAAAATCACCAGTAATATAATGGCGATTTTATTATGATACTATTCATGTTTTAATTTAAAAGCATCTATACTTAATAAATTATTATATTTTTATAATTATTTATTTTATACAATTAAAAAAACATAAGAATTTCTTATGTTTAACATTCTTGGTTGCGGGAGTAGGATTTGAACCTACGACCTTCGGGTTATGAGCCCGACGAGCTACCGAACTGCTCCATCCCGCGATGTAATAAATTAAGTGGCGGAGGAAGAGGGATTCGAACCCCCGCGCCGGTTGCCCGACCTCCCGGTTTTCAAGACCGGTCCCTTCAACCAGACTTGGGTATTCCTCCATATACATTAACTATTATATGCATAAATAAAATGTATATAACAATCAAACAGCATTAAAATTATAGCATACCTATTTTTCTTTTGTCAATATGTAATTTCAACAAATAAAACCAGGTACAATTTATGCACCTGTTAATAAGTAGCTTTTCACTGGTCACTTAGAATATTAATTTTGTTTAATATTCCTTTAAACCAGTCATCATGTCTTTCACCTCTTTTTTAAAATAATAGTATATAATTAATAATTTATTAAAGCTTTAACGTGATTTCATCTGTTTATTTTTCTATAACATTCACCTCTATTTCTATTTTAAGTATAAAATACAAAAATTAAATAATTGTGTTATTTTTATTAAAGATTATTAAAACAAAAAAACTAACCATTGGTTAGTTAATTTCAAGTGGTGCCCGAGGCCGGACTTGAACCGGCACGAGGTATGAATCTCGCAGGATTTTAAGTCCTGTGCGTCTACCAATTCCGCCACTCGGGCAATGGTGTCCTGTATGCGACTCGAACGCATGACCCTTTGATTAAAAGTCAAATGCTCTACCTGCTGAGCTAACAGGACATGTTACTAAATAATTTTTGGTTGCCTCGGCAAGATTCGAACTTGCGCATGTCAGAGTCAAAGTCTGATGCCTTACCACTTGGCGACGAGGCAATCTAAAGTGGTGGGGAGAGGTGGATTCGAACCACCGAACCCGAAGGAACAGATTTACAGTCTGCCGCGTTTAGCCACTTCGCTATCTCCCCAAATATGGTGCCGAAAGCAGGACTTGAACCCGCAACCTACTGATTCATACTACTATAGTTTTCACTACCACAAATGTGTTTGTAGTCTGGACTTTCTCTTAACCATATTCTAAAACTTAGGTTCATCGTATAAAGTCTCTACACTCGGTTTTAAACCTAGCTCGGGATTGCCATACAAATTATATTGTTTTCTTTCCTTTCTGCCTTTTCCTTTGTTTGCACCTTTATAAGTAGCTGTTAAAGAATGACAATTAGGACATAACAATATGAGATTATCTTCATTGTTATTCAGGTAATTACCATCAACGTGTTCAACTTCTAATGGTGATATGCCTGTATAAGGATTAATTTTATTCCAACCACATAAGCAACATTTATTGTTATATTTATAATTCAAATATTTTCTTATGTGATTTGAAATTTGATATTTGCCTTTTAAACCGTTTTCTAATTTTAATTTCCATCTAATAATGTAAACTTTATATTCAAATTCTTTTTGACACAAATTATTACAATATTTTTTAATATTGGAAACTTCTTTATAACAATTTAAACAATGCATAATTCTCCTTTGCTATAGGGTTCCCCGAATTAGCGACGTCCACTTAACAAGTTTCCAAGTTAAGGTGCAAGATGATTCAAAAAGCACAAAGCTTTCATCCTACAAGTCAGTTGCTCTACCAGTTGAGCTATTTCGGCAAAAATAAATGGTGGACGCTATAGGACTCGAACCTATGACCCCCTGCTTGTAAGGCAGGTGCTCTAACCAACTGAGCTAAGCATCCAAATATATACGTGAGAACGTATATAAATATATCAGTATTTTGTAATATTGTCAAGTGAGTTTTACGATTTTTTGTTAATCTCTTCCATTTTTTCTTGTATCCAATTTGGTAACGCTGTTTTAAGTAAATAAAATCCAAATACTGTTTCCTTTATTTTCTTTCTTTTGTTTTCTTGTAAATTATCATTAACACCTTTAGCAGATAGTCTTAATTGATTATGTTCTCTTGGAATAGTTAATATTCGAACGTTAATAACGTCCCCTATTTCAAAAAAGTCAGTTATGTCTCTAACAAATTTATCTGTTATTTCAGAAATATGAATAAGTCCACTATATTCTTCATCAAGTGATGCAAAAGCACCATACTTTTCTATTGCTGTTATTCTTGCCTCAACAACGTCTCCTTCCTTGTATTTATTCATAATTAGCACCTTCCAAAAGGTATTATATCATACTTTAGCTATGCTTTACAAACTTACTTTACTTTAAATTTATCATGGGGTATAATTTATTTGGTGATAAACATGAAAGAAACAAAAAATAAAATTATAGAAATATTAGAAAAAATAAGGCCATATCTAAACAACGATGGTGGAGATGTAGAATTTGTAAAATTTGAAGATGGTATATGCTATGTAAAACTTAAAGGTGCATGTGCAGGATGCATGTTTGCTGATATGACAATTCAAAATACGGTTGAAGAAATGTTGGTATCAGAAATTCCAGAAGTTATAAAAGTAGTAAACATTCAAGAAGCTTTAGATTAAGCTTCTTTTTATTAACCAATCTACTGCAGGAATATATCTATTATATAACTTTGATAAAAATAAATATACATTAGTCAAAAATAATTCATACTCCTCAGACATTACTGCTATATCTTCAATTAAATTTTCACTTAGGTCATTATTAACTATATCATCATATAAATCAAAAAAATAAGATGGATAAAGTAGTCTACCATAAAATAGTAATGCTTCTTTATAACTTATATAATTATTTTTAAAATATTCATCTAAAATACCATACGCATCCTCTTTATTGAAAAAAGCAGATTTGATATATTCACACACATCTCTAATTCTAAAATCATAAATATACCTTAAAGGATTATATAATTCAAATAAGGAACTTTTTGAGTTTATTCTTTTATGGCAAACACTAATCAAAGCTGTATCTTCTATCTTACTTGCATCTTTTACATAAGATATTGCATTTTCTGCTAAACCAATATAATAATTTGCATAATTACATAAATTAGGGTACTTTTTACCAATCTCATTTATTTGAGATTCAAAATAATCATTTTTTGTTTCCCATAAAGTAACCCAATCATACCTATTTAAAATTTTTTCACATTCTATTCCTATAGAATTATTATTAATATAACAAAGTTCTGCTAAATTTATTCTTGCGTTACAATTTACATATAATTCCATTAAAACATATGGAATATTGTTAACATAAGTTATTATTTTATTTTCATTATTAATAATTATTTCATGAACTAAGAGTTCTCTTGAAACCATTTCTTTGTTTATTTTATATAAGCAATCTATATCTGAAAGTGGCCTTGTAAATGGTTCAAAAACATACTTACAATCAAGATACTCAAAAAAATATTTATTATCTTTATGGGATACTTCATCGGGATGAAGACTATAATAATAGTTAAGTATGTTTTTCATATGTAAACCTCCTTTTAAATAATATGAGAACAAACAAAAAAAAGACTATATATAAGTCTTTTTTTATTGAGCCTGTACTTGTTCAAAACCTAGTGTTACATTATAATTTATTGTTGCACCTTCTTCTGGCACTTCTGGTTGTGTTATACCTAAATCTTCTGAATCCCCCCATGTAGTATATATAGAATGTGTCAAACTTTCACCGGGTTGAAGAGTTATTTTAGCCTGTTCAATAGCATTATCTCCTATTAAGCCTTCAGAGTAAATATAATGATAGGCTACCAAAGCATAAGTCTTATCTATATAAAGTTCATCTCCTGCTACAGAACTATCCGTTGATGAAGTATTATTATCAGAATCTACTGTTTTTAATACCGCTGGAATACTTCCTGTGTTGGTTATTGTAATATCATATACAACCTCATCAGTTGGCTTAGTAAAAGTACTTGAAATAGTTATTGTGTTATCAGTTACTGTACAAATACCTGTTCCACCTTCTTCCCGCTTTTCACAAGTATAACTTAAATCAAAATCTCCTTTCGCAGTTGCCGTTCCGTTTATTGTTATTGTTTCACTAAATAGCGCATATCCAACAGCCATTACTAAAAGTAATGCTAAACATCCTATTAATACTTTACTTTTCTTATCATTTATCATTTTTACTCCTCCTATTTTCTATTATTTACATATTTATATTAGCATATACTTTTAAACATGTCCAATATCTTTTATCCTTTGTGTAAAATAAAAAAAAGAAGCTGTTATTTAGCTTCTTCTGTTGCTCTTGTTTCTCTTATTACAGTTACCTTTACTGTACCAGGATACTGCATTTCATTTTCTATTCTATCTTTAATATCGCGAGCGGTTTTATAGCTTCCAACATCATCTATTTTTTCTGGTTCAACTATAACCCTTAACTCTCTACCAGCTTGCATTGCATAAGCTTTTTCAACTCCATCAAAGTCTTTAGCAATTGCCTCTAATTGTTCTAATCTTTTTACATAATTTTCTAAAGAATCATTTCTAGCCCCTGGTCTTGCGGCTGACAAACTATCTGCTATTGCAACTAAAACGGATATGATAGAACTTGGGTTCTTATCCCCATGATGTGATTCTATCGCATTTATAACGTCACTATCTTCTCCATATTTTTTAGCTACATCAGCGCCTATTTCTACGTGGCTTCCTTCTACTTCAAAGTCAATCGCTTTACCGATGTCATGAAGTAATCCGGCACGTTTTGCTAAAGCTACATTCTCGCCTAGTTCTGATGCCATAATACCTGCTAAATGTGCAACTTCCTTTGAATGTTTTAAAGCATTTTGTCCGTAACTAGTTCTAAAGTTTAGTTTTCCTAAAATTGTTACTAGTTCTGGATCAAGTTTAGTTATTCCTAATTCAAACATGGCTTCTTCACCATATTCTCTTATCTTTACATTTAATTCTTTACAAGTTTTGTCATATAATTCTTCAATTCTGGAAGGATGAATTCTTCCATCTTTTATTAAAGATTCTATTGTTTGTCTTGCTATTTCTCTTCTTAAAGGATCAAAACTTGATAGAACAATTGCCTCTGGCGTGTCATCAATAATAAGATCTACACCAGTTACGGCTTCTATCGTTCTTATGTTTCTACCTTCCCTACCAATAATTCTTCCTTTCATATCATCATTCGGTAATGTAACAACACTAACAGTTTGTTCATTAGTTACATCTGATGCATATTTTTGCATTGACTCAACAAGTAGGTTTTTAGCTTTTTTATCTACTTCTAATTTAGCCTCTGCTTCTTTTTCCTTGATATATGCTGAAATTTCTTTACTCATAGAAACTTCAACCTGTTTCATTATTTCTTCTTTTGCTTGTTTTTTAGAAAAACCGGATATTTTTTCTAATTTTTCTATTTGTTCTTTAATTACATTTTCTGCTTTTTCTTCTAATTTTTGAATATCTTTTTGTTTTTGGATAATCCCATTTTCTTTTTCGTCTAACATTTGCTCACGGTTTTGAAGTAATCCATCACGTCTATCTATACTATTTTCACGTTGTAATAAACGCTCTTCATTAGCTTTAATTTCACTTTTCTTTTCTTTTATTTCCTTATCCGTTTCAAGTTTTAATTTATAAGCTTCTTCCTTAGCTTCCAAAAGAGCATCTCTTTTAGCTTTTTCAGCTTCTTTTTTAGCTTTTTCAATAATATTAGAAGCTTTATGTTCTTCATTTTTCTTCTTTAATGACATTATGACAAAAGCGATAATCGCTCCAACAAATAATCCAACTATTAGAAGTAAAACAGGAATTAATATACTTCCCATTTTAAATCCTCCTTATTATGTATATCAAATATACATATATATTGTAAAATTTATCTGTTTCAATGTCAAGGAAAAGAAAAAATAGGTTAACATATTTTACCTATTTATTTTATTTTTTTAACCAATTCACTAGTAACATTAGCATCATCATCAATAAATACCCTTAATTCATATCCCATTAAATCTTCATAAGAGTTCGTCTTAAATGAATTAAATGATAATGTTTCACCTGATAGGTACTTTTCTTTTCTTATAACTTGCTTGCCATCTTCAGAGAAATACTTACCATCAATTAAATATGTATCTTCTTTATTATCTTGTCTAATACAAAAATTTTCATTATAACTTTCAGAATCACTATAATATATCAAAGCATTAACAAGTTCTTCACCATCGATTATAACTTCATTAGAACTCATCTTTAATCTTATATATGTGTCTTTGGTAAATTGCTTATCATTAGAGCACATTATACATTGAGCAATTCCTTCAGGTGAAGAAAAAAACTTTTTGCTCTCATATTTTTGAGTAATCAAACAAGTTGGAATTGCTGCAATAGTAATTGTACCTACTAAACAAAAAGAAAGTAAACATTTTTTAAAATCCTTAGTTTTAAATACTTCGTTATTAGAATTAAGTTTAAACTTACTCATAAAATCACCTCAGTGGTTTATATTATAACACATTTATTTAAAAATTTTATTAATTATTTTAGAAAACCAGTTTTTACTGCTATTACTATTTTTTTCTTTAACATTAATATATAATTTTTCTTCATGAATTACTTTGTTTCCAAGTTTAATTATTGCTTTACCAACTTCTTCATTATTACTATAATTAGTTTTTTCTTTTATCTGATAATCGACGTTAATAAGATCTTTTTCACTTTTTGTAATAGGATAAAAATAATCATCTAAAGCATATATATTTTTATTTGGAAGATTCATTTTATCTTTATCAAAAACTTTTTGCATACTATAATTATTAAAACCATATTCATATAATTCTTTATGATTTTGAAAATCATTACCATCATTTAAAGTTACAACAATTAAATTCATATTTCCTTTACTTGCCGAAGTAACAAGTGTACGATGAGCATTATCTGTATAACCAGTTTTACCACCAGTTGTATATTTATAAGTATAAAGTAGTTTGTTTTTATTAGCCCATACATACGTTTTTTCATTTGTTTTAACGGTATGTTTTTTACATCCTGTTATTTTTCTAAACAACGGATCAGAATTCGCGTAACGCATTAAAAGAGCCATATCATACGAAGTAGAATAATTCTTAGTTTTCTCATCTAAACCATGTGGATTAGAAAACGTAGTATTCTTCATTCCAATTTCTTTAGCTTTCTCATTCATTTTTTTAACAAATTTTTCTTCACCACCAAGATAATCTGCTATCATAAGTGCAGCATCATTTCCACTTTGCATCAAAAGACCATAAAGCATGTCCTCTAGTTTCATTTTTTCACCAATACTTAAATATATTGCTGAACCATAAGCTTCTAATACCTTATCTGTTACTTTAACCATTTCATTTGTTTTGCCAGATTCTATTGCTACTATAGCAGTCATAATTTTAGTAGTAGATGCAATAAGCATCTTTTTATTCATATTTTTTGATACTAGTACTCTTTTGGTATCTTCTTCCATTAAAATAACTGACTCTCCTAAAGTATAAGCATTTATCTTTACCGGAACAATTAAAAGTAATAGTATCAATAATAAAATTTTTTTCAAATGATATCACCTAAATAATTGTATGAAAAAAAGGCTTTGAATATTAAGCCTTTGTTTACTTTGATAACATCTCACACACCAAATTACTTAATTCAGTAGGATTTTCAACTGGCAATCCTTCAATTAGTCTTGCTTCATCATATAAGATTTTTGTATATTTCTTTAGAGTTTCCTTATCATTTTCATATAAATCTTTTATCTTCTTAGATATAGTATGATTTTCATTTATTTCTAAAACTAATTTAGCATTAATGTGTTCATCAGTTGGCATAGCATTAATTACTTTTTGCATTTCAACTGTTACATTACCTTCACTAGTTAAGCAAATAGGATGATTCTTTAATTTGTTAGTATATCTAATAGATGATACTTCATCTCCTAATTCTTTTTTCATAAATTCAAACATTTCTTTATCATCGTCGTTTTTCTTTTTTAATTCTTCTTTTTCTTCTTCACTTGATAAATCAAAATCGTTTGACGCGATGTTAACAAATTTTTTATCTTCATACTTATCTAACATCTTAAGTACGAATTCATCTACGTAATCAGTTAAGTATAATACTTCTTTTTTCTTATCTTTCAAGTTTTCCACTTGTGGCATCATATCTATTTTATCTATTGTTTCACCACATGCATAATAAATGGTATCATCATCTTTATTCATTCTTGATACATATTCTTTTAACGTTACCATTTTCTTTTCTTTAGATGAGTAAAAAATTACTAAATCTTTTAATTCATCTTTCTTTTCACCATAATTATCATAAACTCCATATTTTATGTTAACACCAAAAGTTTTAAAGAAAGCCTCATATGTTTCTCTTTCATTTTCCAACATATCAGTTAATTCTTTTAGTATCTTTTTCTCTATATTTTTTGCAATAACTTTTAATTGTCTATTTTGCTGAAGCATTTCTCTTGAAATGTTAAGGGATAAATCTGGAGAATCTACAACACCTTTAACAAAATTCAAATAATCTGGTAATAAGTCTTCACATTTTTCCATTATTAGAACACCATTTGAATATAGCTCTAAGCCTTTTTTATATTCTTTTGTATAAAAATCATATGGAGGCATAGCTGGTATAAACATTAATGCATCATAACTTACCAAACCTTCTGCTTTAGTATGAATTACTTTTAATGGTTTTGAATAATCAAAGAATTTTTCTTGATAAAAATTATAGTATTCTTCATCTTTTATTTTCTTTTTATTTTTCTTCCATATAGGAACCATACTATTTATTGGATCTGTTTTGGTCTTTTCTTTAGTCTTTTCATCTTCCATTTCCATTTTAATTGGATAAGTTACATAATCAGAATATTTTTTAATAAGACTTTGTACTTTAAATTCTTCTAGATATTCATCATATTTTTCTTCTTTATCATTTTCTTTAATATGCAAAGTTATCGTTGTACCATTATTCTCTTTATTACATGAAGTTATTTCATAACCATCTGCTCCTGTTGAAACCCATTTATATGCCTCACTATTCCCAGCTTTCTTACTTTCAACAATAACTTTATCCGCTACCATAAAACTTGAATAAAAACCAACACCAAATTGTCCTATAACGTTTATTTTATCTTTTTTTTCAAGTGCTTCTTTAAAAGCAAGTGTTCCACTTTTAGCAATGGTACCTAAATTATCGGCAAGTTCATCTTTATCCATTCCGATACCATTATCAGAAATTGTAAGTAATCTTTTTTCTTTATCAATTATAATGTTAATTTCAAGTTTTTTCTTATCCACTTTAATATTTTTATTAGTTAATGATTCATAATATAACTTATCTAGTGCATCGTTAGCATTCGATATAAGCTCCCTTAAAAATATTTCTTTATTAGTATAAATAGAATTAATCATCAAATCCAATAATTTCTTAGATTCTGCCTTAAATTGTCTTTTAGACATATAATCATCTCCTTATTTTTTGTTTCTAAAATAGATTATAGTACCAACTATTAGCACTGTCAAGTAATAAGTGCTAAAAAATTATTAAAAAAAATTAAGAGACAAAATTTCCCTTAATTTTAATATAAACCATGAAGTTTAGAAATATCATCACTACTTAGTTGATTTACTTTCCACATACCATTTTCTTTATTAAGAGATAATTCTATAGTATGAGTTGTTGTATCTGTTACTTCTTGCATTTTTTCTATTTTATAATCCATATATTTTTCCTCGGAGAAGTTTCCTTCTTCATCGTTAAACTTTTCAGGATTTGCTTTAAGTTCTTCTTCGGTCTTTAATATAGCACTTTTATAATTAAGCACTGTTAGTTCCACAGTTGCCGTAGCTTCATCATTTTCTTCTTTTACATCCTTTATAACATATGCAAATTGATCATATTGTTTTTCCATAAGTTCTTGGTACTTTTCTTTTGCATCATCAGTTAAATCTTCGTTTTCAATGGTATCCTTTAACTGAGTGATTATGTCATCATCTTTAGCACGGTACTTTTCAAAGAAAGTTTCAACTGCTTCCTCAGGTTTAGTATCATTTAAACTACAGCTACATCCCGTAAAAAGTAAAATTGCACATATAACAACTAAAACTTTTTTCATTTTTATTCCTCCTTCAGTAATAATTTGGCAAGGAATATTTTTTTTATACTATCTTTTTAAAACTTTAACAAGTGATTTTAATTTTTCAATGATATCGAAATTTATATTTTTTATTTGATCAACAAGCTCTGTATAGGCTTTTTTATCATCATCAATTTCCTTATCAAAGCACTCAAAATACATATACTTAATTTCAAAACTTTTTTTATTTTCATAAACTTTATTAAGATATTTTAATAATGATTCAATTACTTTTCCCTCTTTTCTTGTATAAATTCCATCTAATTTACAACTAGATATAATTTTATAATCTATCTTTACTTCTTCAAGTTCAAAACAAGACGAAATAATATCATCTGCTTCATCAAATAATAAGTTACTTTTACCTATTAAGTTACCATTTTCATCAAACGAAAAAGCCATGGCTTTATAATCACAAAATAAAACACATGCATAATCTAAAGTTCTTACTATTCCCTTACAAAAAATTTCAGTTTTATCTTTTATCTTTTTTAAAAAATCACTATTTACTACCAAATTATTATCAGAAAAATCAATTAAACAATCACTTGAAATTCTAAATGTTGGAATCGATTTAACATGTTTTATATCGTCATTTTTATTCCACTCATAAAATTCATATGCAAGTTCTTTAAAGTTAACCAAAATATCATAAGTATTTTTCATTTTTTATCTCCTTTTAATAAAATTGAAACATTAAATAATATAAATCCTATTATTAAATAATAAAATTCTGGCAATTTTACTATTTGATAAATATATTCTTTAAAATTATACCCAAAGCTAAATAAATTTATGTATAAAATTAAAGTCGAAAAACCAATTATCATAAGACCAAATCCAAATAAAAACAAAAAGATTTTTAAAAGCATTTTATCACCTAATAAATAATATTTATTTTAGATCAATTTTAGTATATAATGTAATAGATAAGTAAGGAGAGATAAAATGAATATAATAAAAGTTTTGCAGTACGTTTTTCTAGGTATAATTCAAGGATTTACCGAACCAATTCCAATTTCATCTAGTGGGCATCTTTTAATTTTTAAAAAACTTTTTAATTTTGAAATGTTAAGTGACATCAATTTTGAAATAATCGTTAATTTTGGCTCATTTCTAGCTATTTTATTCCTATATAGAAAAGAAATTATTAAAATAATAACTGATTTTTTTGGTTATATAAAAACAAAAAAAGAAACGTATAAAGAAAATTATAAATACGCTTGGTTAATTGTAATTGGAACTATTCCTGCTGGAATATTTGGAATAATACTTAAAGATAAAATAGATGCTATATCTGACAACGTAAAATTAGTTGGTATCGCTCTTTTAATAACTGCATGTGCCCTTTTCTTAATAAAAGATATGAAAGGTAAAAAAGAAAAAAATGAAATAACTTACTTTGATGCTTTAATAGTTGGTTTATTCCAAGTTATAGCATTATTTCCTGGTATATCAAGAAGTGGTTCTACCGTTGTAGGGGCAATGACAAGAGATTTTAATAGACAAACAGCGGTAAACTACTCTTTCATGTTATATTTACCAATTAGTGTTGCAACTATGATATTAGGAGTAAAAGACTTAATTAGTACTCCTAATATAACAAAGCTAATATTACCCTATACTTTAGGTTTAATAGCTAGTTTTATAGTTACATATTTTAGTGCAAAATGGTTTATAAACGTTATGAAAAAAGGAAAATTAGGATACTTTTCATTATATTGTTTAATAGTAGGAATACTAGTTATACTATTTTTATAAAAACAAAAGAAGATTCGTATGAATCTTCTTTTTACATTAATATACCTATTACCATTACAATTAATAAAAGAACAATACAAACAGCAATTTTTATTATTATACTTTTCTTTTCTTTTTCATCTAAATTATCCATTAGCACCCTCCATATTATGTAATCATTTTAACATAATAAATTTTAAACATCAATCTAAATATTTAAAAGAAAGTTTTCTAAACCAACTTTTTTATCTAATTTTCCACTTTTAATATCATAATCTAATTCGTGTAATTTCTTAAGTATACTTTCTAATTCATATATTAAGTAATCAGTTTCTAAAGTAAGTTTTACACGGTATGGGTGAACCTTTAAAACATCTGCTATTTCCTTGCTACTTTTACCATTAGAATTTAATAGTTTAACTTGATAAGTTAACAAAAACTGATTAGCTAAAAGTGCTATAATTTTAATTGGTTCCTCACCTAAAATAATTAAATCTTTATAACACTCATAAATTTTCTTATAATCTCTTTTCATTATTCCATCAGTTAAGTCAAAAACATTATCTTTAAATCCTTTACATGAAATATCATTAATATCCTTTATTGTAACTAATTTATCATTCTCTTTATAAACAATCATTTTTTCTATTTCACTTATTAGTATATCAACGTTTTTTCCAACGTAATTAACAAAATAATTAGCAGTTTTAAAGTCTATGGTATAACCTTCTAACTTAAATTCTTCAATAACAAAGTTTGGTAAATTCTTATCTTCTATAAAAGATTTATTTATTACTTTAGATGTTTGTTTAATTAACTTAACAATTTTTTTTCTTTCATCTAATTTATCTGTAATTACCGTTAAAATAACAATATTATCATGACTAGTATCATTTAAATAATTAGATAGATAATCTAAGTCATGATTTATATTATTTATACTAGTTGTTAAAAATAGTGCATTTTCCCCAATTAAAACTTTCTTATTATCTAAAAGAGACATACAAGATGCATCATCTAATAAATCATCTATTTTATTAATAGATAAATCATATTTTGCAACATCATTAACATTTTTTTTTATTTTATCTATTTCTCTTTTAATAAGGCCATAATCATTACCATATATTAAATAAACATTGTTCATTTATACCACCTAAAACAATTATACAATAAAAAAAGAAACTATGCTAGTTTCTCTAATAATTCAGCTTTTTTCATGGTAGAATATCCTTCAATACCCTTTTCTTTAGCCATTTTCTTTAGTTCAGTTACAGTTAATTTTGATATATCTTCTTTTATTTCTTTTTTAGCTGGTGCTTTCTTAGTTTCCTTTTTTACTTCTTCTTTAACTTCAGTTTTAACAGCTGCTTTTGGTGCAGATGCCTTTGCTTCTTTAGGTGTTTTTCCTTCTAATGCATCTTTAGCAATTTCAACTAAATCAGAGAATGCTTTTGGCGAATCAATAGCGATTTCTGCAAGCATTTTACGGTTAACAGTAACCCCTGCTTTTGAAAGACCATTAATAAACTTTGAATAACTAATTTCGTTTTCACGACATGCAGCATTAATTCTAACAATCCATAACTTTCTAAAGTTACGTTTAGTTTGCCTTCTATCTCTATACGCATACATATATGAATGCATTACTTGTTCTTTTGCAGTTTTATATAAACGATGTTTACTTCCAAAATATCCTTTAGCTTCCTTTAATACCTTTTTACGACGTGCCTTAGTAACAGCACCATTCTTTACTCTTGCCATATTTTATTCCTCCTTATTTCTTACTATAAAGTATCAATTATTCTCTTTAATCTGTTTGAATCTGCTTTACTTAAATTTGATTTTGATCTTTTATTTCTATTATACGCAGCATTTTTTGATCCAGTATTATGTCTTGAACCTGGGTGTCCAACGGTAATAGAACCGCTTTGTCTAACGTTTAATACCTTCTTTGTACCCTTATGAGTCTTTTGTGTTTTTTTTGCCATATTATTTTCCTCCTACGTTAATTACTTATTCTTTACTGGGCTAATCATAGCCATCATGTTTCTGCCATCAAGTACAGGTGCACTTTCTATTGTACCTACATCATTTAAACTTTCTGCGAATCTTAATAAAACTTCCTTACCTTTATCAGTAAACTGCATTTCACGTCCTTTAAAACGAATAGTAAGCTTTATTTTATGACCTTTTTCTAAATATTTTTTAGCATTATTTAGTTTTGTGTTAAAGTCATGTACATCAATATTAGGTGATAAACGGTATTCTTTTGTTTCAGCATTATTTTCCTTTTGTTTTTTCTGAGATTCTTTTAACTTCTTCTTTTTCTCATACTTAAACTTATTATAGTCCATCAACTTACAAACTGGATTTTCAGCTTTATCATTAATTAAAACTAAATCAAAACCAGCATAAGAAGCTAGTGTTAATGCCTCATCCTTAGATTTAATACCTAGTTGTTCACCATTAGGTCCAATTACAAGCATTTGTCTTGCTCTTATTTGCTCATTAATTGGCATATCTTTTTCTTTTGCTATATTAAAGCACCTCCATAAAAAAAGTGAATACAAGATTAGTATCCACCTTAAAAACGCATAAATAAATGTTGTTATTCACAAGTTGGCGTTTAACCCATTACCATACGTAATCAGGTGAGATAAATATAATCTTCTTTCCTTCATATCAAAATTACTTAAATAGTATACACCATATTTTATGCTTTGTAAAGCATTTTTATTAACAATTATAAATGTTTATAGTTTTTACTAATAGTATCTTCATCAACGTACTTAATATGCTCTAGTGCTTTTTCCTGCATGCCCTTTCCATATTTTTTATCTAGGCTTTTATATGTTGTTAAATTTCTAATAGGAAGTTTTAAATTATTTTTTATTGTTTTAAAAAAATGATTTCCGTTAAAAATAAAGCTTCCATTTTTATTAATTTTATATTTTGTTTTACATTCAAAATGATTTACGGTCTTATTTCTAATATACCCTATACTTGTATTTGTTGGATCAACAATTAAAGTAATATTATTTGGTAAATCTACTAAGCAGGCCATATGGTTTCCATATTTTTTACGGGATTTATTATCTATTTGTTCTTCTTTATCAGATATTAACTCATTTGTTTCATCATCAATATATTTTTTTCTTTTTATAGGAAGATAATAGCCATCTTCATTATCATCTATTTCTAACGTGATAATTCTAGCATTATACTTAGGGTTTATTTCATTTAGCCTATAAACCATATCATCTGCAAAATGTCTACAAACTCCATATTTATGCTTATATAAATATAGTCTATCTACACCTTTATAAAATTTACTATCTATGCATTCATCCTTATATCCATAAATGTTCCACATATCATAGATAATTTTAATTATTATTTCAAAATCACTTAAGTTAAGTCTTTTTATATATTTAGCATATTTTTTTATTTCTTCGTTATATAATTTTAACTCATCTTCATATTCTTTTTCATTTTCAAATTTTATATTATTATACAAACTTTTAAGTTTATATTTCGTATTTCTAATTTTCTTTAATATTTTCTCTAAAGAAATTATGCCAGTTAATAAAGAAAAGTTTAAACAAATTATGATAAAAAGAATAACCTTCAAACTAAGCACAGCTAACACTCCTTTAAAAACGTGAGTTATTATATCAAAAAAAATAAAAAGTAAAGCTTTACTTTTTATCTTAGCTGATTTATTCTATCATCATATTTTAAAGAGTTAGTAACAAAGGACCCTGATACAACCATATCACATCCAGCGTATTTACATAAACTAATAGTTTTATCATTAACACCACCATCAATACTGATTATTACCTCGGATGGTGCAAATTCTTTTAACCTTTTTACTTTTTCTATTACCTCTTCTTTAAATGTTTGACCACCTTTTCCAGGTTCTACACTCATAAACAAAACTAAATCAATATCATCTATGTAAGGAATTAACAATTCTACGCTTGTATCTGGATTAATAGCAAGACCTACCTTTATACCTAAAGACTTAATATAATCTATTATTTCATAATCTTCTAATATCTCAACATGAAATGTTAAATATTCAGGTTTTAATAAAGCATATTTTTTTACCTGTTCTAATTTATCTACCATAAGATGAACATCAAGTGGTTTTTTATTAATTGTTTTTTTGTCTTTTAAAACCTCTATTGGAAACTTTTTATCAGGCACAAAATTTCCATCCATAACATCTATGTGCAAAAAATCTGCACTTGATTCATTAACTTTTTTAACAGCATTTATTAATCTATCATAAACACTTAAAACTGATACTGAAACCTTCATACATTACCTCTTATTTTCATCTATTTCTTTAATGAACTTAACGTAGTTTTCATACCTCGTATTCATTATTTTTTGTTTAGAAACAAGTTCTTTTATGTAACAACCATCTTCTTTTATGTGAATACAATCTTGGTACTTACATTTATCTTCATTTTTATAAAACTCAGTAAAATTATCTTTGATATCTTTTTTTGACATACCATAAAAATCAAGTGAAGAAAATCCAGGAGTATCCGCAACTAAACCACCTGCAATTTCTAAAAGTTCAACATGTCTAGTTGTATGTCTACCTCGCCCTAGTGCTTTTGATATTTCACCAGTTGGAAGGTTTAAATCTTCTTTTAATTTATTCAATAACGAGGATTTTCCAACACCAGTTTGTCCAGTTAAAACGCTAACTTTATCTTTTAGAACTTCCTTTATACGAGAAACGTCATTATTTATAAAAACTTCATATCCAATTTTTTTATAATAATTAATTATTTCATCAATTTCTTTAGTATCATTTAATAAGTCATACTTAGTAAAACAAATTACTGGTTTTATGTTGTTATATTCAATTATAACAAGCATTTTATCAAGTAAATTACTAGAAAAAGAAGGTTCTTTACAACTAGTTAAAATAATAGCTTGATCTACGTTTGCAATTGGCGGCCTTATAAGTTCATTTTTCCTTGGTAAAATTTTAGTTATTTGATTATTATCATCAACTTCTACAATATCGCCAACTAATGGAGAAACTTTTAAATACTTAAACTTACCAATAGAAGAGCATTCATAAAGTTTCCCATTACTATTTACCGTCCATTTATTACTTATTAATTTTATTACCTTTGCTTGCATTATTCACCAAAATTGCTTGTATTTTCACTACTTATGGTAGTTGTTGTGGTTGTTGTTTGGGTAGTTGTCGTTACAGCTTTTTTCGATACTACTATTTTAAATGTATCATTTTCAAAAATTTCTTCATTTGCTTTTGGTGATTGTGCAAGAACAATACCATCTTCATAATCTGCTGTTTCTTTATATGTAACTTTTAAAGTAAGACCATATTTTTCACAAAATTCAGTTGCACGATCTAAGGTCCAACCATCTGTTACCATATCTGGATACGTTGATAATATTTTAGGAATATATAACGTTATTTTTTCTCCTGGAGAAATTTTTTCACCCTTACTTATACTTTGTTCAATTATTAAATGTTCTTTACCTTCATATTTAACTGAGTCAGTAACTTCTTTTTCTTCTACTACTACTATTATATTATCTAATTCAAGCTTAGCTTTTATTTCATAAACGTTTTTACCTACATAATCATCTACTTCTATTTTTTTAGAACCAGAAGAATAATATATAATTATTGTACTTCCTTTTTTTGCATATCTATTTTTACTAGGTTCTGTTTCTATTACTAAGTTTTCTTCTACATCATCACTTGCTTTTTGTTTTGATTCTAACTTAAATCCAGCTTTTTTAATCATTTCTTCAGCTTTTGATATTTCCATACCATACACGTCTGGCACTTTTATATCTTTTGAAGCTGTTGCTTTTGGTAAAATTATAAATATAAAAATCATCAAACAAGCAAATACAGCAATTATTGAACTAATAATGATCATTTTCTTTTTATTAGATTTTTCTATCTTGTCTTCTTCTGTTATTTGTTTAGCTACCGGTTTTTCATCCTTTTCTTCTTTTTTTTCTTCTTTTTGAGCCGTAACTACTTTAGTATCAGAAAAATCTGTTTCCGGATATTTAAAAACTATTTTTTGTTCATTTTCTCTTTCTTCATCCAAAGATGTTTTTATATCCTCTGCCATTTCCCTTACGTCACGATATCTATTTTTAGGATTTTTAGCTGCTGCTTTTAATATGATATTTTCAACAGACTGTGGTACTACTGGATTAATTTCCCTAACACTAGGCAATGGTTCTTTCATGTGTTTTAAAGCAATTTCAACGGCACTATCTCCTTTAAATGGCATCTTACCAGTTAACATTTCAAACATTAATATACCAAGAGAATATATGTCACTTCTAATCGTTGATCCTTTTCCACTTGCCTGTTCAGGAGGCAAATAATGAACACTACCCATGACTGAATTTGTTTGGGTTAATTCGACACTATTAAGTGCCATAGCAATACCAAAATCAGTTATCTTAACTAAGCCACTTTCCTTAATCATTATGTTTTGAGGTTTAATATCACGATGTATTATATAAGAATCATGTGCGCTAGCTAAAGCATCCAAAAGTTGTAGCATTATATCCATAGTTTCTGGAAGTGATAATACACCACGCTTTTTAATTAATTGTTTTAAAGTTTTACCTTCAATAAACTCCATTACTATATAAAAATTACCATCGTCTTCTCCAACGTCATATATCTCAACTATGTTTGGATGAGATAAAGAAGATGCAGAAAGAGCCTCTCTTTGAAACCTTCTTACAAATTTTTCATCCCCCGCTAAGTCTCCTCTTAAAACCTTAACCGCTACTTTTCTGTCTAATATGGTGTCATTAGCTAAATAAACATTAGCCATTCCTCCTTCACCAATCAATTTTTCAATTTCATATCGATCATTTATTTTTTGTCCCTTTGCAATCACTTAACTTCACCACTTTCTTTTTCTAAATACGCGATGGAGACGTTATCAGTTCCACCCCTTAAATTACTCTTTCTTATTAATTTAACTATTTTTTCTTCAGTTGTTAAATCACTATTTAAAACTTTTTCTATTTGATCATTAGTAAGCATATTAGTTAATCCATCACTACACAAAAGAATGGCATCACAACCAGTATCAACATCAAATATATCAACATCAATTGGATTATTAGCTCCAAGCGCTCTCATCAAAACGTTTTTTCTTGGATGATTTACTGCTTCTTCCGGAGTAAGTTCACCCGTTTCAACTAATAAATTAACTAAAGTATGATCTTTTGTAACCTTGTATAACACTCCTTTTTTCATTACGTACCCAGAAGAATCACCAACGTTACCAAAAAGTATGTAATCATTTGTTACAACCGCAAGTACTAAAGTTGTTCCCATTCCCTTGCTTTCTTCAAATTCATCAGTATATTTAAATATAGCATCATTAAGTAAACTAGCATTTTCTCTTATCCAGTTTACGGCTTCTTGTTTTTCTCCAATTGATTCCATAGCTTTAAATTTATCAGTAAGCCCGTTAACAACGATTGATGAGGCAACTTCCCCTGCTTTGTGTCCCCCCATACCATCTGCAACCACCATTAAGTATTCACCAGTTAAATTTTTTACAATCATTACGGAATCTTCGTTATGAGTTCTAACTTTTCCCGTATCAGTTATATAATATGATTTCATTTTACTCGCTCACTTTCTAGTAATTTGTTCGCTTCTAAGTTGACCACAAGCAGCCGATACTTTAGAACCAAACTCTCGCCTTATCGTTACGTTTATATCATTCTTTTTTAATATATCATAAAATCTATTAATTGTCACTTTTTCACTGGTTTTATAATCTATATGACTAGTTTCATTATAAGGAATTAAATTAACATAACAATTGATACCTTTTAAAAGCTTTGATAGCTCAATTGCACATTCATCAGAATCATTTATATTCTTTAATAAAATATATTCAAACGTTACTCTTCTATTAGTTTGTTTTATGTATTCTTTAACAACTTTCATAATGTCTTTTATTTTATAAACTTTATTAATCGGCATTAGTT
>CAMFOH010000012.1 GCA_945969495.1 uncultured Mollicutes bacterium
CTTTCTGGTAATCCAACCATTACTTGATGACCTAATGTAAATCCATATCTTCTAATTAACTTTGATGCTCTTTTTACATCTTCAAATGTATGTCCTCTTCTACATCTTTGTAGTATATAGTCATTTGTTGATTGTACTCCTAATTCTATAGTTTTTACTCCATATTTTTTTAGCATTTTTAGTATCTCTTTATTTATATAATCTGGTCTTGTTGATAATCTAATTGCATCCACTTTTTTATTTTTTATATATTCATTTGCTATAGATAAATATTTTTCTTGTTTTTCTACTTCTATTCCTGTAAAACTTCCACCAAAGAAAGCTATTTCTATATAAGATTTTTCTTCTTTAAAATTTTTTTCTATTTCTTGATCTTTAATAGGTGTTATCCTATTATTAATCATATTTACTTTTTCTTCTATAATATCTAAAGCAACAACTTCATTTTTCCTACTTAATAATGTTGCAATAGATAAGCCTACATAGCCTGTTCCAGCTACTGCTATTTTCATTATTACTCACCCTCTTTGTATTTTATTTAAATCTTATTAGCAATCAAAATATACTAATAATTTTTTTTTGTTTATTTTTTTTATTAACATTGATTGAATATATGTGACTAAAAGAGATAAAACTATTAGAATTGTAAAATATAAAAGCCAGTTTAAATCTTTAATTATATAATTTATTACTTTAACAAATAGTATATGCCATAAATAAATCCACATACTATGAGTCCCTATAAATGACAAAACATTTAAAAATTTAGTATTTTTTGTAATAAAAATTTTCTTTCTAACAATTATAATAAATAATATAAAAGAAATAGCTAAAGCATAACTAAGATAGTATAATTGTGGTGGGTATTTAAATTGATTTGTAGTTATTAAAATTCCATTTAATTTAAAATAATATAAAACAAAAAATGCAAATACTATTAACAAAAGAATTGATATTTTAAATAAAGATTTATTAGATATTTTATCTAAAATCACCCCTATTCCACAACATATTCCATAACCTATAGTATAAAAAACTATAGAATTTAAAAGCATATTATTTTTCCCAATTATAAATATTAATGTTTCATAAATCACATATACGCAAAGCAAAAACATAATATATTTTTTTAAAGAAAGTTTTTCTTTTAAATGTGAAAATAATGGCACTATTAATGAAGTTAGTATATATACTCTAAATATCCATACATAACCAAACTTTTCACCGAAAACAAAAGAATCTATAACATCACCAATATTTCCTAATGTTTTAAATATAAGTAGTCTAAAAACATAAAATATTATTAAAAATGACCAAACTGGAACAATAATTCTAAATATTCTTTTTTTTATATATTTTAAATAATTTTTTTCTTTATTATACAAAATGTTTGAAAAAATGCCAAAAATTATTACAAGTAATACAACATCAAAATTTCTTAATTGAAAAATAACTCCTGGTGGATTTGAATGTGCTAAAAAAATCATTATTATAGCAATTGCTCTTAAAAAATCATAAGAAATATCTCTTGACTTTTTCAAAAATATCACCTTCTTAATATAGTTTTTAAGTTTAATAATATATACTTAACATTTAACATTGTATAAATAACAATTCCTATAAATATTTGAAATACTATAATAAAAAAACTATCATTTATATATTTTCTTATTATATTAGTTAAAATAATAACTAAAACATACATTATTATTCCTGATATAAAAAATTTAAAACTTTTCTTTATATATAGAAAAATCGGCAAATTTTTTCTTACCATTATATTTTGAACAAACATAACTATAAATTCTGAGAAAATAGTTGCAATAACCACACCTAAAACTCCTATAATGTTTATCAAGATTAAATTTAATATAAAATTTATTATTGCGCCTAAAATGACAGCATATATATATATATTATCTTTTTCTGATGGTATTATATATTGTGTTCTAATAACATTTGCCCAGGATATAAATATATTAGAAATTGCTAAATATTGAATGATAACGCCCGAATATGCAAATGCTCCACCAAAAAATAAAATAGAAAAATCCCTTGCAATGATTATTAATCCCATTGAAATTGGAAATGCTAAAAACATTGCAAATTCTATAGACTTACAAATGGTATTTTCTAAAAGCTTGGATTCATGCTTGGAAAATAAATTTGACATTCTAGGTAACATAACAGTTCCTAATGATGTTATTAGACAAATAGGAATACTTATAACTTTTTCGGCATTTTCATATAAGGCCACATCTGTTATATTACTAAATTGTCCTAACATAATCTTATCCATGTATTTATAAAAACTTACCGCAATAACTGGAATAAATAGTTTTAGGCAAGGAAAAAAATGAGTTTTGCTCAATCGTAAAATGTACTTTTTATTAATTGTTTTTAAGCTCAAATATCGTTTTAATGGAAACCATAATACTAAATTACTTAATAAAATCGAACTAGTCATAATTAAAGTATAAATCCACAAATCATTTTTATTTTTTACAAATAAAAAAATAGCTATTAAATTTAGAAATTTAACTATAATATTTACTGAAGTGGTAAATTTAAATTTTTCAAGACCAAAATAAAACCAACTTATGTCGAATAAACATGATAATAAATATATTATTTGAAAAATAAAAATATTAGTATATTTCTCACAAAAAAATATAATATATAAAATATATATAAATGACATAATTAAACTCATACAAAACTGTATTAAATAAATACTTAAAAATTCGTTTGTGACTTTATTAGAATCTGAACGACATCTTGCTATTGTTCTATTACCGTAATTACTTATACCTAACATTGAAATGATTACAAAATAATACACAATGGAATGAGTATAAGAATAAATTCCAATTCCTTTTGGTCCAATAATTCTTGAAACATATGGTATTATAATTATCGGAAACACAACTACTAAAAATTGATACAAAATATTATATATATAATTTTTCTTAACCGTACTCATATTTATTTTTTCACCTCTATTTTTTTATTCAAAAATAAAATAAAATAAATTGGTAAAGATTTTGTGATTAATCTTCCTATTATTATTTGTGAATTACAATATATACATGAAGCAAATATAAACATCAAATATATTTTAATATATTTTTCTAAAAATGTTTTGTTCTCATATGTACTATTTCCATCAATATACATCATTAATAAAATACATACAACCGTTAAAATCCAGCAAAAATATTCAGAAAAATATTCAGCAGAAATTGTAACTAATGGCATAATCAATGGAGTATCTTCTCTTCCACTACCTAAAATATATCTATTATAATAAGCATTTGACCTATCTCTTGCATCAATAAAATGATTAATTATTGGTATTGAACCAATAAAATCATTAAAAAATGTATTTAAAGTCATTTCCCTATTATATATTTCTGTTGCCTCTATGCCTTGGGCTATAGGCCTAACATTTGATGTATATTCTTGAATTTGTGATGTTAAAATTTTACTAAAAGAAGATATAGAAAAATTACCATCTTTAAACAACCAAGCATTTTTATACATTGTAATACTAACAAAGGCAATAGATAACACAATAACGCTTGCCATCAATAATATAAAACCCTTTTTTTTAAATATATCTTTAGTCAATAGAATAAAAAACAAAAGCGGAAGAATCATATTTATTCTACTTGTACTAGTATTTAAAATAATATAAAAAAGCAATATTATATATGAAAATAAAATATATTTAAATTTATTTTTAATTTTATATTTTTCAACACATTTTCCAACTAGTAAACCCATTGCAAGCAACTTAAAAGCAAAAAAAACAAGATCAGCAATTCCGGATAATTCTTCTTGGGAAGATATATCATAATTTTCATTAATCAGCAATAATTGATTAGGCATAAATAAATTAAAATTAAATAATATTAATATTATGCTGAATATAATAAATAAAAATATAATTATATTTTTATTTGAATTTTTTAAATTTTTTGTATTACTCTTATTTTGATTTACCTTTTTGTTTGAATTATAAAATTTATCTGAAAATAGCAATATAGTAATAAATATAGCAATCATTTCGATTATCATATATACGAGTGCTAGTTTACATGATGACGCTAATGGAATAACACCAGTATAAATGGCTTTTCCATAATCCATATTTAAAAATACAAAAAATGGTGTTAAAACATACCTAATAAACATAAGAATATTAAGAATAAAAAGACCGTAAAACTTTTCAGAGTAATAATGAATTTTTTTATTTAACATAAAAAATATTAAAAATAATATAGGTAATATAGGTAATAACTCATATCCATATCCTTTGTTTGTAAATAAACCATAAATAATTGTGATTATAGAAGTTATTATAACTGTAATCCTATATTTTTTATAAAATTTTTCACCAATCATTTTCCTTTCCTCTTTATATCTTTCTTATTAGCAATATAAATATATAACTTATTAAATAAAATTCCAAATAATATTTTCAAATTTTTAAATCTATACTTATATATCTTTCTCATTTCCACATAATTATACTTTGCTTCTGACTTCATATTCAAAAGCAAATAAATATGAGCTAATCTTGAATAAAAAATATAATTAATTTCATTAACATCATCTTTTTTCATATTATTTTTATTATCATTAAATATTTTCATATATTTTTTCTCTGCATCTATAGATTTTAAATTAATTTTAGATATTCCATCTCCACTATGCCAATAATAATTAAGTAAAATCTCAGGAACTCTATAAATTTTGTATCCCTTTAATAACAATTTAGTTATCAGTGTAGCATCCTGTCTACTAGAAATATCCTCAAATCCACCAACATCAAGTAAAGCTTTTTTATTACACAACCACCATGATGTTGCGGCAATACAACAAGATATATTTTCTTTAATAGGAGACCCCTCATAATCACATAACCAACTATAAGAAGTTCTATCTGTTCGTATCATATTTGCATAACAATAAACTATAGCTACTTTTTCATCATTAAGTTTTTTTAATAAACTATATTGTTTTTCTATTTTTTCTGGTAAAAATTCATCGTCATCATCTAAAAAAGCAACAAAATTCCCTTTACTATTATCAATCCCTACATTTCTTGACAACCCGCCACCTAGATTTTTTTCATTTTCTATTAATTTAACGTTATCATATTGACTTACTATTTCACGAGTTTTCTTTCTAAATTCATGGAAATTAGCATTATCATCTACAACTATTATTTCAATATTCTTATATGTTTGGTTAATAACGCTTTTTATTGCCCTATTTAAGGAATCATTCCTTTTATAAGTAGGAATTATAACACTAATAAGTTCTAAATTATTTGAATTCATTTTACTCACCTCTATATACTTTATTTATAATTTTTTTATAAAATTTATTTCGCTTATTGTTTAAAAAATTTTTTTCATAATATTTGGCATTACTATAATTTTTTTCTGCTTGCTGTACCAATTCTCTTTTTGATAATATTTCCTTAATCTTGTTACTTAATTCAATATAATTACCTTTCTTATATACATACTTACTTGATACCACTTCGGGATTACCACCTGCATTACTCACAATACAAGGACAAGCTCTACTAATTGCTTCTATTAATGCCCTGCATAAACCTTCAGTATGACTAGGATGGATATATATATCAATGTTATCTAAAAATTTTAAGACTTGTTCATGAGGAATCATACCTAATATTTCCACATTATCACACTTTTCCCTTTTTAAAATTTTTTTTATATAATTCTGATCACCTGAACCAACTAATAAGTATTTAATATTATAACCTTGAGATGATAATTTTTTAATTGCCTTTATTACATCTCTATGACCTTTGTATTTTACATTTAATGTTCCTATAGTACCTATTGTAATTTCCTTTAAATTGATTTTATTAATTTTTTCTATTCTATTTATAAAATTTTTATCATTTAATTCAATAATAACATCAGAACAACTTATTGAATTTCCGTTAGAGGGATATCTTTTTTGAAGAAATTCTTTTGTAACATACATTACATTTTTAGATTTTTTTATATAATGTTTCATTTTGAAAAACGTTGGCACAGATAGTAATTTTCCTTTAAAACTATGATTCCATAAAGTATCAAAAGGACACCCAACTACTTCAACTATAATTTCTTTGTTATATTTTCTTGCATATTTTATAGCATAATAAGATTCGTCTGATGGAGTCCTAACTATAATTAAATCCGATTTTTTTACTTCGTTCTCTATAATTTTTTTATTTTTCAAGTAAACTTTTAGTGAAAAATATTTTTTTAAACTTTGTTTTCTATCTTCTACTTTTATAAATTTAATTCTTTTATCTAGTGGCTCAAACTTTTCAATAGCAAATTTTTTAGAATATATTTTACTTTCTTTTCTAAATATAGCGGTAATATCATTACTAATATTTAAATATCTTTTCCAAACTTCATTATTATAACTTCCATCTGTATAAAAATTTTTTTCATCATCTTGTTTTATTTTTTCTTCACAATGAATATAAAGTAACTTTAACATTAAAATACACACCTTTTATTTATATATTTTTCCCAACAATTCAATAATATTTTCCAATATATATTGTTTTATTTCTTTTTTATTATATTCTTTAAATTCTTTATATTGTTCTTTATCATTATATAATTTTTCTATTTTTTTTATTAATAAATTTGTATCATTAATTTCTTTAAAATAACCATTTTTTTCATTCTTAACTAAATCTCTATTACCTCTGCAATTAGTAGCTATAACAGGTAATCCACAAAACATAGCTTCGATTACATTAACTGGTAAACCTTCCCTATGACTTAATGATAATAATACATCAGATATTTTTAATAATTTAGGCACATCTTTTCTATATCCTAATAAATGAACATTTCTTTCTAAGGTGTATTCTTTTATTTTTTCTTTATAAAAACTTTTTAAAACCCCTGTACCAGCCAATACAAGATGAATATTATCATGTTTTTTAACAATCTCTCTCATAGCTTCAATAGACATTATTTGATTTTTATTTTCATTTAATTCACCTACTTGAATCAAAACAAAATCATCTTTTTTTAATCCAATAGTTTTTCTTAAATCATTTTTTTCTTTTGTAGTCATTTTAAAATTAAATTTTTCTTCATCTATACCTACACCAGGAACATATTCTATTTGTTTACATTTCTTGAATTTATTTTTAGCTAATTCATAATCTTCTTTGTTAATAGTTATTAAGCAGTCCGTATGCCTAGATAATATTTTTTCCACAGGATAAAATATTAACCAATTAAGTTTTGAAGCCCCTTTATAGAAATGAAAACCATGTGCAGTATATATTACCCTAGCACCTTTTTTCCTTGCTTTAATAGATGCTAATCTTGTTACTACTGATCCCATTGGTGTATGGGTATGTATAATTTCAAAGTTTTCTTCATCTATGATTTTCTTTAATTGCTTTATAGCCTTTAAATTATTTAATTTATATGGACTTCTTTCAAATGATATAATATGTTTTTTATCACAATATGGTATTTTTTCATTTCCATTAGTCGCAACATGTACTTCATAGCCTTTTTCTTTAAATAATTTTAAATATGGCACGTGAAAATGCAATATATGAGAATCTACTGTTGCAGAAAAAAGTACCTTCTTTTTCATCCCTACTCACTTCCTTTATAAATTATAATTAAAGTCTTATACAGCATTATAATTTTATCATATTTTGTTATTATTTGGAATATATATTTTATTCTTATCTCTTATTATAGTTATTTTTTTAAAATAAAAACACTATTTAATGTTAATTATTAAATAGCTTTTTTAATCACTCTTTATGAATGCTGTTGCAACAATAAGCACATCCATCTATTTTAAATTGTGGATAACATCTTTTTGCAAATAAAAGTGCATCTTTATCATCTGAAAAATGTCCAAGAAATACAAAATTATATGTATTTTCACAATATTTACATCCATATTTATGAATTTCGTGTTCTCCACTTGCTTGAGCATTAATATTTAAATAATAACTATACATATTTTAACCTCCTTACATACTTTTAGATAATAATTTAATTTTTTATAGAATAAAAATTAATAAAAAAGAAATTATTTATTTTAATATTATTTATAGATATTTATAGTTCGTTTTTCTCTATCATCTTAAAATAGTTTGCAGTATATATTTGTTCTTCTTTTGTCAACTTTAAAAATTTAATACATTCCGCATTTTTATCTGCCATAAATAAATTAACATCTGTTAATATTTTATATAACATATACTTCACAACATAATAGTCACCTTTTTGATATTGCCAAAAATCACTTTTATGCTTAGTTATTGCATTTTGTAAATGAACATTATTTCTTGAATCCCTATATTTATTTAAATATTTATATATTTTTGGATTAGAAGATAATATATTATTACTTTTCATCTTTTTTATCATAGTATCAAATGTCATTTGAACTTTTTGAGGTTCACTCAAACAATATAAGTCTATGTCAAATATATAATATTTGTCGCCTATTTTTGTTTTATTTCCTTTGATTTTCTTTATTAATTCTCTTTCCTCATAATTTTCTAATTTTTTTTCTTGTAAAACCAAATAAAAAATTGCTTCTATAATTGACATAGATATAATGATAAAATTTTTATAAAGTAATAATAAAATAATATTATGTAAATTCAATTGTTCAATTTGAAAACAAATGTATTGAAGATATTGCATGTTATAACATATATTACTTATTACTCCAGAGTTTTTACTTGATAATATGTTTGATAGTAAAATTTTTTCAAACTTATCAACTGTTGATGGACACCATTTTTCCTCATATTTTAAGTTTTTACTTTTTAACAACGTGCCAAAATCATTCATATACTCTCCTACTTTTTAATTAAATATTATAAAATATCTTTTTTTGCCTTTAAGGCTTGTAAAAATTTTATTTTTTTATTTTCGCTTATAAATAATTTTATAGGAGAACCTATTACAGATAAACTAGGATACTCAAAATAATTGTTATCAATTAATTCGCTTAAAGCTATTTCTAAATCTATATCTCCTTTAGCAAAAGCTTTAATTTTTTCTTCATCACATTTATAATCATTTTCTTTAAAAATTTCAAATAATTTCAAATGATCTGAATTCAATTTAAATGTATTTGATTCTAGTTTATTAAGTCTAGTATTTAATCTATCAATTTCTTGTTCTAATATATTTATTTGTTGCTCTAACACTTCTATATATTTATCTTTATCATATTTTTTCTTTGCTTCTATTATTGTATCTTTTACTTCAAAAATTACTGACATAATATTTCACCTCCTCCCAACAAAAAAAGCTAGTACAATCTTATATAATAAGACCTGTACTAGCGCCTTTTATTAGTTTTATTATACAAAATGTGATATTTTTTGACAATATTTATATTAAAAAAGTTAAGGCTTTTACCTTAACTTTTTTTGGACTTTTGCATTAATTTAAAAATAATATCTTTTAATTAGCAGTACAATTAATTGTTTCTGTTTTTTTACAAACTTCTCCATCCATAGTATATCCACTAGGACAGTTTTTTCCACCTATATCATATTTTTTAGCGCATCCATATTCAGCGTCTAATCCTGATTCTGAATAATTATAACTAAAATAACCTGATGGGCAGCCTGAAGAGTGCTTAGTATATCTACTATTATAATCTACACAGAAATTAGTAGGATTTCCACTACAAGATATACCAGCATCAACAGTTGTTTGATCTTCATCAAATCCTACTGTAACTTGTCTTTTGTGTTATGAACAAAACTTTTCTACTGTTTCAGTTTCACTAGGACATCCCGTATAAACAATTAATTCTTTTGTTGTTGTTTTAGTACACTTACTTCCATCTTCTATTGGAGTGCAATCTTTTGGACAAGTATATGGTTCTTTCCAAACTGCTTTAATAGTCATATTTTTATCTACTTTAGTGTCTTTTGTAATTTCATTACCCTTTTCATCAACCCATCCTCTAAACACATAACCATTTTTTGTTGGATTAACAGGTAATAGTATAATTTTACCACTTTCAATTACTATACTTCCAATGTTGCTACCACCTATAGTATCAAATGTAATTGTTACTGTTTTAGTATCTTTTTTAATCCACATTGCTGTTAAAACAATATTATCTGTTACTACATAATCTTCTGTAATAAAATTACCATTACCATCTAACCAGCAAACAAATATATAGCCTTCTTTTTCTGGTGCTACTGGTAATATAATAAGTGTTCCTTTTTCTATTAATACATCTATTATATTATTATCTTCATCAGTATACTTTGCAGTTACTATCTCGGCATCATTACTAACCCAATTTGCTTTTAAAGTTATATCTTCAGTTACTTTTGTTCCTTTTGTAATAACATTACCATCTTTATTTGTCCAACCAACAAATTTGTATCCTTCTTTTGTTGGTGCTTAAGGAAGTTTAACAATTTCACCATTATTAACTTCTACACTAGTGATTTCATTTCCACCATCTGTATCAAATGTAATTGTAAAAGATCTATCTTTTCCAAATAAAAGATACAGTATTACAAGTAAAAGTAATAATATAATTAATATTAATGCAATAATCCATCCTTTTTTCTTTTTCATAAAAGTATTCTCTTTTCATTATAAATATATCATGTTTTTTTAATATTTAATACATATTTAATCTAAAATATATATTGAATTAAATATTCTTTCATCTGATGCATATTCTATTACAAATTTATTATCTTTTTTAGATATTATTATGCCTATAGTTTTATCTTGGTTTATACTTTTGATATTCTTATCTATATAATTCATATAAACCTCTATTTGTCCTATATGCTCTTTTCTTAACTCTGTCACTTTAAGCTCTACTACTACAAATGCATTATATACATAATTAAATAATAGTAAATCTATGTAATTATATGTATTTCCTATTTTTATCTTATATTCACTATCTATAAAGCAAAAACCATCTCCTAGTTCTTTAAGAAAACTAGGTATATCTTCTAATATTAAGTCCTTTAATGCTTTCTCTGATATATCACTATAACCATATTTATTTCTTATAATAATTGGATTTTTTATAAAATCATTTATTTTAACTTGTTCTTTATTAATTAATTTTTCTTTTGTTTCTTCTGGTAGTCTTTCATATTCACTATTTTTTATTTTTTCTTTTAATTTTCTAACAGAGAGATTTTGCCTTGTACATATATCTATATAATAGTTTATTTTATTTAAATCTTGAAACCAAACAATTTCTATAATATGACTCCATGTAATTTGGCAAACACTGTCTGCCAAATTACTTTTTTGCATTAATCTATAATATTGTCTCATATTTCTTAAGTTTCTTTCAGAATAACCTTTTCCAATTTCTTTACTTAGTCTTATAGAATATCTTTTAATAATACTTTCTCCATACTTTTTCCCAGCATCACTTAGTAATTTACCCACATTATAATAAGTACTTAAATCACTTTTATTTTTCGAGTAATCTTTTACTTTTTTATATACTTCATTATTTATAAGTTCTTTTTTTATCTCATTATAATAGTTCATATAATTTCTCCTTTTGTAGGTATCTATTATATGAACTTAATTTAAAAAATTTGTAGAATATTATACTAATTCATACTTCCTTGATATTATCCTGTTATCGGAACAATACTTTATAACATATTTATTATCTTGCTTGCATATTATAATTCCTATAGTTTTGTCTTGATTAATACTTTTTACATTCTTATCTATATAGTTCATATATACCTCTATTTGGCCTATATGTTCTTTTCTTAACTCAGTTACTTTTAACTCCACCACTACAAATGCATTATATACATAATTAAATAATAGTAAGTCTATATAATTATATGTATTTCCTATTTTTATTTTATATTCATTTCCAACATAGGTAAAACCATTCCCAAGTTCTAATAAGAAATTATCTAAATCCTCTAATATTAATTGTTTTAATACTTTCTCTGATATATCATCATAACCATATCTATTTCTTATAACTATCGGATTTTTTATAAAATCATTTATTTTAACTTGTTCTTTATTAATTAATTTTTCCTTTGTTTCTTTAGGTAATCTTTCATATTCGTTTAATTTTATTATTTCTTGTAATTCTCTTTTAGATAAATTTCTATTTATGGTTTGATTTATATAATAATCTATTTCATTATCATCTTTAAGAGGAAAAAGTAATCTATAATGTGACATACTCAAAAGTGCATCCACTGGGTGCACTTTTGAAAAGAAATAAAATTTCCTTATATCAAATAAATACCTAGCACTATATTTTACACTTAATTCTTTTGATAATCGTTTTGAATATTCCTTAATAATACCTTCTCCATACTTTTTCCCAGCATCACTTAGCAATTTGCCCACATTATAATAAGTACTTAAATCACTTTTATTTTTCGAGTAATCTTTTACTTTTTTATATATTTCGTTATTTGTTAGTTCTTTTTTTATTTCATTATAATAATTCATATATTTCTCCTTTTTTAGTCATATATATTAATTATTTGAAATAAAAAAAGTGTCGTATTTTATTGATACTTACACTAATTCATATTCTCTAGCAATTATTCTTTCGTCTGAACAATATTTTATTATGTATTTATTATCTTGTTTGCAAATTATTATACCTATTGTTTTATCTTGATTAATCTTTCTTAAATTGTTATCTATATAGTTCATATATACCTCTATTTGGCCTATATGTTCTTTTTTTAGTTCAGTCACCTTTAGTTCTACTACTATAAAACAATTATATATATAATTAAATAGTAATACATCTATGTAGTTATATCTATCTCCTATTTTAATTTTATATTCACTATCTATAAAACTAAATCCATCTCCTAATTCTTTTAGAAAACTAGGTATATCTTCTAATATTAGTTGCTTTAATATTCTCTCTGTTATAAATTCATAATTATAACTATTTTTAATTAATATTGGATTCTTTACAAAATCTTCTACTTTTGATTGTTCTTTAGCAATTAGTTTATTTTTAGTTTCTTGGGGTAATCTTTCATACTCTTTAGATTTAATCCTTGATTTTAACTCATCTCTGGAAATAGGATTATTTTCACACAAATTAATATAATAATTTATTTTGTTAATATCTTTTAATGGTATTAATTCTTTATAATGACTCCAACTCAATTGGTGCCCCATTAGGGCACCTTTTTCTATCATTAAATAAAATTGTCTCATTCTTTTCAAATTTGAAATTCCATATCCTTTACCTATATCTATAGTCAGCTTAATAGAATATTCTTTTATTATTCCTTCTCCGTAGTGTTTACCTGCTTCGCTTAGCATCTTTCCAACATTATAATAAGCGTTTAAATCACTTTTATTTTTAGAATAATCTTTTACTTTTTTATAAACTTCGTTATTTATTAGTTCTTTTTTTATCTCGTTATAATAATTCATATAGTTCTCCTTTTTTTAGTCGTATATATTAATTATTTGAAATAAAAAAAGTGTCGTATTTTATCAATAATTACACTAATTCATATTTCCTAGCAATTATCCTATCATCTGAACAATATTTTATTATGTATTTATTATCTTGTTTGCAAATTATTATACCTATTGTTTTATCTTCATCAATACTTTTAATATTCTTATCTATATAATTCATATAAACCCCTATTTGACCAATGTGTTCTTTTTTTAACTCTGTTATTTTTAATTCAACCACTACATAACATTTAAATTTAATATTATATAAAAGTAAATCAATATAATTGTATCTATCTCCTATTTTAATTTTATATTCATTTTTTATAAAGGTGAAGCCATTACCTAATTCTTCTAAAAATGATGGTATATCTTCTAAAATCAATTTTTGCAATAACTTTTCTGAAAATATTTCATTTTTATTATTATTTTTAATCCTTACAGGATTCTTTACGAAACCGACTATATTAGATTCATTTTGATTTATTAATTTATTTTTAGTATCTTCTGGAATTCTTTCATATTCTTTATTCTTAATTTTAGCTGTTAATTCTCTTACGCTTAAATTATACTGTATACTAAGTTTAATATAATAATTAATTTCATTTGAATCTTTTAATGATAATAACACCTTATAGTGAGTATATGTTAATTGGTCACTCACTGAGTGACTTTTTGAAAAATTATAAAATTGTCTTATGTATTTTAAGGTTGTGATAGAATATTTTTTACCTAAATCATTAGTTAGCCTTTTAGAATATTCTTTTATTATTCCTTCTCCGTAGTGTTTACCTGCTTTGCTTAGTATCTTTCCAACATTATAATAGGTGTTTAAATCACTTTTATTTATTGAATAGTTTTTTACTTTTCTATTTATTTCGTTGTTTATTAGTTCTTTTTTTAATTCATTATAATAATTAATATAGATCTACTTCTTTTATAATTTTGTTTTTTATTATAACAAGAAATAATTTATATATTTATAATTATTAAACAACAAATTACTACAAAAAAATAATAGAATTTTATTCTATTATTTCGTCATTTATTACTTTTAAAGCATTATCATTTGATATTTTTATAAAATTATTATTTCCTATAATACTTATTATTTTATCTTTTATTAAAGAAAAATTATCTATTATGGATGACTCCGGCTTATGTATATCTGTTGACATAAACGTAACCATGTTATTTTTTAATAAATATTCTACTAACTTTTGAGCTTCTTTTCCATATTTACCAATTAAACTTCCATAATTGCATTGAAATAAAACCCCACTTTGATATAATTTTTCTACTTCTTTATAATTCTCTTTAAAATATTCATATCTTTCTGGATGTGCAATTATTATAATATAACCTTTTAATTTTAATTCATATATATAATCATTAACATTATTAACTTTATTATACAAAGGAAACTCTATTAATAAATATCTAGATTTATTTAATGTAGTTATCTTTTTAGATAAAACTAACTCATCTATTTCATCATTTATGTATATTTCATTTCCTAAAAATAACTCAACATCTATTTTTCTTTTTAAAAGTTCTTCTTTTAAAACATTTAGTCTTTCTTTTTTTTCTTTGTTATCTTTATTATAGTTAGATCCATTTATATAATGCGGAGTTAATATTAATCTATCAAATCCTACTTTTTTTAAGTTTAAAATAGTTTGTATGGATTCATCTAGAGTCTTACAGCCATCATCAATGCCATATATTATATGAGAATGTATATCTATCATGATTACTCACCGTAGTAATAATTTCCATATTTACTTCTTGCTTTTGGTACCTTATTAATTACAACTCCTGAAATACTTGCATTAACGTTTTCTAATGCCTTTTTTGCATCCTCTAGGCTATTTATATCAGTTGAACCATACTTACTTACTATGATGGTTTTATCTGCTATTTTAGATAATACTAAGGCATCAGGCAATCCATTTACAGGAACACTATCTAGTATTATATAATCAAATATCTTTTTAAAATCTTTTATTATTTTTTCAAACTTTTTAGAGGATAACAACTCTGATGGATTAGGTGGAACAGCACCACGTGATAAAATAACTAGATTTTTAATATCAGTTTTTTGAACATAATTTTCATAATCTATATCTTCATCATATTTTACAATTAGATTAGATAATCCTCTTTTATTTGAAACTTCAAATATTTTATGAATCCTTCCTAATCTTAAATCGCAATCTATTAATAAAACTTTTTTATCATTTTGAGCGAATGCTACCGCTAAATTACTACTAATAAAACTCTTTCCTTCACCAGGTGCTGATGATGTTACCATAATAATTTTCTTATCTTCATCTGATAAAGAAAACTCTAGGTTAGTACGAATTGTTCTAATATCTTCACTTATTGCTGATTTTGGTTTTGTTTTAACTATCAATTCATTCATCATGTTATCTATCCGCCTTCTTATATTCTTGTACGGTACCTAAAACAGGTAATCCTAATTTTGTTTCCACTTGCTCTGATGATTTTATTGTTCTATCAAAGTAATATATTAAAAATACTACTCCTAAGCCAAGCACTAAACCAACCATAATAAATATAATTGATTGTTTTAAAACGTTTACGTTTGATGGGCTTGTTGCTTCTTCTGCCTCATCTAATATATTAACGTTTGATATGTTATATAGCTCTGGTATTTCTTTTGCAAATACATTAGCAGTTTCATTAGTTATATCCATAGCTTTTTTTCTATCAGTATCAGTTACCGTTATTTTAATTAACTCGGTATTAGAAACTGAAGATACGTTAATCATTCCATAAAGCTTTCCATAATTATAATCTAAGTTTAAATTATCTATTACTTGGTTTAATACCCTTTTACTTTTAACAATTTCAGAATAGGTACCAACTAAGTTTTTATTTAATGATACATCATTATACGTTAAAGATGATTCATTAGAAGAACCTCCTATTAATAATATGGTACTTGATGATTGATATTTAGGAACTTGAATAAAAGCTCCGTATAAACAGCCCATTATACCAACTATCGCAGTTATTAAAATAATAATTGATAATTTAGACTTAAAATAATCTAACATTTCCTTTATATCTATTGTTTCCATCTTTCCAACTCCTTATATACCTATTTCTTCAAAGGTTTTTCCTTCTAATACAGCTTTTATGATTTCTTTTGTTTTATTAACTGAATCCTCTAAAGGTTCCATTACATATAATACTCTATTACCACCACTATAAGTATAATTATGTGAGTCACTACCATTTAAGTTATATGTTTTAACAGTCCATTTTGGCATGTTACTAACTTGCAATTTAACAAGGTTTTTTATTTCTTCTAAAGTTGCATTCGTTTCAAAATCACCCTCAAGGTTCTTTAGTATCGAATTATATTTAGTAAGCAAAGAACTAGACGTCTCGACTTTATTAATGATCGCTTTTATTACTTCTTCTTGGTTTTCTCCCCTGTGCCTATCTCCTGTTTCGTAAGATTTTCTTTCTCTTGCAAAACGTAGTGCACAGTCACCCATTAAATGATTATAACCTTCTTTAATATTACAAAAACTTAAATTTCTATCCGAGTATACACTAATACCACCAAGCTCATTTACCAAATGAACTACCGTATCAAAATTAACTCTTGCATAATAATCTATGTCCATATCAAGTAAATCTTCTATCGTTGTAATGGACATGTTAATTCCATATATTCCTGCATGTGTTAGTTTATCCTTTAATCCCGTAGTTCCATGAAGCTGTACATAATAATCCCTTGGAATGGTAGTTAGTAATACCTGGTTAGTTTTTGGATTAACCGTTGCTATTATATTAACGTCACTTCTACTTACTTTTGATATTACTCCAGCGGTATCAATACCACTTATATATAAAGAAAAACTTTGATTAGAAGTATCCTTAATTGATGCTTCCACTTCATTTTCTTTTTTTATTTTAATAGTATGAATTACCTTTACCTTACGGGAAAAATCTTCATCGTTTTCTTCTAAAATATATTCTTCAATGTCACTTACAATGATAGCATCAGTATCATTTTCATATAAACTTTCTAATAATGAATCTACTTTTTCGTATGCTTTTTTTTCATAATTAATTTTTATTTTATTTAAAACTTCACTATCCAAACCTTCTACCATACCAATTTTTTTATTTTTTAAATTACTTAAGTCTTTATAGGTACTCTTTTTTAATGATATTACGTAATAATAGTCATATTCTTGTTTTTTATTACCAAAATTTTCTAAAAAATCTAAAGTACTATTTAAATAATAAACACCTATAATATTGATTAAAATACCTATTACTCCAACAATAAATAATAATGCTTTTAAAAGTTTTTGTTTTAGTTTAAATATACCAAATAAAATAAGTATTATAATAAGTAAGATAATAGCACAAACTACTAATAATAATTTATTTGCAAAAAATCCAAAATCATTAAGTAAATAAATTAAATATGCATAAGTACTTACTAGAAATATACTAAATAAAACTTCTATAAATTTATATAATTTTTTCATATAAATCACCTGCAAAGACATTATAACATAAAATCATCTTAAATACCACATGATATATCTAATTTATAGATATTAAAAAAACAAGTTTTTTAACTTGTTTTAACGTTTCTTTTTAATATATAAAACATCTAATACAACAATAATAACTAAGACAAAAGATATCATACCCCATTTTAATTTATTACTTTTTTCAAAAGAATCAGCGCTAGTTTTAACAACCTTTTTTGTAGTTTTTTTATCACTTTTTTTCTCTACGTTTAAAGTATAAATTCTTTCGTTTCCATCTTCCGCTTTTACCGTTACTTTTATTTTGGTTTTGCTACTTTTTAAACTTTGATCCGAAATCGTAACGATAGCTTTAGAATCTTCTGGAGTAGCAACTAAATCAAGTTTATCTATACTATTATCTACTACCACGTTATAATCCAAAACTTCTTTATCAAAATTTATATTTACAATATTAGAAGATAAACTAGATAAATAGTTATTATTAGATTTTTTATTACTAACCGTAAATTTTAATTGTGCACTTTGTAAATCAATTAAACTATTAGTTGTAATTGAAGCTTTAGTTAATCTTATATAACCCTGTTCATTAAGATAAGCAGAATCCTTTGATATTAATGTAACACTACCAATTACAGTACCAGATTTTTGTGGAGTCTTTGCTTCTAATTCGTAATTGCTGCCAGTAGTTGAAGTTACGTTTCTAACAAAAGCTTCATTAAACTCAACTGAGTAAAACCCAACATTATTAGAAGTTGTAATAAGATTAAAATTAACCTTAGTAAAATCTTCATCAGAATCTACTAATATATTAATCTTTTTAGTTGAATTTAATGCTATATTAACTTCATCAGTTTCAAAATATATTTTGTTTTCTGCCTTAACACTAACTGGAATAAAAATAGTTGTTATAAGTATAAATAACAAAATTAAGTTTTTTTTCATAATTATCTTCCTTTTACTTTTTTTCTTCTATATCATGCTCTTTATTATTAAGTTTATATTCATTAATTGTCATACCAAATACAAATACATAACATAACCAATAAATCCAAATCATTAGGATAATTAAATTTGAAAGATTCCCATAGAACTTAGTATAATTCGCCAAGTTTATTACATAAAACGAAAAACCATAAGTTGATACTACCCACACTATGGTAGTTAAAAGAGCACCTTTATTAACACTACTACTTGGAATATTTACGTTAGGAGCTATTGTATATATTACTTTTATGGTAAAGAAAACCATAAAAAACATAAATGGCCATTTTAAAATAGTGTAAATCCAATTAACAACAGGATTAATGTTTCCGTTTACCATACTAAAATAATCAACTAATCTTCCTCCAATAGTTAATACTCCAACTAGTGTTATTACAAGTATAACTAAAATTATTAACATTAAAATTGCCTTAATTCTCGTTCTTACAAAATCTTTTTGCTTTCCATTATAAATATGAGTTGAAGCAATTATAATGGAATGTGTTGCTTTTGAAGCTAAGTAAAAAGCTGTTATTATAAAGAATAAATCAAAAGAAGTTACTTTTTGCTGTTCAAATATAGATAATATAATATTAGTTACTCCACTAGGTAAATAATGTGAAATAAAAGAAGTTACTGCATCAAAGTTAAAGGATAACTTTGAAATAAGCATTGCTAAAAGACTAGCTAATGGAATAATAGATAATATTACAAAGAAAGATATTTGACCAGGCAATATTGACATTAAGGGAGTACTCATAAGCTTCATGTTTTCATTTATGCTTCCCTTTATTTTTTCCTTACTTTTTTTCATAATTCGCCTACTTACTCTTACTATTCATTTCTTTACTTGCTCTAATTTCCAAAACTGCTTCATTTATAGCATCATCAATTGTCTTAATATCATCTTCAATCATACTATAACCAAGTGTAGCTCCATAGCCATATGGAAGTTCGCCTAATTCTTTATATAATTTTCTCATGTATGTAACAACTTTATTTTTTTCATAACCTACCATGTAAATTAAATACTCATTACCATCGGTTCTTATAATATCGCTTTGATCTAATTGATTTTTTATTAAGACATTAGCAGCTAGTTTAATTAACTTATCTCCTTCTTCATGACCATAAACATCATTTACATGACGTAAGTTATTTAAATTAATTACTATTATTGCTTGAGGATAAATAGCATTATTTTCCCATCTTTTGAAGTTCTTATTTAAATAATTACGATTCTTTAATGATGTTAAAGGATCAATGTATCTTATTGTTTCTTCACGCTTAACTTTCTTTTTAAGTTTTATTTTTTTCTTTGCAAAAAGCCATATTATAAACGCTATTATTAAAGCTGCTATTACGTATAAATAATTATAGCTTATTTCCTTAGAACTTAGTGCATATTCTTCCCATGCAACATTATACAACTGTTTATAATTTGACATTTCCATATAGGTAGTAAATAGTTTTATAAAAGTACTATTTTCATTTACATCTCTTATTATATAACCATAATCAAGATTTTCTTTGTCACTATAAATTACACGATAACTAGATAATTCATTATACTTATACATTTCATATACATTTTTATCAAGTACAACAATACTATCTTTGTTTATACTATTAATTAACTGACTAACTTTATCATATGATTTTACCTTAGTTTTACCTTCTTTTTCCAAAAATTTAGCTAAAGTACTATTAGTAGTAATTACGTTTTTATCCTTTAATGATCTTACAGAATTTACAACAACGTTAGTTTTTGAATTATGAATTAAAACAACATATTCTTCATCGTATGGGGATATTGTTTTTGCATAATTTCCACTCAAACTAGAATAATTATAATAGTTAGGTGCTAAATCTACTTTTCCTTCATTTAAAGCCTTGGTTAAATCTTTTACAGAACGATATTTTTTAATCGTAAAAGAAGCTCCAGATAATTTACTAAAAGAATTAATGTACGTACTATCAAGACCAATTAATTTATTATTAATCGTATTTGTGTATGGTTCGTTTTCTAAATAACCAAAAACATATTTTTTGCTTAAGAAATCTGCTTTTGACTTTTCAGATATTTCGTTTTCATCTAATAATAATCCAATTAAAGTTTCATTATATTTATCCTCTAAATTATCATTTTTATACTGGATAAAGTTTTTCTTAACAATACTTGATAAATTTTTATCAGTATCTTTAGATGTTTTTAAAACATATGCTTCGTTTAATTCAGTCATGTTATACACCACATGATAATCACCTGAGATTATAAATGATGCATACCTAGTTTTTGGTATTGCTATATAATCAACGTTATCATTTTTAAGTGCGTTTATTATTTCATCATCGCTTTGATACGAGGTATATGATACCGAGTTAATAGATGGAATAAAATAACTAACAAGTGCTAAATCATCACTTAAAACACCAATTTTTTTATTTACAATATTGCTTGGTTCGGTTATTTTCTCTTCACTTTTGCTTATTAAAACATAATAGTCCTTGAAAAACACCATATCATCATCAGTTAACTTATTAACATCTTCGCCTTTAACAACTTCAAAATATAAATCATTTTGAGCAACATCCGAATCTGCATCATATGAAATTAAGTTAAAAGATAACCCTGTATTTTCTTCAAGTTTAGTTATGTAATCAAAAAACACTCCTTGACCCTCACTACTAAAACCAGGTATATTATTTGCAATCGAAACGTTTATAACATCTTTTTTATTATTCTCAATCCATTTTTTCTCAGTTAAATTAAGTTTTGTATTTACACCGCTACCCTTACTAAAATTAATAAGAATAACTAGTATAGCAACAAGAACTAATATTAAAATACCAACTAACCACTTACTATTTTTTTTCTTTCTCATTATTACCACCTCTTAAAATTCATCAAAAGTTATTTGATCTTTATTCTTATGCTTATAACCTATTATAGGATAAGTTTCTTTATCTTCTTTTTCTTGAATCGCATAAAAAGTAATGTCATAATAACCTTTTACATCATCACTAATAAAACCTAACATTTCGTTAAATTTTCCTTTAATATCTTCATTGCTAACGCCATCATCAAAAGTAACAAAGAACTTTATAAGTCTTCCTTTAACCGTTATCTTAAGTGATGAAACACCTTCTACATCAGATGATTTTTTTTCTACATCTTTTTTTTCTTCACTAGTAAACTCATTTTCTTTTATGTCTCTTAGCCTTACTCCATATACGGCTTTTTCTGAACTTGAGTAAAATAAAGATTTATATAATACTAAAAATAATATAAGTACTACTAGTACTATTAATCCAATTTTAACTTGTTTATTATATTTTTTTAAAAACTTTTTTATCTTTGGTAGCATATGTACGCCTCCTATACGATAAATATTATACTATAAATTATATTTTATTTCCACTTTAATTAAAAAATAAGATACAAAATTGTGTATCTTATCATTTCCTATTTAATTTTTTATATTCATCTTTTGTAATTGAGTATGATAATAAATCATTTCTTATACCATCAGCATCAATAAATCTCCCTCTTCGAGTGCCTTCATGCCTTAAACCGCATTTTTGCATTACTTTACCACTTCCTGGGTTTTGTGATAAATGTTCTGCACAAATAACGTCTACATCACATTCTTCAAATAAATTTGAAATTGTTTCTAATTTGTTGTCCATAGTTCACTTTCATTTCTATAAATATTAATAGGGGTTAACCGTCGTAATCAACTTTCATTACCTATTATGAAAATTCACACCAAATATTTGCTCTTATTAATAAGTCAGTAATCTAATTTTCTTGTTCATAACAACTGCATATTATAGAAAGATTTTTATTTTTATTCAACGACTTTATAATTGCAAAAAGAAAACTCAGGTCTATTATATTTACCAGTATATTTTAATTCATAATCATTATTAGTGTATTTACCAATTACTTTTTTCCAAAATGATTCTGCTTGTTTTGATGATGGTACTGATTTTTTTTTAGTTTTTGATTTTTGTTTTTTTTTTTTTTTGTTTTGTGGTTG
>CAMFOH010000013.1 GCA_945969495.1 uncultured Mollicutes bacterium
CTCTTTATACATTAGAATCCCCTCCTCGTTTTAATCTATGCTAATTAACTAAAAAAAGTGCTAAAAATAGCACTTTATTTTTCAGATTCTAATTTTTCTAATACTTTCTTCGTTACTTCTATTGCTTTTTCTTTTAAAGCTTCTGCTGCTTCTTGTGCTACTGGAGTTGCTTTTTCCTTAGTATATGAAACTAACTCTTCGGCACTTTTCTTTAAACTAGAAGCTTTTTTCTTTGCAATCTTTAACGCTTTTTCCTTATCTAAATCTTTTATCTCTTCCATTAAGTTATTAACTTTTTCTTCAATGGTATCCTTAACTTCTTGAACATCTATTTCTTTTGCCTTTTCTAATAAATCATTTGCTTTTTCCTTAATAACTTTTCTTGTTTCTTTACCAGTTTTAGGTGCGAATAAAAGTCCTAAAGCAGCTCCAACGGCAGCTCCCAAAACAAATTTTCCAGTATTTTTTTTCTTACTCATCAATTTCTTCCTCCTCTTGTTCTTTTTCTATTTTTTTCTTTTTTTTCTTAAAAATTCCTTTAATAAATAAGATTATTGAATCAGATATGACTTCTGTTAGTGCCGATAGTTTATCGGTTACTGCATCCACAACATTAAAAATACCATTTAATGATTTAACCTTATCATCAACATCATCTACGATTCCTTCAACCCTATTCATTGTCTTAATTACCTTAACAGAGATTATAATAAGCAAAACAATTAGAATACATAATAGTATATAAATTAAAATTGGCAAATATTCACTTAAAAAACTTTGCATTATTCTTCTTGCCCCTCTTTCTGATACATAGAATCAATTAAATTAAATAAATCTTGTTCCTTTGTGTCATCATCGTCATCATCATCTATAACTTTGGATTTTTCATCTTGATTATCCAACTCTTTTTTTGGGTTCTTAGTTCTTTCTTTATCAACGTCTATTTCTTTAAAGTTAACGTTAGGTAAAATCATGTCATCATCAGAGTCACTAATAGAAGAAATAACAACTGGTTTTTCTTCTTTTACTTTAGCCTTTTCTTTTTCCCTAGAAAGCTCTTTTTCTTCTTTTTCCATATCTTTTTCCGCTTCTTCTATGGTTTTTTTGCTTAAACGCTTCATGGTATTTTCTAATTCTTCATCTAATATACCATAAGCTTTTTTTCTTACGGAGTCAATTGATATCTCTTCATCATACTTTGCCTTGTCAGTTTTCTTAATATCCTTTTGAACTTTATTTCCATCTTTGTCTAACAAACCATATATAGGTGATATTATAGGACTAGGCTTAAACTTTTTAGTTTCTTCCTTCCTTTTACTACCTTGGTATAATACTGGCTTTGCTTCTTCTTTAACTACTTTAGTAACTGTTTCTTGCTTTACCCTAGTAACCATGAAATCATCATCATCAAACTCAGGAAATTTAAATTCAGATTCATTTTTTAAAGTTCTAGATTTTATTTCGTTCGTCTCTTCTAATTTAGGCTCTGAAACATCTTCAAAATATAATTCTTCTATTTCTTGAGTTTTAGAAAAATCCTCTTTTTCCATTACGTCTTTTTTTCCTTTTTCATTTTTTAAATAGCGTTTAGAAGTCACTTTTTCTTCTTTTTCATCATCTTCTTCATCGAATAAAAAACTTTTCATTTTACTTAATTTACTTTTTAATCCCATAAGAATATTCACACCTTTCTTTTACTCACTTTGTGAAGCATCACTTTTTTCAGTAGTTTGCTTATCAGTTACAGCAGTTGTTGTCCCATCTTTATTTTCTACAATTATTTCCTCTTCTTTGGTTTCCTCTTTACTATCGTCATATTTATCGTATTCTTTAATGTATTCTAAGAAATTACCCTCTTTTTCCTTATTATCAAATAATTTATATACTTCTTCTTTAGAATCAAAATTACCAGATTCGTACATTTTGTTCAATAAAGAATCATTAAAGTTAATACTAGATAAAATATAACTAATATCCATAATCGCATCTTTTAATTCGGATTCTTTTACATACGTTTCTATTTTAGCATAATTATAAAACATTTGCACATATAATTTATCATTGCTTTCTTTAATTATAACGTATCCTTCTTTTTTACCATTTTCAATCTTCTTATAAAAATAAGTTTTATCATCCGACGGATAATCAATCTTTGATTTATAATAATAACTTACAACATCAACGTATAAATAATATGTATTATCGCCTCTTTTTAAAACGTCATTATAATTATTAGAATCAGTTCTAACGACACCAAAAGGAGCATAATACTTATAACCTTTACCTATTTTGTTATATGTTTTTATATTAAGTGATAATATTTTATCCATTATCTTTACATAATCATAACCGTCAACTCTCGTTATAGTGCAACCGGTCAACATAAATAATATTAAAAGTATTATTAAACTTTTTTTCACTAAGCTTCACCTACTTTAAAAATATTATAGCAAAAAAAAGCAAAAAATAAAACCTTTTAATGTTAATCATTATATACTTACTTTTTAAATAAGCATAACAAAATATATTTTTATTATTTTTTATAAGCTTCTAACATGCATATTTTAGTCCCATTTAAAACAAATTTTTTTTCATATTCACTTGCTGGTGTTTTTAACCACTGTTCATTATCCAAATCCATTGTAACATCTTTTTAAGTATATCCATAAGTACTTAATGATTCTACCGAAAACGCAAATAAATAAATATTATCCGTTTTTTGAATGATTGTTTTCGTTTTTTTAAATACTAAATCATATTTTTCTAAAAATTCATGACTGGTAAGTCTTCTTTTAGCATGTCTTTTCTTTGGCCATGGATCAGAAAAATTAAGATATATAACGTCTACTTCCTTGTCAAATACATCATTAATATTATTAGCATCCATTCTTATTAGTCTTAAATTAGGAATATTTTCTTTTTCTAATTTTTGTACAGCTCTTACTATAACACTATCATACATTTCTATTCCGATATAATTAATTTTGGGGTTTCTTTTTGCCATTTCTATTATAAAATCACCCTTACCCATACCAATTTCAATACTTATTGGATTACTATTTTTAAATACAACATTCCATTTTCCCTTATAAAAATTAGGTTCTAAAATCATATAAGAAGATTCATTTATAATTTTAGAAGCATTTTTAACATTTTTAAGTCTCAAATAAATCACCTATTTATAATTATACACCAAAAATCCAAAGAAACATATAATTAAATGAAAGCTTTTTATTAGGAGGAATAAATATGAAAAGTGATAGAAATAATCTAGGTTCACAAATGATGCCTTTTATGCCAACCATGGGCATGCCAACTAACATGATGATGTTTCCAAATTTCATGAGTGACAACTATTCTAATTTGGACAACCGAATAAGTACATTAGAAAAAAAGGTAAAAGTACTAGAAAATAGAATATCGAGAATTGAAAATCCATACCAAAACACAAATACTCAAAGCTATCAAACACCTCAAGCAAATACTCAAAGTAATCAAAATACTCAAATCCCATATCAAACAACCCAAAATAACGGAAGTTATAATGGAGAAATGTATATGATGTAAAAAAGCCTACAAAAAGTAGACTTTTTTATTTTACATAATTTCCGTTTTCAAAATGATTATGATATTTAAGTATTTCTTCTTCTGTTATTATTCCATATCTTCTTAATTCATCATCTGATATAGTTCCATCTATAATTTGAGACTTTATGTATTTTTTAAAATTATCATTAGCATTAATCTTATCTATTTTATTACATAAAATAGTAACTATTGAAGTTGTTACTCCTTCCTGTGACAAATTTTCATCATTAGAGTTTTGATTTTCCATATAAGTTTCATTTTCTAATATATTATAAACAATTCCACTTGCAGCATTCTTTGCTAAAGTAACCATGTCTAATAAATTATCAGCTTTATATACATGTTCTTTTATTTCTTGTAATATAACTTCCTTAGGTTTACTATTAACATACGTACTAGTATATTTAAAACCATCATCAAAAAAACTTTTAGATTGTATGATTTTTAAAATCACACTACTACATATAGCTTCCCAATTTTCTTTTCTTTTTACTGCCATATACCCACTTTCTAAATCCATTTTTATTGCCTGTAACAAACTATTTGGCACTTAAATCACCTCTTATTAAGATAATAACATAAGTAAAATCCAATTGCAAATCAATTACCTTTTTTAAGTTTTTTAAGTAGCTTATCTCCAAATATATCACTAAATATACCATTTTTAATGGTTAATGTAAAATATATTCCTGATCCTATTAAAGCATAAATGGCGATTAATACTAGTGCTTTAAATTTACTAGCAACATCAAGAGGAATAAATTTTTTCATGATAATTAATACGAGTATCATAATGATAAGAGGATAAACAAACTTAAACATTTTCTTAAAATATGTTTTTAAATCTAAACCAACGGTTTTGTTAATTACTATTAGATTAGTTATGATAGAAGTTGTAAGACCCATTAACGTTGCAAGAGTTGCTCCCCAAAAAGGATATAGTCCCAAATTACTAAATAAGTTCATTAAAGGAACTTGTAAAACGAGTTTTACTATTATTCCAATTATTATACTTAAAAATACGTTTTTAAATTTGTTTAGTGATTGCGCAATTGAAATAGACGTTGTAAACATGCATCTAAATAATGCTACAAAAATACTAAAACAAAATACTTTTGATCCCCAGTTACTAGCCCCATAAAATGCATAAAATACCGGTTTTGCTAAAATACTAAGTCCTATTGCCATCGGCATAGTAACATAAAGCAACATTAAAAATGATTGATGAATTTTTCTCTTAACATCTTTTTTATCTCCTTTAACAAAGCTTGCGGTTATATTAGGTACTAAACTTGTCATAAGACCGGTTGATATTGCTAAAACAACACTATTTAATTTATTTCCAGTGGTATTAATTACACCTAAAACACTTTCTGCATCAGAGGTTTTAAAACCTAAGTTAGTTAAAGTATTTATAATAGTTGTCATGTCTATGTAATCATATACTGATAAAGCAAGCCCAAATGATATAAATGGCACCGAATATATAAGTAATTTCTTTATTATTTCTTTGTTAGTAATTTTCTTTTCTTCTTCTTTTATTTTCTCATCTTTAGTTACACAAATTATATCTTTTTTATTCTTTTTTATTTTAATAAGAAGATAAACAAGAGCGGCCAAAGCACCTATTGTAGCACCAAAAACAGAAACCCCTATGGCATTTGTAACACCACAATTAAACACCCTCATACATAGATAACTTCCGATTAAAATAACTGCTATTCTAACTATTTGTTCAAGAACTTGGCTAACCGAAGATGGGAGTATAAATTTATGTCCTTGCAAGTATCCTTTAGTAACACTTAAATAAGGTACTACTAAAATCGCTGTAGAAATCACCCTGATTACGAAAGTAATACTTTCTTTAGAATTACCACCCGTATTATCACCCATTATTTGGTTAGCAATAAAAGGGGCCCCTAAAAACATAGCTAAAAATAAAACTATTCCTAAAATAATTAAAAGGTTTTTCCCCAACTTATATGCTCTTTGTTTTGTTTTATAATACCCCAAAGTATTATATTCACTAATAAGCTTACTCATAGCAGGTGGAATACCAACCGTTGATAATGATAAAAATAAATTATAAATAGTGTAAGCATATCCATATAACGCAATATTAGACTCACCAATTATGGCATAAAAAGGTATTATATAAATTATCCCTAAGAATTTTGTAAGAACAATTCCTATCGTTGCAATTAAAGCTCCATTTATAAAACTATTTTTTTTCATTAACATCAATTCCTATCTAAGTATATAATCATTGCAGAAAAACAATATATTTGTTCTTCTCCATTTATTGCAATTGAAACTTGATACTTAATATCAATTATTTCTTTATCAACAATAAAACCATTAACACTTTCTTCTAAGTCTTTTTCATGATCACAATCAAATACCCTAACTTTCATAATATCACCTAAAATAATAATATAAAAGTAAAAATGATTAAATTGTCTTCTTTTATCATTATATCAAATTATCTGTTTTTTTTTAATCATAATAGTAATAATGTAAACTAATTTTACTTTATTGTTTTTTCATAACTTTTTATATATTTAATTATATCGCATTTTAATTCATCACTAAATTTATTATAAAAACTATAAATAAAATTTAAATCATTCTCATTTACAAGAAAAAAACAATCACTGTTACAAAATCCTGCTACATCATAAACATTTTCATCTATTAAACACGCAATATGATTAGTATTTTTTTCTATAACCATCATACAATCCGGATAAAATAATTTTAAAATATTATAATATTCTAAACAATATCCATTTAAAAACATATCATAAATATTACAATCAAAATATTCACTTAATATCTTATTAATTTTTATAATATCAAAAATAACATGCAAGAAAACCACCATAGTATTATATGGTGGTTTTAAATATTAGTTATTTTTTTAACGTTTTATCATTAGAAAATTTTGAAAAATCAATATCTAACATAGCATCTAATTGTTTTCTATTAAAATTTTTTAAAGCAACACATGCCATATTTTCAAATAAATTATGTTGAAGTAGATTAAATAATTCTTTTTGACTTTTTAGAAAACCAAAATATTCATCATCTATTTCTTCTATAATTCTTCTAAACTCAAGTTCACAAGATGTATAATCAAATAATTTACCACTTTTATTTAAAAAACTATAACCACATATATTCTCATCTTCTTTATCAGAAATTACTTGATATATGAAATTACCATATTCATTATCAATACGTATAAATTTTTCGTTATTATTATGACAAAATTCATTATTTATATATTTAACAAAATTTTTAGTTTTAGGATCATGCATTTTAAAATTATTTTTTAATGTATCAAAAATACATTTTCCTGAATATATCCCATTTTGATATAAAACCATAGAATTTTTTATAATTAATCCATCTAGTTTAATTCCTTTTTGAGTTTTATATTCACCTTTTATTTCATAGCTAGAATCATAATTTTTCAAAGTATACTTATAGCCCACTTCATCAGTATCCTCATTATTTCCTATAGCAAAAAAACAATAATCCTTAAACATAGCCTCAATAATAATTTCTTCTTCACAGCTAATATATACTCTTCCAATAGGATTTAAACAATCATCATACAAAATAATTGTATTTCCCGATTTTAAATCATAAATAACTTTATTATTATCTTTTATCATCGTACTTAGATTAAATAGTGATAAGAACTTATATAACATTTTTAATTGAATATCGTTTTTGCTCATTTAAATCACTCCTATGAATTATTATTATAAATATTATTTTAAAAAAAGCAAGGTAATTAAACCCTGCTTAATAAAAATTGTATAAAATATATTAGTACATAAATATATTATTTTATTTTTTCTATTTGTTTAAATACATAGTTATTATCTTCTTTTTCAAATGTCAATTTATATTTAGAAGCTTTATCTTTATAATCTGATAAGTCATCCGAGTAATTATCTTCATTAAATTTCATAAGAGTATCATGGCCTCCATAACCATTTATTTGCCTTATTGCATTCTCAAAATTATTAGCGTCTTCTAAATTAGCATACACACCAACTATATCCTTCATATAATCTTCATTATAAACAACTACATATTCATATAAATATATTTTATCACCACTTTTAACTGCTCTAAATAATTCGTGTCCATATCTATATACTGTATAATCTCCACCCTCAGGAGTTTCATAATAAATATCTTTTTTCTCATCGTAATCCATAGATAATGTTCTAATATTATAAGCATCAAATGTTTTTGCAACATATTTAGATTCTTTTCCAAACAATTTTTTATAATATTTTTCTAATTTAGAAGATTTTAAATATGATACTTCTACATTGTATTGTTCATCTATTACCTCAGTACCATCATATAGATCATCTAAGCTAGTTTCATTAACATACTTAGCAAAAGCTAATCTGTTTTTATATTCTATTGATAAATCATCTGGTGTAACTTTATCTTTAAAATATAGTTCTTCATCTGATGCCTCATGCATGTAAAACGTAAATGGTTCATACAAATCTAGAATTTCTTTGCTACTAATATCTAATTCTTCTGTTTTAATTGTTTCTGTTTTACTATTTTTATTCTGATAATCCTTTAACAAGTAACCCCCAACAAATACCATAACCATTAAAATGATTAATAATGTTACTTTTAGAATTTTTCTTATCATGATAGTTTTATTTGATGGTCTACCAACATCATTTTTTAATACTCCCATTTTTACTCTCCTTTTTATTATTTTTATAGTTTGATAATAACATTGATTTAATATATAAGTCAATGTTTTATATTTATCGCGTAAAATAGCAAAAAAAGCACATTTTAATATGCTTTTTTACTTAATCAAAATTATCTAAAAAATCATCAATGGTCATAAACTTATCATCTATTTCTTTTAATGATATTTCTTTTTTTTCTTTTGATTCTTGTTTTGATATTGGTTTAGAAATATCTTTACTATTTTCTAAATCATCTTTTGTTAATTCTTTTATTTCATAAACGTCATCAATTATGCTTTTTGAAATAGTAGAACCAGTAGAATATCTATCCATTATTGGAATTTCGGTTAACTTAAGTTCTTTTTCTTTTTCATTAGACCTTATGATTATATTTTTCTTAGCATCTCCAACAAAAACTTTTATTATTTCTTGTGGATTACTTTTTACTTCTCTTAAAAGCAACAATCCTCTTTTTGCTCTTGATGTTTTTTCAAATTCTTCTAACTTAATTCGTTTTGCAAGACCTTTATGAGTAATAATAGTTACATACTCAGATGCACCATCAAACGTTAAAGCATCTACAACTATATCATCTTTTAAATTAATTGCTTTAACACCAGCCGTTCTAAGTCCTATAGTTGGTATTTCTGATCTATCATACCATAAACCATAACCCTTTTTAGTTGAAATAAACACTTCGTTATACATGTCCATGCAAACACTTACAACTTCATCATCATCTTTTAATTTAATAAAAGTAACTGGTTTAGAATAACGTTGAACAACAAAATCGGAAAGTAAAGATTTTTTTACCATACCATTTTTAGTAAACGTAATTATTTCTCTTTCATCAAACTTAGATATCGCAAGAGATTTAATGATTTTTTCATCCTGCTTAATTGGAATTATATTACTTACGTGTTTACCCAATTCTTTCCATTTTAACTCAGGAAGTTCATGAACAGGAATGTATAAATAATTACCTTTATTAGTAAATAATAATAAAGTATCAAGAGTATTTTGTTCAAATAAACCTATTACATAATCATTTTCTTTAACTAAGGTATCTTCACCTTCTGATGCAGAATAAGACTTTTTAGATACCCTTTTTACGTATCCTTCATTAGTTACTACAACTATAACGTCTTCTTTTGGAATCATTGCATTTAAATCTATTTTAATTTCTGTTATTTCATCTTTAATTAAAGTTTTTCTATCATAACCAAATTCTTTTTTAACGTCTTTAAGTTCATTTTTAATTACCTTTTTTAGTTCTGTTTCATCAGATAAAATTAGTTCATATTTTTCTATTGCTTCTTTTAATTCTTTCATCTCGTTTTCTACGTCCGTTATATCGGTATTAGTTAAACGGTATAATTGAAGCATTACGATTGCCGTTGCTTGTTTTTCAGTAAATGAAAACTCTTTTACTAAGTTAACAATAGCATCAGCTTTATTTTTAGAAGCTCTAATTACTCTTATAACATCATCTAATATACTTATAGCTTTAATTAAACCTTCTAAAATATGATACCTTTCCTTGGCATGTGCTAAGTCAAACCTCGTTCTTCTTGTAATTACTTCTTTACGATGATCAATAAAGTAATCTAAAATCTTTAATACTCCTAATTGCCTTGGCCTTCTACCTGCTATTGCAATCATATTAAAGCTATAAGATACTTGCATATCAGTATTTTTAAGCAAATAATTAATGATTAAATCTTTGTTAGCGTCCTTTTTTAAATCTATTACTATTCGAAGCTCACCACGAGACGTTTCATCCCTTACTTCTAAAATACCATCAATTTTTTTATCAATTCTAATATCATTCATCTTCTTAACAAGCATAGCTTTATTAACTTCATATGGTATTTCAGTTATTACGATAAACTCTTTTGATTTTTCTTTTACTATTTCATATTTAGATTTAACAATTATTTTACCCTTACCTGTTTCATAAGCTTCTCTAATTTGTTTAGCACCTTCTATAACTCCACCAGTTGGAAAATCAGGACCAGGCATAACGCTCATTATGGTATCTAACGTACAATTAGGTGAATCAATTCTTTTAATTGTTGCATCTATTACCTCTGATAAATTATGAGGTGGTATATTAGTTGCATAACCTGCTGATATACCAGTTGAACCATTAACTAGAAGGTTAGGAAATCCAGCTGGCAAGACAACTGGTTCCATTAATGTATCATCATAGTTAGGCGCCATCAAAACCGTATCTTTATTAATATCGTTTAATAAAACGTTACTTACCTTAGCTAGTCTAGCTTCCGTATAACGCATTGCAGCAGGGCCATCTCCATCCATTGAACCATTATTACCATGCATGTCTATGTAAGGAGTTGCCATCTTCCAATCTTGACTCATTCTTACCATTGCATCATAGATAGATGAGTCTCCATGAGGGTGATAATTACCCATTATCTCCCCTACTGCCTTAGCACTTTTACGATATTTTTTATCGTAAGTATTACCACTTTTATACATTCCAAAAAGAATTCTTCGTTGAACTGGTTTTAAACCATCCCTAACATCAGGAAGTGCACGGTCTAATATGATTGTCTTACAATATCTACCAAAGCGTTCACCCATTATTTCTTCTAAGGAATATTCTTCTATTTTCTTTAATAACTCAGACATTTTTTCACCTGCTTTTATCTTAACATCTCATAATTATCTTCTAAGGTAAAATCTACGTTTTCTTCAATCCATTCTTTTCTAGGTTCAACGTTATCACCCATTAAAATAGACACTCTTTTTTCTGCTAGAGCAACATCTGTTATTTTAACCCTAAATAAACTTCTTCTTTTAGGATCCATGGTTGTTTCCCATAACTGATTAGCATCCATTTCACCAAGACCTTTATATCTTTGCAAATCTTCTATTTTACGATTTTTTGTAACTTCTTTTAATTCCTCATCAGAATATACATATACTTCTTCTTTTTTTGAAAAAGCTACTTTATATAATGGTGGATTAGCTATATACACTTTTCCAGCTTCTATTAAAGGTCTCATGTAACGATAAAAGAAAGTCACTAATAAAACCTGGATATGACATCCATCATCATCAGCATCAGTCATTATTATAATTTTATCATAATGACAATCTTCAAGGTTAAAATCAGGACCAACACCTGCTCCTATGGTATATATTAAAGTATTTATTTCAGCATTTTTATATGCTTCTTCCATCGTGCATCTTTCGGTATTTAAAACCTTACCACGAAGAGGTAGTATTGCTTGATATTCTCTATCCCTTCCGGTTTTTGCACTACCACCTGCTGAATCTCCCTCGACTATAAATAATTCATTTTTACTAGGGTTCTTTTTAGTTGCAGGAGCAAGCTTATCACTTAGATTTTTTTCCTTAGAATTCTTGTTTTTTCCTTTTCGAGCTTCTTCCCTTGCTTTTCTTGCAGCTTCTCTTGCGGCTTTACCTTTTAAAGCTTTATTTATAATATCAGTTGCGATTTGTTTGTTTTCTTCTAAAAAGAATCCTACTTTTTCATAAACTATTTGTTCAACAACGGTTTTTGCAAGTGGTGTACCTAATTTTCCTTTAGTTTGACCCTCGAATTGTAGTAAATCTTCTGGAACCTTTAAAGAAAGAATAACGGTTAAACCTTCCCTTACGTCACTTCCTTCAAAGTTTTTATCCTTAGCTTTTAAATATCCATTACTTTTAGCATAATCATTAAATGCCTTAGTAAGTGCACTTTTAAGTCCTACCTCGTGCGAACCACCATCAGAAGTTTTAACGTTGTTAACAAATGATACTACGTTTTCATTATAAGAATCAGTATATTGAAAAGCAAACTCTACTTCTATTTTATTTTTAGCACCATCAAATCCGACAACTTTATGAAGTGTTTTTTTACCATCATTTAAGTAAGAGACAAACTCTTCCAAACCTTTTTCATAATGATAGTGAGCTTCTTTTTCGTCTTCTTCATCAATAACATCAATCGTTAAACCTTTTATTAAAAACGCAGATTCTTGCATTCTTTCACATATCGTTGTAAAAGAAAACGTAGTTGATGAAAAAATCTCATCATCAGGCATAAATCTAACGGTAGTACCTGTTCTGTTAGTAGTACCTACTTTTTTTAAGTCTTCATCTAAATGTCCACCATCTTTAAATGATATTTCATACTTACCACCATCACGGTTAATGCTCACCTTCATCCATTTAGATAAAGCATTAACAACAGATGCACCAACTCCATGAAGTCCACCTGATACTTTATAACCACCTTCTTGGAACTTGCCTCCAGCATGTAAAACAGTATAAATAACTTCTGGGGTTGATTTACCAGATTCATGAATACCTACTGGTACACCACGACCTTCATCTGATACTGATACAGAGCCATCTTTATGAATTATAACTTTCAAATGATTACCATATCCATTTATCGCTTCATCTATACCATTATCAACAATTTCCCATACAAGGTGATGTAAACCCCTCTTATCGGTTGATCCTATATACATACCCGGTCTTTTTCTTACTGCCTCAAGACCCTCTAATATTTTAATTGATGATTCATCATACTTTGGCATAAAAAAATCATCTCCTTATCTTCTTAACCTACATGAGCATTATATCATAAGAATATTAAAAAATGCAAAATTCTTGACACTTTTTGTCACTTCTTTAAATTTACTTAACTTTTTCTTTTATTTGATTGATAAATGCATTCTAAAAATTATATAAACTTCTTAAAAATAAAAAAAACAATGAATTATTGTAGTTTATTCATCGCTTTCATCATTTGATTAACTTGTTTTTGACTTGGTGTTCTTCCCATTTGTTGCATCATAATTTTTATCATCTTTTCATTTATTGGGGGATTTTTCTTTAAATATTTTTTCATGAACGCTCTAGCTAAAAGAAATCCAACAACTAGTCCAACAACAAGACCAATTACACACCATAAAATGTTTTCCCACATATTATTACCTTCCTTCCTCTTATAATTTTACTATGATTTTATATTTTATACAAGACTTTTTGACAATACCTTACTAAGCCAAAAATAGTCCTTGTTAATAAAATCACAAACAAATACATTTCCTTCTTTTTCTATTACTTTAAAAAATTCGGTTAGGTTTTTATTTGTCTTAACTTTAATATAAGTATTGTAAACCGTTAGTTTTGTCTTTTCTACCCCATTATCCAATATATGTTTGTTAAGAGTCTTATAATAATTATCATCATAACAATATCTTCTATATATTTCACTATTAATCTTAGTTTTACTAAATGCTACTGCCATTTGTTCAAACAATCTGTAAGATATAATAAAATCATTTTTACTAGATTGTGATATTTGTTCTAGCATCTTATATAGATAATATGTTTTATTGTAATATAGTTTAGAAAAAGAATTATTAATTTTAAATAAGTAATATACTCTCATAAATAAAACACCTCTTTTATAGAATATTACGATTTCTAAAAAAAAGATGTCGAATTATAAATAATTAAATTATTTTTTTGAAATTTTATCTTTATTAACGAAAAACAAATTGATACTTTTTTCTTTTCAAATTCTTCTGAAGCTCATTTTTTCTTTGTTCATCTATTATTTTTCTTGATATTTCTTTCTTTTTATTTTTCATAAAATCATACTTTCTTAATATTATTTTACAATAAAGATTAAAAAACTACTTATTTAAGTAGTTTCTCTATTCTCTTATATATTGTCTCATCGTCTAATTTCAGTTTCTTTACCACCACTGCTGTTTTGCCAGAATAACCAAATTCGTCTAATCCCATAATATATTTATCATTATATACATATTTATGCCATCCAAACTTAGATGAACGCTCTATTACAAACGTTTTATATCCAATTGGTAATACCTCTTCTTGATAAGTTTTTGATTGCTCTTCAAAAAGTCTCATGCAAGGCATTGAAACAACTCTTATTTCCATACTTTTCTTAGATAATTTTTCTGCTATATCTAATGCTAATTGTACTTCCGATCCTGTTGCAATTATAATACCAAACAATTTTTTCTTTTCTTTTCTTATTATATAAGCTCCCTTTTTAACACTTAAAGGGTCAGTTTCATCTAAGTTTTTACATTTACTTCTAGATAAAACAATTGAAGATGGTTTATCATTATTTAATATTGTTTGCCATGATCCTATTATCTCGTTAGCATCACATGGTCTATATACGTAGTGGTTAGGTATACTTCTTAGCATTGCAAGTTGTTCTACCGGTTGGTGAGTTGGTCCATCTTCTCCAATCATAACAGAGTCATGAGTAAAAATAAAAGTGCTAGGTATATTCATTAAACTGGCCATTCTAATCGATGGTTTTAAGTAGTCTGAGAAAGCTAAAAAAGTAGAACAAAAAGGTCTTAATCCAGATAATGCCATACCATTAATAAATGCTCCCATAGCATGTTCCCTTACACCAAAAAAGATATTTTTTCCACCATAATTACCAGGTTTAAAATCACTAAAGTTATTAAGGTATGTTTTAGTACTAGAAGAAACATCAGCAGAACCACCTAAGAATGATGGATAGTTATCTGCAATAATATTCATTACTTTTCCGTTTATATTTCTTAGCTCATCATCATCAAATATTACTTCTTTAAATAATTTTGTAACATCATACCTTTTATCCTCACTTAAGGATGATAAAAACCTTTTGGTTTCTTCATCACATGAATTAATGTATGCATTATATTTAGTCTGCCATTTTTTCTTATCATGACTAACTCTTATTCTAATAAAGTTAGCCATTTCTCGTCTTAAAGTGGTTATGTTTTTAAACAAATCAGTATCAATGTTTAATTTATTTTTTAATTGCCTTATATCTTCCTTAGTTAAAACAGAGCCATGAACTTTATTAGTGCCCTCTAAAATAGACCCTTTACCAATGGTTGTTTTAATTTCAATAAAAGAAGGCTTATCTACTATTCTTTTTGCTTTTGATATAGCCATATCAATTAACATATGATTTTCTCCATCTAAAACAACATCAGTATGCCATCCCATCGCTTCAAATCTTCTTAAGATATCTTCATCAAAACTTTTTTTAGCATCACCATCAAGAGTTACTTTATTAGCGTCATATAAAACTATTAAATTATCTAATTTAAGATTCCCTGCCAAAGAGCAAGCTTCATAACTAACTCCTTCCATTAAATCCCCTTCGCCACATAAAACATATACTTTATAGTCTAATAATCCATTAAATTTTTCTGATAAATATTTTCTTGAGGCAGCCATACCTACGCCTGTTGCAATACCTTGTCCAAGTGGTCCAGTAGAAGAATCAACACCTTTAGTTATACCATATTCTGGATGCCCTGGAGTTTTAGAATCTATTTGTCTAAATTCTTTAAGATCTTTTATGCTTATATCAAAACCAGACATATAAAGTGTGGAATATAAAAGTGCAGAACCATGCCCTGCCGACATTATAAACCTATCTTTATTTATCCATTTATCATCTGTTACATCAATGTTCATATGTTTTGAATATAAAGTATAAAGTATTGGTGCAGCACCAAGAGCTATACCAGGATGTCCACTTTTTGCCCTTGAGATTTGTGCTATAGAAAGTGCCCTTATTGCACTTATAATTTTTTCCTCATTCATAAAAACCCTTCCTATCTTTCTAAAATAATTATAAGATAAAAAAGGATATTTATCAATGATATATTATACATTTATAACGACGTTTCTTTCATTTGATACTTGTTTAACTTCACTTGGTCTTTCATATCCAATTATCCAAATAGCATTTACTAATGTTAAAACAACATAAATAAGTACAACTCCTTTATAATCTTTTAATAACTTCATTATAACCACTCCCTTTTTCTTTTATTTATGTCTAAATCTTACCACGAACAAATGTATGTGTCAATATAAAAATAGAACATTTGTTTGACAATGTAAAGTGTTTATGCTATCATAATAATGTAATAAAAAGGAGGACGTATGGAAAAATTAACAAATCGTCAAAAAGACGTATTAGATTATATAAAAAGCTATGTTGCAAGTCATGGTTATCCACCTGCAGTAAGAGAAATTGGTAGTGCATTAGGTCTTAATTCACCCGCTACAATACAATCTCATATAACAGCTTTAGAATCTAAAGGATACATAAAAAAAACTAATTCTAAATATAGATCACTTGAAATAGTTGGTAATAATGAATATGTTAACGATGACGTCGTAGAAGTTCCTTTACTTGGAAAGATAACCGCTGGGTCTCCAATTGAAGCAATTGAAACTCCAAATGAATTTTTTAGTTTACCAGCTTATTTAATTCCTAGCAAAGAAGAAGTATTCACTTTAAAAGTTAGTGGTGAAAGTATGATTAAAGCTGGTATATTTGACGGTGATATCGTAATAGTTCAAAGACAAAGTGTTGCAAGAAACGGAGATATAGTTGTTGCTATGACAATGGAAAATGAAGTCACTTTAAAAACCTTTTACAAAGAAGCAACACACATTAGATTACAACCAGAAAATGATACAATGTCACCAATAATATTACCAAACTGTACAATTCTTGGTAAAGCAATTGGGTTATATAGAAAATTTTAAACAAAAAAAGAGAAACTAAAATTTCTCTTTTTTTAGTTTCTCAATCTATATAAAAACGCCCTTGCATGCTAAAGCGTTCTACAATAATATATGGCAAACAAATTATTTTGTTAACCATATTTTCAACTAAACATAACATTCTACTTTTAATATGCTCAATTTTTAAAAATTATACATACAAAAAAGTTTATTTTAATATTAATTTAAGTTATTTATAAACTTTTTTTATTACTTTAACAAAATTATCAGGTATATCTTTAATAGCTAATTGCTGTTGTTCGGCATTCATTTTATATAATGCTTCAGCAATAGAACCAACTATGCAAGCATTTGTATCTGTATCTCCACCCATTAACAAAACATTTCTTATTGCATTTTCAAAAGAATTTGAATTGTATATAGCATATAAACAGTTACCTATTGTTTCAGTACAAGTCATATTAAATTTTATAAAAGGCTCATAATTTATAGGTAAATTTAATTTATTATATACCTCTTGTTTTGTTAAACCATTTTTAAAATAAAATATCATAAGTGCTATTATTGTTGCGCACTTTATTGCTTCACAAGAGTTATGAGAAGGTATTGTAGCTAATTTTGCATTTTCAATCACATCTTCTTCGTTATTAAATAAAAAACCAACTGGTGAAATTCTCATCATTGCACCATTTCCAAGACTATCATTTCTCCCTATACCCTTTGCCCATTTTATTGTATTAGGAGAAAATGATGTTTTAAAATATGGTAAAAAATTAGGCTTATAGTTTTCATATTCTAAAATATATTTTTTTAAAGTTTCACCATAATCCTTTTGATTTATTATTGCATCAATAATTGCAATTGTCTCAATAGTATCATCACTATAAAATGAATTATTTACAATTAACTTTTTTGGATTAATAGATTTTATTTCTTTTATCTGATCAAATTCATATATACTTCCAGCCTTATCTCCATAAATTGCTCCTAACATATAAACACCACCTACTTATTTTATTGTATCACACTAATTCATATTCTCTTGAAAGAATTCTTTTATCACTACAATAATCTATAATATATTGATTATTCTTCTTACAAATTATAATTCCTACTGTATCATTCTCGTCTATAGTTTTAATGTGTTTATCTACATAATTCATATAATTTTGAATTTGTCCTGTATGACTTGAATTCAATTCAGTTACCTTTAGTTCAATTACAACGTAACATTTGCATTTTATATTATAAAGAAATAAATCAATATAGTTATATCTATCCCCTAACTTAATTTTATACTCATTTCCTATATATGTAAAACTTGAACCCAATTGAAATAAGAATTCATCTAAATTATTTAATATTAGTTCTTTTAATGCATACTCTGTTATTTTTTCTAATTTGTCATTAATTTTTATTATGATTGGATTAGGTATCATATCTGGTAAACCCACTTTATAATTATTTATTAGTTTATCTTTAGTAATTTCACTTAATCTATCATATTCATGATTTTTAATTCGTTCGTGTAATTGTCTTTTAGTTAAATTATTTTCTTCACTTATACTTATATAATACTTTATTTCATCAGCATCTTTTAATGTTAGAAGTTCTCTAAAATGACTCCAACTCAATTTTGAACCCAATGGGTTCAATTTTCCGTCATTGAAAATCTCATAAAATTTTCTCATTCCATATAACGTTCTTTCATTATATTTTTTTACCAACTTCTATCATTAACTTCTCTGAATATTACTTTATTATATTTTTCCCGTAATCTTTACCTGCTTTACTTAATAATTCTCCAATTTCATAGTAAATTTTAACTTTATTTCTATCTTTTTCATAATCTCTTACTTTATCATATATTTCACTTTTTAATAATTTTTCTTTAATACTTATATAGTATTCTTCTTCCATCTCTTACTCCTTCCTATGGTGGACATGTACTAATTTTATATCCATTCTTGTTAAATTTTATCTCAATACTTCCATCTATATCTGTTCTATAAATATTACTATTGCTTAAAATATCTAATACGCTTGTCTTTGGATGACCATATCTATTATTCTTACCAACACTAATTAAACTATATTTAGGATTAATACTATTTATAAATTCTTCATTACTACTTGTATTTGAGCCATGATGACCAATTTTAATAAAATCTATATTACTTAAATTATATTTTTCTAATATATCTTTTTCTCTTTCAACATCAGCAGCTCCCATGAATAAGAATTTATAGTTTTTATAATTTAAATATATGACCGAACTATTATCATTTTCATTATCATAAACTCCAGTATTTAGAAATTGCAATTTATACTTATCAATACTTAATTCATTAATGCAGGAATAATAATTGATATTTTTTTGTTCTAATACTTTAATTAAATCTTTTTCTAAATCGTTATATTCACCGCAATTAAAGATTACATTCTCAACTTTGAAATTATTAATTGGATTAATCGCTTCACCCATATGATCGAAGTCCCCGTGTGGTGACTATCGTTTATGCACACGAATTTAATCAAAAGAAAAGATGCTTATTTAAGCACCAACTATTTATTAAATATTAATTCTTTCTTGAGTTTTTATATAGCTATAAAATTCATCACAACTTATATGATATTTTGGTTTATTATATTTATATATGAAAGTTTCATAATTTAAGTTTGAATTAATTTCATTCTTTCTACTATCTATGAATTTGTTCTTTACATCGTTTAAAAGTGCTTTTATATTATTATATTCATGAATTCCTTTCATATCGTACCAAGAATGTTCAAACCAATAATATTTATCATTCAATTGAAATATAAGAAAAGTATGTGATGGTAGATTTTCATTATCATCAATATAAATAAAATATGTATCACAATTTATATTAGCATCATTAAATAGTTTTCTTTCAAGTTCAACCTGATCCCAACAAACACCACATTTACTATGTAATAATTCTTCTGGACTAAGTAGATAGTAAAAATTATAAAAATCTTTATCCCAACTTTCACTATTAATTAAGTTAGCACCATTTTTATCTTTGAACCCATATTCTATATTCCTTAATTCATCCATTATTTCCAAAATTCTATTCATATAAGTCGCTTCCTATAGTTATTATATCACACTAATTCATATTCTCTAGCAATAATCCTATCATCAGAACAATATTTTATGACATATTCATTATCCTGTTTACAAATAACAATACCAACAGTACCATTTTCTTCTATTGTTTTAACATTCTCATCAATATAATTCATATATGTCATTATTTGTCCTGTATGTTCTTTCTTTAGTTCAGTTACTTTTAATTCAACAACCACATAACATTTATATTTGATGTTATATAAAAGTAAATCTATATAATTATATCTATTACCAAATTTAATTGGATATTCATTATCTATAAATGTAAATCCATTCCCAAGTTCTTTTAAAAAAGATGCAATGTCCTCAAGTATTAGTCTTTGCAATGTTTTTTCTGATATATTTTCGTAATTATTACTGCTTTTAATTCTTATTGGATTAGGAATCAAATCTTTTGGACCAAGAATTTCATTTTTGTTTAATTTGTTTCTTGATTTAATAGGTATTCTTCTATATTCATTACTTTTTATTTTATCTTGTAATTGTCTTTGTGTTAAATTATTGTTTTTAGATATATTTATATAATATATTATTTCATCATAATCATTTATTGATAATAATAGTAAATAATGTGACCACGTTAATTGTGTCAACATTGTTGTCACTTTTTCATTGCTAAATACATTATAGAATTTCTTCATTCTAAATAAAGTTCTTCTATTATATTTTTTACCTATTTCTATAACTAATCTTCTAGAGTATTCGTCTATGATATTATCTCCATATTTCCCACCCGCTTCATTTAATAACTTACCTATTTCAAAATATGTAATAACTTTATGCCTTTCTTTTGAATAATCTTTTACTCTTGAATATATTTCATTATCTATCAACTTATTTTTTATCTCAGTATAATAATTCATATTACTCCTTTCTATGGTGCACAGGTTTCTATCTCTAATTTATTATTTTTTATTTTAAACATAATACTCCCATCTTGATCTGTTCTATAAATTTTAGAATCATTTAAATTTTGTAATACACTGTCATTAGGATGACCATATCTATTATTCTTACCAACACTAATAATTGAATGTTTAGGATTAATCACACCAACAAATTCTTTTCCAGAGCTTGTCTTACTTCCATGATGACCTACTTTTAATACATCTGTATCTTTTAGATTATACTTTTCTATTAAATCTTCTTCCACTTCTATTCCAGCATCACCCATAAACATAAATTTATATCCATTTAATTCTGTATAAATAACACTTGAATTATCATTTTCATTGCCATAATCCTTATTATTTAAAAAATATAATTTATTATCATCAATATTTAATTCTTTTATACATGAGTAATATGGTATTTTCTTCTTATCTAAAACTTTAATTAAGTCTTTTTCTAATTCATTAAACTCACCACAATTAAAGATTACTTTCTCTACTTTGAAGTTTTCTACTAAGGTTAGTGCTCCTCCTATATGGTCTTGATCCCCATGAGTAATAATAAGATACTCAATACTACTAATTCCATTAGAATTTAAATATGGTATTATTTTATTTTTAGATATTTTCCCTTTATCATTATAAAAACCTCCACTATCAACTAAAATGGTTTTTCCCTTTGGCAAAATAATTATTGAACAATCTCCTTGACCTACATCTAAAAAAGTAATATGAGGATTAGCAATTAAAAACCTTGAATTAATATTAATAAACAAAATAATTAAAAATAAAATTATGTATTTTTTATTAATTCTAATAGCTAAAATAAGAAAAAGATAATATGCAAAAATTATAATTAAATTACACTTTGATAATGCAAAAGTAAATAATTTTATATTATCTAAACTTAATATTATGTATTCTAAAACATTTAAAATTTGACTATATACATTATCAAAAAATGGTATAAAAAAAGTAATTAAACTAAGTGGAAAAATAATAAAAGAAATAATAGGTACAAAAATAACATTATAAATGGGTGTTAATAAATTTATTTTAAAAAATGAAAAAGATAAAATAGGAATTGATGCTAAAAAGCAAATAATTGATATATATATTAACTTTTTTATATATGTTTTTTCTTTTAAATGATTACTTGATAAAATTATAAAAAAAGTAATCGTTATAGAAAATATAAAACTAACGCTATATATCATGTAAGGGTTTGTCAAAATTAGAAGTGATGCTGTAAATAATAATAGTACCTCATTTTTTATTTCTAATTTAAACTTTTTATTAATCATAGATAAAAATATAAACATAGCGCATCTTAATAGTGATTCAGTAAAATTTGTTAAGAAAAGAAAAAATAGCATAAATAAAAGTACTACTATGTTTTTGTATTTATATTTACCTAAAAATTTATTGATAAAAAAAAGAAAAATTCCAACATGCATTCCAGATATTGCAAAAAGATGACTGATTCCAATATTTCTATATCCTTGCTTAATATTTTCTTCTATTTTTGATGAA
>CAMFOH010000014.1 GCA_945969495.1 uncultured Mollicutes bacterium
TAATATTTTTTCTTATTTTATATGTAATTTGCAATTTTTTACTAATTCAACATATTTTGGTCTAATTTTTTTCCAATGTTCACTTGTTATATATACAATTTTATATTCATTATTAAGTATTTGATTTATTAATTTTTTACTTAAATCATAGTTTTTTTCTATCTCTAATAACATAGTTTGTGTTGGCAAAGTAATTATAATACCTTTTTTTGAAGCGGCTACTGGTTTACTTTCTAGTAATATTCCAGCACATTTTTTATAGTTTTCTTCTATTAAATAATCATTTAAATTTTGCCATAACTCATCAATAAAATTTATTTCATTACGGGATGATTCTTTTAAAATATTATTTATTCTAATATCTTTTAATTCACATATTATTTTATTTAACTCATCATTTATACTTTCTATCTTAAAATCAACAGTTTTAGATGATTTTGCTTTAGTATTTTCATTTATTTTTGAAGGTTTCTTTTTATATAATGTTTCACGTGAAACATTAAGTTCATCTAATATCTTAATCACTTGTATTTCAAATATAAGTTCTTTTTGATAATTAAATTGCATTTTATTTAGTATTTCTAACATATTATCAATTATTAGATATAATTCAGTTTCATTATAATTATTAAATAATTGTAATATTTTTTCATCCATATTTTCATTAAAAAATACATTTTTTTTATATAATATGCCTTTTCTAATAAAATCTATCAATTTTTGCGTTAGCAAATAAAAATCTTTGCCATCATTAGACCATTTCTTAATAATTTCTAGTATTCTACTATACTCTTCAGTTTTCAAACTATTTAAGAAATCAATTATTTCAGAATTAGAAATTGTTCCTGATAATTCTTGAATATCATTAATTGATATTTCATTATCGCAAAAAGCGAACGCTTGATCAAGCATACCTATAGCATCTCTCATTCCACCTTTAGAATTATCTATTATTTCCATCAAAGCATCGTCAGTAATGCATATTTTTTCTTTTTTTATTATATTTTCAAGGCATTTTTTCATATTTTCTTTTGTAATACTTTTAAAATCAAATCTTTGACATCTAGAAATTACTGTTGCAGGAAGCTTTTGAGGCTCTGTTGTTGCCAATATAAAAATAACATATTCAGGTGGTTCTTCCAAAGTTTTTAATAATGCATTAAATGCCCCTATAGAAAGCATATGTACTTCATCAATTATATATACCTTATACTTTGACATAGATGGAACTAAACTAACTTTATTTTTTATTTCTCTAATTTCATCTACTCCATTATTTGAAGCTGCATCAATTTCTATTATATCTGGGTTACTATTATTGTTAAAACTTTTACAACTATCACATTCATTACAAGCATCACCATTTTGATTGTTAAGACAATTAATGGTTTTTGCAAACAACTTGGCACTACTTGTTTTTCCAGTACCTCTAGGACCGGTAAATAAATATGCATGACTTAATTTATTATTTTTTATTACATTTTTTAACGTTTTTACTATAGTATCTTGTCCAAAAACAAATTCAAATGATTTTGGTCTATATTTTCTATATAAAGTCTGATATGCCATACACATTTTCCTTTCTTACATTATTATAACATTTAAAAAAATTTTTTAAAACTAAAATACAATGTTTCACGTGAAACATTGTATTATTCATCTTTTTTCTTTAAAAAATTGTTGAAGTAATTTTAAAGAATCGTTTTTATATTTATCTAGAAACACATATGAAGCTTTATTATTATTTTTTTTGTCTTTTTTTAATAAATAATAAACTTTTTTAATTCTACATAATTTGATTGCCGATTTACACATTTCACAAGGTTCTAAAGTTACATACATTTCACAATCATTTAATCTCCAATTTTTTAATTTTCTAGAAGCTTTTGATATTGCGACTATTTCTGCATGTAGAATTGAATTTTTTTTCTTTTCTACCATATTGTGTGCTTTTGAAATTATTTTATTTTTCTTAACAATAATAGCTCCAACAGGTACTTCGTCATGCTTTGAAGCTTTTTTGGCTTCATCAATAATAATTTTAATATATTTTTCTTCCATTATTTATTTTTCCTTTATACTATGTTTCACGTGGAACATTAATTATAAAATAAAAGCACACACGAAAAGAGGTTATTAAGGCTGCTACTTCTCAGTCCTGACCTGATTCTAACATTTCCGTTGTGCATTTATATTTTATTATATTTATATAAAATAATCAAGATATATTATTAATTTTAATGTTTCACGTGAAACATTAACAAAGAAACTAATTATTAGTCTCTTTTTCTAAATCTGATTTATTATCATTGTTTTCAGATGAATCTTCATCTTTTTCTACAATTGAAACAGTAGCAACTTTTTGTCCTTCTCTTAAATTCATTAACCTTACACCTTGTGTAACTCGGCTCATTCTTGTTACTTTATCGGCAGAAATTCTTATAACAATACCTTGATCAGTAATTATCATTAAATCTTTATCGTCTGTTATCGTTCTAAATGCTACTATTGTACCATTTTTATCAGTAACATTTAATGTTTTAACACCTTTACTTCCTCTATGAGTTAATCTGTATTCATTTATATTAGTACGTTTACCATAACCTTTTTCGGTTACTACCAAGACATCTTGATCATCTTTAGCTATTTCACAACCTACGCAGTAACAATTTTCTGATAATTCTATTCCTTTAACACCAGTTGCGGTTCTTCCCATAATTCTAATTTCATTTTCATTAAATCTGATCATTCTACCATTATTCGAAGCAATTATAATATCATCCTGTCCAGAAGTAAAATGAACAGATAATACTTCATCACCTTCTTTTAATGTTACTGCTATCTTTCCATTCTTTCTAATATTTTCAAATTCACAAACGTTTGTACGTTTTATTAATCCTTTTTTAGTTGATACTATTAAATATTTATTATCTTCACTACCATTATCTAATAATATACTATTTATTTTTTCATCTTTTTCGATTGGTAATAAATTAATTATTGGCAACCCTTTTGATTGTCTTGAAAATTCAGGAATTTCGTAACCTTTTATTCTATATACTTTCCCTTTATTAGAGAAGAACATAACATGGTCATGTGTTTTTCCGGATTTAAGAATTTCAACAAAATCTTCTTCATTAGTAGACATACCTTTTATTCCAACTCCACCTTTGTTTTGTAATTTATAAGTATCTCTAGCCATTCTCTTAACATAACCATTATGAGTTAATGCAACAACTATGTCTTCAACAGGTATTAATGACTCATCTTCAATGAAATCAATAGCAGTCATATCAATAGTAGTTCTTCTCTCATCATTATATTTTTTCTTTATTTCTAACATTTCTTCTTTAATAATATCTAATACTTTTTGATTTGACTCTAAAATTGATCTTAATTCTTCAATTTCTTTTAATAATGTATCTAGTTCATCTTCTACTTTATCTCTTTCTAAGCCAGTTAATCTTCTTAAGCGCATTTCAAGAATACTATTACTTTGTATCTCTGAAAGACCAAACTTTTTCATTAATTTTTCTCTAGCTTCTTGATCATCTTTTGCAGCTCTTATAATCTTTACTACTTCATCAATATTATCTAAAGCAATTTTTAATCCTTCTAATATATGAACACGTTTTTCATCTTCATTTAATTCATATTTTGTTCTTCTTATAATAACTTCTTTTTGATGATCAATATATTTTGAAATGATGTCTTTTAATCCTAATGTTTTAGGGGTTCCATTATCAATTACTAAGAAAATTATTCCATAATTAACTTGAAAGTTAGTGTGCTTATATAAATTGTTTAATACAACTTGTGGGTTAGCATCTTTCTTTAATGTAATTGTTATTTTTACACCATTTTTTAAATCAGTATGATAATCAGAAATTCCTTCTATAGTCTTATTATGAACAAGTTCTGCAACTTTATTTTTTAAATCTAACGTGTTTGTTCCATATGGAACCTCTGTTATGACTATTTGACTATGATTACCAATTTCTTCAATTGATGCTCTACTTCTTATTGTAATACTTCCCCTACCTGTTTCATAAGCTTTTTTTATACCAGAATTACCTAAAATTATACCACCAGTTGGAAAATCTGGACCTTTTATGTAATTCATTAAACCACTAACATCTATATCTGGATTATCTATATAAGCTATACATCCATCTATTACTTCTCCTAAGTTATGAGGCGGAATATTTGTAGCCATTCCAACTGCAATTCCCATAGAACCATTTATTAGAACATTTGGTATTCTAGATGGTAAAACAATTGGTTCAAGGCTTGTTTCATCAAAGTTAGGCATCATGTCAACGGTATTTTTTCGTATGTCTCTTAACATTTCAAGTGATATTTTTGATAATCTTGCCTCAGTATAACGATATGCTGCAGCACCATCACCCTCAATGTTACCAAAATTACCATGTCCATCTACCATCATGTATCTTTGATTAAAATCTTGAGCTAATCTTACCATTGCTTCATATATTGATGAGTCACCATGAGGATGATAATGTCCCATTACATAACCTACGGTTGTAGCCGATTTTTTATGTGGTTTATCAGGAGTATTACCTTCCTCAAACATTGACCATAATATTCTTCTATGAACTGGTTTTAACCCATCTCTTAAATCTGGTATTGCACGAGATGTAATAACGCTCATTGAATAATCAAGAAATGAATCAGATATTTCTTTTACAATATCATTTTGATCATGTGAATCTCTTTCATGAAAGCTTCCATTATAATCATTAATATTTTCTTCTAAATTTTCTTTATTCTCCATTTATTACACCTCCTATATATCTAAATTTTTAACGTACTGAGCATTTGCTTCAATAAATTCTCTTCTAGGTTCAACTTCTTCACCCATAAGTTTATTAAACATAGCATCAGCCGCTACACAATCTTCTACGGTTATTTTTCTTAGTGTTCTTTTTTCTATATCCATTGTTGTTTCATTTAACTCTTCTGCATCCATCTCTCCAAGACCTTTCATACGTGCTATTTCAGCTCTTTGACGTACATTTTCTGGTAATGATGCTAAATATGCTTCCTTTTCTTTTTCATCAAGTACGTATTTTCTTGTTTTACCGTGCATTATTCTAAATAATGGTGGTTGAGCTGCATATATATGTCCTGCCTCTACAATTGGTTTAAAAAAGCGATAAAACAAAGTAAGTAATAATACCCTTATATGAGATCCATCTACGTCGGCATCGGTCATTATGATTATTTTATCATATCTTAATTTAGATAAATCAAACTCATCTCCTATACCTGTTCCAAATGCAGTAATAATTGTTCTTATTTCTTCATTTCCTAAAGCTCTATCTAACCTTGCTTTTTCAACGTTTAATATTTTACCTCTTAAAGGAAGAATTGCTTGAGTCATTGAATCTCTACCTTTTTTAGCAGAACCACCTGCTGAATCTCCCTCGACTATAAATATTTCAGATACTTTTGGGTCTTTACTCTTGCAATCCGATAATTTTCCAAAAAAGTTTGTTGTTGCTAAATCACTCTTTCGAGTTATTTCTCTTGCTTTTTTTGCTGCATTTCTTGCTCTAGACGCAAGCATTGCTTTATTAACTATTAGTTTAGCTTCTTCTGGATTTTCTAATAAAAATTTTTCAAAACCTTCTGAAAAAACTTTATCTGCTAATTTTCTTACCTCAGAATTTCCTAATCTTCCTTTTGTTTGTCCTTCAAATTGTGGATTTGGATGTTTGCAAGATATAATCATAGTTATGCCTTCTTTTACATCATCACCGGTTAAAGAATCATCTTTTTCTTTTAATATACCAGATTTTCTAGCATAACTATTAATTACTCTAGTTAACGCCCTTCTTACTCCTTCTTCATGTGTTCCTCCATCATGAGTATTAATGTTATTAACAAAAGAGTATATATTATCGTTATATCCAGTATTATATTGTAATGCAACTTCAAAAAATACATTATCTTCTATTCCTTCTAAATGTATTACATCCTCATGGATAGGAGTTTTACCTTGATTAATGAATTTTACATATTCAGATATTCCACCTTCATAAATAAATGTATCTCCGGTAGTATCTTCTAAATCACGATCATCCCTTAAAGTAATACGCAAGCCTTTATTTAAAAATGCTAGTTCTCTAACACGTACCTTTAAAGTTTCATAATCATAAATATCAGTATCAAATATTTCAGGGTCTGGTTTAAAAGTTACCCAAGTTCCAGTTCTTTTTTCTTCGCATTCACCAACAATAGTTAAAGGTTGAGTCGTATGACCACCATTTTCAAATCTTATCTTATGAATTTTTCCATTTTTATAAACTGTTACCTCGACCCATTTAGATAAAGCATTAACAACAGATGCTCCAACACCATGTAATCCTCCAGATACCTTGTATCCACCACCACCAAATTTTCCTCCAGCATGAAGTACGGTATAAACAGTTTCTACCGTTGATATCTTTGTTTTTGGATGAATATCAACCGGAATACCACGACCATCATCTTTTACTGTAATAGAATTATCTTTATTAATAATAATTTCAATATTATTACAATAACCTGCTAAAGATTCATCAATTGCATTATCAACAATTTCCCAAACTAAATGATGTAATCCTTTTACATCGGTTGTACCAATATACATACCAGGTCTTTTTCTTACTGCCTCTAAACCTTCTAAAACCTGTATATCGGACGCATCATAATGTTCTTTATTTTCTGTCATAATCTATTCCTCCTTTTTAAATGTTCCATTATCTACAACATAAATATCAGATTTTTGTTTTAGTTCTTCATTTATGTCCTTTATATCAGTAGTAGTAATAAATATTTGTACATTTTTTTTAAAATAATTAATTATGTTATTTTTCTTAACTTCATCAAGTTCACTAAATATATCATCTAATAAAATGACAGGTTTTTTATTTTTTTCTTTAATGAATACTTCTATTTCTGCTAATTTTAAACTTAAAACTGATAATCTTTGTTGACCTTGAGAACAAAATTCAGTTACATCTAAATCATTTAAGTACATCTTAAAATCATCTTTATGACAGCCTAAAAGAGTTGTTTTCTGAAGTAATTCATTAGTAAATAATAAATTATATTTACTTATTAAAAAGTCCTTTAAATCAGCTTTATTTAAGTCTTCTTTACTTATAAAACTCTTATACTTTATCTTAAGACTTCCCATCTTTGCAATATCATCAAACACATTTTCTAAACATTCATTAATCTTATTAATAAAATTATATCTTATTTTTACTAATTCAATATTTTTATCAATAAGTTTACTTGTTATAATATCAAAATAAGTCCTATCAAACTTTGCATTATTTTTTTGTTTCAAATACTCATTTCTCTGCTTTAAAATTTGATTATATTCTTTTAATAATAAAACATAATCATTCCTAAATTGAGATAATTCAATATTTAAAAAACGTCTTCTTACGCTTGGAGATCCTTTTATTATTTCTAAGTCATCTGGACAAAACATAATAACATTAAGTCTTGATAAATAATTACTTATTCTTTTTTGAACAATATTATCAACAGAAACTTTTTTTCCTTTTTCATTTAATAAAATAGATAAAGAATGAACCATTTCATCATTATTATTATAAACACCAGATACTTTAGTATATAATTCTTCATTTTTTATTAAATTAAGTTCATTATGTGTTCTATGAGATCTTGTTATTGCAAGAAAATAGATACTTTCAAGTATGTTAGTTTTTCCTTGGGCATTATTTCCTATAAATATGTTTATATTTTTATTAAAGTTTAAAGAAACTTTAGAAATATTTCTAAAATTATTTAATTCTAGATTCCTTAAAAACATAATTTCGTATTTTAAAGCCCATTTTAACCACCTATACCTATTTTAAATATACTACTACATACATACTAATTATATCATAAAATAAGGCTTATTTAGCAATATTTAATAAAAAATAACATTTTTATGTTATTTTTTAAAATTATTTATCCTTTTTTCAATTAATGCTTCTAATCTCGTTGCTCTTAATACTTGATTATCAATAATTCCGTAAGATAATTCTAATTTTATTTTTTTTCCACAACTAAATTTTATTATAGTATCTGCATACAATTTATAATAATCACTAATTTTATTTAATGCTATCCATGAGCAACTTTCTAATCTTGGTGAAGATGTTGGAAAAAATATTATTTTAGTTGTTTCCTCTATAATAATTGGAGCTTTATGAGAAACTCCCAAAATACTTTTTGTACCATTTAATCTTCCTTCGTAGGAACTACCAAAAAATTTACAACTATTATCTATAATCTTAGTAGACGGTAGATAAACAATAAATTCACGATTTTCTTCTATAATTTTTGACTTTTCTTTTCCACAAGATATTATAGCAAGTGTCTGACTATTTATTTCATAATTTTTCATCCAAAACTCTCCCTTAAAAAATAATGGTATATATTATTCACAATTTTTCTAAAAAAATTGTCAAATTATGAAAAAAAGCTAATTTAATTAGCTTAATATGTTTTTATTGGTAAAATAAGTTGTAATAAACTATCATCTTGTTCATCTAAAATTATTATTGGCTGAACATCATTTTTAAAGTTTAATATAACGTTTTTACTTTCAATAGTTTTTATTGCATCCATCATAAATCTAGAAGAAAAAGCTATTTTTATGTTTTCATTATTATTTTTTTCTACATATATTTTTTCTTCTACTTTACCTATTTCTGGAGAATTTGATGAAACAATAACTTCATTATCTTCACATTCAAACTTAATAATATTTTTATCTTTTTCACTTGTTAATAATGAAGCTCTATCAATTACGTTATAAAGTTCATTCGTATTAGTTTTAATAGATAATTCAAATGATTCTGGAATTAATCTATTAACATCAGGAAAAGTACCACTTAACACTCTTGTTTGAAACAAGATATTGTCGAATTTAAACAAAACTTTGTTATTAAATATATGCATTTGAATTTCTTTATCATTATCTTCTATTATTTTAGTTAATTCTATTAAATTTTTACCTGGAATAACAATGTTTATATCTTCTTCTACTTTTTTATTTAAAATTACTTGTTTTTTAGCAAGCCTATATGAATCAGTTGATATACATTCTAATTTATTTTTATTAATTTTAAAATTAATTCCAGTTAAAATTGGTCTTGTTTCTTGTGAAGAAACAGCAAATGATGTCTTATTTATTAAATTCTTAAATTCATCTTTTCTTAATATTATAGGATCTTTTTTTTCTTCTAAATTTAAATTAGGAAATTCATTACCATCCATACAATTTAAATTAAATTCAGAATTACCACAGGATATTAAAACTTTTATACCATCTAATAATTCAATATTTATAATCACACCTTCTAGTTTTCTTATTATTTCTAATATATATTTACCTTGAATAACGGTACAACCAGTAATCTCTATTTTATCTAAGTAATCTTTATCTATAAAAGATTCAATACTAATATCATTATCACTAGCACTTAAAAATAGTCCATTATTAGTTAAATTAAATTTTATACCTGCTAAAACAGGAATTAAGTTTTTGCTTGATAAAGCTTTACTAACAGAATTTAAACTTTGAAGTAATACTTCTTTTTTTATACTAAATTTCATTTTATTTCTCCTTTATATATAATGTTTTTTTATTATTACTGTGGATAATGTGGAAAAGTAAAATATTTGTTTTAAAATAAAGGTAAAACTAACATTTTTAATCCACAAAATAAGTTGAAAAATTAAATATAATCCACAAATTTTTATATTTTGCTTTTTAAAGACTCTATAATTGTTTTAAATTGAGGATTTGTTTTTATTTCATTATCAATTTTATCTACAGAATGCATTACTGTTGAATGATCTCTTCCACCAAACTGTATACCAATTTTAGGAAATGATTCGTCAGTCATTGTTCTACATAAATATATAGCTACTTGTCTTGGAAAAGCAATGCTTGCTTTTCTTTTTTTTGATTTTAGATCTTCTACGGTTATATTATAATATTCTGCTACAACTTGTTGTATTTTTTGAATATTATTTTTTGTAAATGAAGATTTTGATAAATAATCTTTTAAAGCATCAATAGCAAGTGTTAGGTTTATATCTCTTATATTAAACATAGTTGCATAAGCAATAACCCTTGTTAATGCTCCTTCTAATTGTCTTACATCTGATTCACAGTTATTAGCTATATAAGCAATGACATCATCATTTATTGTTCCGTCCATATTTTGACCTATTATTTTTTTTCTAAGAATTTCAACTCTCATTTCATAATCTGGCGGATAAATATTAACACTAAGCCCCCAATTAAACCTTGTTCTTAATCTATCCTCTAACTTTTTTAAATCATCTGGTGATCTATCTGATGATATTATAATTTGCTTATTATCATCATATAAATTATTGAAAGTATTAAAGAATTCTTGTTGAGTTTGTGTTGCGCCTCCTAAAAATTGAATGTCATCAATTATTAGAACGTCAACTCCCCTATACTTATTCTTAAAACTATCAATGTAATTAAAGTTTGTACCAGATTCATCCTTTTTATTTAAATTTAGAAAGTCCGATATAAATTGCTCACTTGTAACATATAAAACTTTTTTATTAGAATTTTCAATAATAAAATTTCCAATAGCATGCATTAAATGTGTTTTTCCTAATCCACTATTTCCATATAAAAATAAAGGATTATAAGTTTTACCAGGATTTTCAGCAACCGAAACAGCGGCCATATAAGCAAATTTATTACTTTCTCCAACGATGAATGAATCAAATGTATATTTTGAATTTAAGTTTGATTTTTCAGGCGTATTTAACGGAACCCCAATGTTTTCCACATCAATATTGATATTTTTATTAACTTCGTCTTCAAAAACAAATTCAAAATCAAAACTAGTATTAGTTATTTCACTAAATACATCTGATATTGTTTGGTACCAAGTTTCTTGTAAACTCTTTTTTTGAAGTGGTGATTCAACAAGTATTTTAGCAACATTATTATCAAGTGATATTAGTTTGGTATTTTTAAACCAAGTATCATATGATAATGAAGATATTCTTGGTTTAATTTTTTCTAGGAAATTATCCCATAGACTATCTATGTTCATAATAACCTCCTTTCCCCCTATAAAACGAGTTATTTACATATATTTTAACAAAAAAATTGTGGAAAAACAATGTAAATTAATAATTATATTTTATCCACAACAGTTTTCCACAACAAAAAGTGTTATTTTTCAACAAAAATCATCATATTACACTTTTCAACAAAAAATTATATTGTTTATAAAAAAGTAAACAATCAAAAGTTTTCCACAGATTGTTAATTACTATTATAATTCTTAAAAATTTTAATATAATAAACTATATTGTTGTGGAAAACTATGTTATTAACTTTTTTTATTAAAAAAATATATTATTTTTATTGTGGAAAAAATATATATTAAATACATCCTAATCTTATTTAAATAAATATATAATCTGTCCATTAAAAAGGTTGACAATTAGATAAATAAACCTTATAATATTCGTGTTTAAAAAAGAAAAAAAATATTAAAACAAATTGGAGGTGTAAAGATGAAAAGACCTTTTCAACCAAACAACCATAAAAGAAAAAAAAATCACGGTTTTTTTGCTAGAAAATTAGCAGGTACTGGTATTTTAAATCAAAGAAGAGCTAAAGGACGTAAGAAATTATCAGCATAATTCCACTTATTTAAGTAAGTGGTTTTTTGTTATAAAAGGAGCTTATTTATGAAGAAAAAAAACATAGTAAAGGAAAAAAAAGATTTTGATAGGGCATTTAAATTTAATAATCAGACTAAATCAAAATATGCGTTTTTATATACATATAATACAAAAAATGAATATCGTTTTGGAATATGTGTTTCAAAAAAACTTGGAAATGCGGTTACTAGAAATAAATTAAAACGCCAGGTAAAAGATATAATTGATAAATCTAAGTTGCATTTTATGAATAAAGATTATATAATTGTATTAAAGAAAAGTGTTGTTGGTACTGAGTATTTAATGTTAAAAGAAGATTTATTAAATCTTTTAAAAAATATAAATGAATAGGAGATAAAAACCAAATGAAAAAACTAAAAAAGATAATTGTAGTTTTTTTACTGGTTTTTTTATTAACTGGTTGTACAAAACAATTAGTTGTTGAAAAAACAAATGATAATGGTAAAAAAACTAAGGTAGTTGTAAAATATGATAAAGGAAAAAAAGCAACAGGCCAGACACTTACTAAAAATATATTATGTAAACCAACAGATAAAGAATAGGATAATATATATAATGAATATGGTGTTTATACTATATATATGGTTGTTTGTTTTGACTTTAAACCAACCTTAAAAGCAAATGAAGGATTATGGGATAATATTTTTATAAAACCCCTTGCATGGATAATATTAAAGTTAGGTTATCTTGTTAAAAATTTTGGTTTAGCTGTTATTTTAGCTGGGTTAGTAATAAGATTAGTTTTATATCCAGTGACTAAAAAAAGTGCTATGCAATCAGAAAATTTAAAAAAAGCTCAGCCAGAATTACAAAAATTAGAAAAAAAGTATGCTAACAAAACAGATGATCAACAAGCTATGATTCAAAAGAGTCAAGAAATGATGGCAATATATAAAAAATATAATATATCATTATTCTCAGGCTGTTTGGTTGCAATAATTCAATTACCACTATTTATAGCATTTTTAGAAGCAATAAATAGGACTCCAGCTATTTTTGAAGGTAGTTTTTTAGGATTACAGTTAGGAACAACACCATGGTTTGCTTTATCACAAGGTAATTGGTGGTATATTGTTTTGCCAATACTAATATTTATAGTTACATTCTTATCATTTAATTTCACAAAAAATGATGTTGCAGATAATTCAAATCCAGCGGCAGCTTCTACAAAAATGATGATGAATGTTATGGTAGTTGTAATTACAATAAGTTCATTTCAATTATCAACGGCAATCGGATTGTATTGGATAACTTCAAGTTTATTTACTGTTATTCAAAACTTATTGGTACAAAGAGGTGGTAATCATGCTAGAATTAAAAAGTCATAAATATGAAGGTAAAAATAGTGATGAACTTTTGAATAAAGCTTTATCAGAATTAAATGCATCTTCAAATGAAATTTATTATAATTTAAAAGAGGAAGTAACTGGTGGATTATTTAAGTCTAAAAAATATTTTCTAAATGTTGCTTTAAAAGATGATGTTGTTGAGTACGTTAAAGCTTATTTAAAGGAATTAACTGATTTAATGAATCTTAAAGTTGAATTTGAAACAAGTAAAAGAGAAAACTATATTAAGATTAATATGATTTCTGATAATAATGCAATTTTAATTGGCAAGAATGGAAGAACAATTGAATCCTTACAATTACTTTTAAAGCAATCAATACAAAGTAAATTAGGAATAAAAATAAATATTATTCTTGATTCTAATGGTTATAAAGAAAAACAACAAAAAAATATTGAAAGATTAGCTATAAAGTTAGCAAGAGATGTAATAAAAACAAAAGTAGAAGTTAAAATGGATAGTATGAATTCTTATGAAAGAAGATTAGTTCATAATGCACTTACTGATTTTAAAGGAGTTACTACTATAAGTGAAGGTGAAGAACCTAATAGATGTGTAATAATTAAACCAACAGAGGAATAGAAATATTTCTCTTTTTTCTTTATATTATATGGTATAATACATTAAATGAAGGAAGTGAACTTTTATGAATGATACTATAGTTGCAATATCAACAGCTTTAGGAGAAGGGGCTATATCTATTATTAGGGTATCTGGAGATGATGCTATTAATATAGTTAATCCTTTATTTAAAGGAAAAGATTTAAATAAAGTAAAAAGTCACACTATTAATTATGGTCATATAATTTATAAAGGTGAAATAATAGATGAAGTATTACTTTCAATAATGAAAGCACCTAAAACATATACAAAAGAAGATGTCATTGAAATAAATACTCATGGTTCTATAGCAGTTGTTAATAAAATAATGGAAATATTATTACTTTCTGGTTGTAGAATGGCAGAACCTGGTGAATTTACTAAAAGAGCATTTTTAAATGGTAGGATAGACTTAACTGAATCCGAGGGAGTAATGGATTTGATTAATTCAGAAACTGAACTAACTAGAAAAATGGCAATTAATCAAATATCAGGTAAGGTATCTAAACTAATTACTGATTTAAGAGAAAAAATAATAGCATTAATATCGAATATAGAAGTAAACATTGATTATCCTGAGTACGAGGATATAGAAGTTATTACTATAAGTAAAATTAAAAATGAAGTTAAAATAATGAAAGAAAAGTTATTAGAGATACTTAAATTATCAGAGGATGGTAAAACGTTAAAAGATGGTATCAAAACTATTATTCTTGGTAAACCAAACGTAGGTAAATCAAGTTTGCTTAATGCTCTTTTAGAAGAAGAAAAAGCAATTGTAACAGACGTTAAAGGAACAACTAGAGACATTGTTGAAGGTAATATTATATTAGGGGGAGTAAAGCTTAATTTAATTGATACTGCGGGTGTTAGAGAATCAAACGACATAGTGGAAAAAATAGGAATAGAAAAAAGTCTTAATTTAATAGATGATGCAGAACTTGTACTTTTAGTACTTGATGCTTCAGAAGATTTATCAGAAGAAGATAAGTTTTTGCTTGATAAAACAAAAGATAAGAAAAGAATAGTTATAATGAATAAAACAGATTTAAGTTATAATAATTCATATGATAAAGATATTATAAAAATAAGTGCTAAAAATAATATAGGTATAGAAGATATAAAAGAAAAGATAAAAGAAGTGTTTAACGTAGGATCATTCTTAAGTAAAAATTTAATGTTTTTTACTAATGCAAGACAAATAGCACTGCTTAAATCTGCTATTGAATCGTTAGAAGAAGTAGAAAAAGGAATAAATGAAGAGAAAGAAATAGATATGATAGAAATAGATTTAAAACTTGTATGGGAAAAATTAGGGGATATAATAGGTGCTAATTATACCGAAGAGTTAATAGACGATTTATTTAGCAGGTTTTGTTTAGGAAAATAAAGTTAATGAATTAAGAATTATTCATTAACTTTTTTTTAATATTGTTGTATAATACCAAAAGAAATGAAGGTGCTTTATATGAGATATGATGTGATAGTTGTTGGAGCAGGTCATGCTGGTTGTGAAGCAGCTCTTGCATGTTCTAGAATGGGTAAAAAAACATTACTTATTACTATTAACATTAATAATATAGCAGATATGCCTTGTAATCCATCGATTGGTGGTAGTGCTAAAGGGATTGTTGTAAGAGAAATAGACGCACTAGGCGGAGAGATGGGACGTAATGCTGATAAGACACTTTTACAAATAAAGATGCTTAATTCATCAAAAGGTCCTGCGGTTAGAAGTTTAAGAAGTCAAGCAGATAAAGTAACATATAAAAAAGAAATGTTAAAAACATTAGAAGCTACTCCTAATTTAATAATTAAAGAGGCTATAGTAGCGGATATTTTAGTAGAAGATAATAAAATAACTGGAATAACAACGGAAGATAAAGAAACCATCTTATGTGATGCATGTATACTTACAACCGGAACTTATTTAAAAGCAGATATATTAGTTGGAGATAGTAGAACACCAGAAGGTCCTCATGGTGAGAAAAGAGCAAACTTCTTAAGTAATAATTTAGCTAAACTAGGATTTAAATTATTAAGGTTAAAAACAGGTACACCGCCTAGAATAGAAAGGTCATCAATTGATTTTTCAGAGTTAAAAAAAGAAGATGGTGATGATGAAAAACTAACTTTTAGTTTTGATAATATTACATACTATGACTATAAAAATCAAGTGCCGTGTTATTTAACATATACTAATGAAAAAACTCACAAGATAATCATGGATAACTTAAATAAATCAGCAATGTATGGTGGATTTTATGAAACATTAGGAATAGGTCCTAGATATTGTCCATCAATAGAAGATAAAGTTGTAAGATTTAAAGATAAAGAAAGGCACCAATTATTTTTAGAACCAGAAAGTATGTATTATGATGATATATATTTGCAAGGTTTTTCAACTTCTATGCCACATGACGTGCAAGAAGATATGGTTCATTCTTTAAAAGGGTTAGAACATGCTAAAATTTTAAAATATGCCTACGCAATAGAGTATGACGCAATAGATCCATTACAATTAAAACCATCACTTGAAACTAAAATAATTGAAAATTTATTTACTGCAGGTCAAATAAATGGAACTTCTGGTTATGAAGAAGCAGCAGGTCAAGGAATAATTGCAGGTATTAATGCTTCTTTAAAATTAGATAATAAAGAACCATTAATATTATCCCGTAGTGATGCATATATTGGTGTTTTAATTGATGATTTAGTAACAAAAGGAACAATAGAACCATATAGACTACTTACATCTCGTGCAGAATTTAGACTACTTTTAAGAAGTGATAATGCGGATTTAAGACTTAGTAAAAAAGCTTATGAAGTTGGTCTATTATCACAAGGAAGATATGATAAATTAGTAAATAAAGAAAAAGAAATAGAAGAACTGGAAGAAGAAATAAAAACTATTACTTTTCCACAGTATAAATGTAATTTATCAGAATATTTAAAAAGACCAGAAGTTAAAATAGTTGATTACCTAGATAAATTTAGCAAAAAATATGATAAAGAAGTTTTAGAGCAAGTAGAAATCAATCATAAATATGAAGGTTATATACAAAAAGCTAAAAAAGAAGCAGAGAAGATGATTAGACTAGGAAAAAAACAAATACCAGATGATATAGATTATTCTAAAGTTGATAATTTAGCAACTGAGGCAAAACAAAAACTTGAAAAAATAAGACCAAGAACCATAGATCAAGCAACTCGTATAAGTGGGGTTAATCCATCAGATATAGCAATATTAATGGTTTATTTAAAGAGGCATTATAATGAATAAAGAAGAATTTATAAAAGCGTTAGAAGAATTAAATATAAATATAACTAAAAAACAATTAAATGATTTAGATACTTATTATAAAATGATTATTGAATATAATAGTCATACTAATTTAACAAGAATAACTGATGAAAAAGAAGTTTATTTAAAGCACTTTTATGATAGTTTAACTTTGGTTAAAGCTGTAAATTTAGATAATCAGAAATTACTTGATATTGGAACCGGAGCAGGATTTCCTGGATTGGTTTTAAAAATTGTGTTTCCAAATTTAAAAGTAACTTTAATTGATTCATTAAACAAAAGAATAACATTCTTAAATTTAGTAATAAAAAAACTAGATTTAAATAACGTAGAAGCCATTCATGCAAGGGCTGAAGAATATGTATTAAATAATAAAGAAAAGTATGACATAGTTACTTCACGTGCGGTAGCAAATCTTAATATTTTATCAGAACTATGTATACCATATGTAAAAGTTGGAGGATATTTTATTTCGATGAAGGCAGAAGTAAAAAATGAGCTTACTGATTCTAAAAAAGCGGTAGAAACACTTGGCAGTGTGTTAAAAGAAACTATTATTTTTAAACTACCTTTTGATGCAGGAAGCAGAACTTTAATAAAAATTAAAAAAGTTAATAAAACAATTAGTAAATATCCTAGAAAATTTAGTGAAATTAAGAAAAAGCCATTGTAATAGAGACTTTTTTATTGTATTATTTAATTAAAGATAAAGGGGAAATTAAAATATGTATAATAATGATATGAATAACAATCAAAATTTTAATGGTAATGTAAGGCCACTTTTTGAAAATGATTTTAATAATACCACTAATTCTACTAATTCTACTAATTCTATGGAAACATATAATCCTAATTATCAAAATTTTCAAAATCAGAGTTCTTCAACTATTCCAATTTCAAGTAATTTTCAAAGTCAACCAATTAATCCAACAAATGTATTTGAAAATAGCTTTAGTCAAACAAATACTCAAATAAACTCAAATTTTCAAGAAACTCCAAACTTTAATTTTAATACTCAGCAACCTTTAGGAGATATTCCACCTGAGTTGGGGGAAATAAAAAATTTAAGTGATGCTACCATATCTAGTGCTCCAACTATGGATGTTTTAGATCCTATGAACGTGATGCCGGAAACAACAAATAATAATGATCCACTAGATAATTATGAAAATGGTAATTTAAATAACTTTAATGTTTATCCCTCAATTTCGACTGAAAATATGCCACTTAATAATCCATATTCAAACCAACAAATCTCTGATATGAATCAAATTTCTAATCAGCCATCTTTTAATTCTGATTTTATAAATAATGATTATAATTTAAATAGTAATCAGTTTAGCACACCATATCAAAATTCACCTTCGTTTATGAATCAGTCTCAAACAAATTTAAATAATTTTAATCAAGGATCTTCTAACAATAATAATTTTGAAAATCCAATTTCAACAGCTACTAATCAGTATAATGATTTTCAATTTAACCAAGGTATGTATAAAACTGAAGATAATTCTTTTAATGACCAAGTAATGCCAATTAATTCAACTTCTTTAGGTGAATTATCTTCTACTGACAGTTTAAATAATTCATTTAATCAAACTCAATCTATTGAAAATCAAGTAAGTAATGCTGATGAAACTAAAGAATATACAATTGTTCAAGCAGAAGAATTAAATAAAGAAGAAAATAATACTGCTTCTTTATCCGATTTAGGAATAGAAAATGCTTACGATGAGCCTGATTCTTTAGATATATTAGATATAGAAGAACCTAAAACCGAACAAGAACAATCTTTACAAACATTATCTGTTAGTGAAACCGTAGAAAAAATCAAAAATGTAATAGAAGAATTAAAGGCAAATGGCATAAATATTGATCTAGAAGAATTTGACTTTGAGAAAATGTATCAATTAATAATAAAAATAGATAAATAAAAGACTAATATATAGTCTTTTTTTGGTATAATATAATAAATGGAGGTAAATAATGAGAATAGGAATTGCAAATGACCACAGAGCATATGTAGTAAAACAAAAACTTAAGAATTTACTTGATAATTATGAAATAATTGATTATGGATGTTATTCGTCTGATAGGGTAGATTATCCAAAATATGCACTTACTTTAAGTGATGCGGTTATAAATAAAGAAGTTGATTTAGGAATTGTAATGTGTGGTACTGGTATAGGAGTTTCTATAGCATGTAATAAAGTAAAAGGAATTAGGTGTGCAAAAATTGATAATAAAGAAGAAGCTAAATCTGCAAAAGAACATAATGATGCAAATATACTAGCATTTGGAGCACAATCTCATACAGCAGAAGAAATAAAAGAAATGATAGAAATATTCATTAATTCGACATTTCTTTTGGATCCGTGTTATAAAATAAGAATTGATCAAGTTGAAAAATATGAGGAAACTAATGAGTATTAAACTTATTTTATATTGTATTTTTATACCATTTAGTATATGGATAATAACGTCAACAAACTTACATAAAATATTTAAAAAGAATAGTATTATGCAAATACATTCATTTTATCTATCTCTTTCTTTAATTTTAGCTTATTTATTAGTAAATTTTTTTGTTGATATATATAGTACCATTAGTCTCTTTTAAGGAGAAAAAATGAAAAAAATCTTATTATTTACATTATTAATAATATTAATTCCTTTATTTATAATTGGTTTAAATAATCCTTATAATATAATAAACAAAATTAAATATGGTAGTTATAATAATAAAGTAATAAGAGTTAAAAAAAATAGCAATGGCGAAATAATAAACATACCAATAGAAGAATATGTAATTGGTGTAGTAGCAGGTGAAATGCCTGCTTCATTTAATGAAGAAGCGTTAAAATCCCAAGCAGTAGCATCTAGAACTTATGCATTAAATCATGCGGAATTAAGTAAAAATGATTATGACGTAACTGATGGCACTCAAAATCAAGTTTATATAGATTATGATAAAATGAAGGAAAAATGGCAAGATAATTATGATGAGTATTTAAATAAAATTAAAAATGCAGTTTTAAGTACCAAAGGAGAAGTTATATTATATAACAATAACTTAATAGATGCGTTATTTTTTTCAACCAGTAATGGTTATACTGAAAATAGTGGCGATGTTTTTTCAACATCTAAACCATATTTAGTAAGTGTTTCGTCTTCTTGGGATGAGGCTGAATCTCCGGTTTTTAATAGTACTAGCGAAGTTACAAAAAAAGAATTTTTATTTAATTTAGGTCTTGAAAACAACAATGATATTGTAATAAGTGAAATTAAAAAAACAAATACTGGAAGAATGGTTAGTTTAACTATTAATGGAAAAAATTTTAATTCAAATGAAATAAAAAATATTTTTAACCTAAAATCAACTAGTTTTGATATTAATATTTTATCTGATAAGGTTATTTTTAACGTTAGTGGATACGGTCATGGTGTTGGAATGAGTCAGTATGGTGCTAATGGTATGGCAAAAGAAGGATATAATTATCAGGATATTTTAAAACATTATTATAAAAATTGTGAAATAAAAAAAATAAATTAATGTATATTTTTTTCACTTTCGTTAAAACTTAAAATGAGAGGTGAGGAAAATGAAAAAAAGAAAATTAAAACCATTTGCAAAAATTTCTATTTTAACAACTTTTCTAATTATATGTTTGTTATCCGTTGTTTTTCTAACTGATAATAAGACAAATACCGTGTCAAAAAGTGATGAAGATTTTACGTATGTAAATGATTATATTTTTGATAATTATTATCCAGTAATTAACCAAGAAGAAAAAATAGCAAGGCCTTATACTGATGAAAATGTTAGTATTTATAAAAATTTTTATGATAAGGATGCAACCGAAGAAGAACAACAAAATTCTATAATTTATCATGAAGGAATATACATGCAAAACTCCGGCGTTGACTATAAGTCAGAAGAACAATTTGATGTTGTTGCGTCAGTAACAGGCACAGTAACAAACGTAACAGAAGATACTTTATTAGGAAAAACAGTTGAAATAAGAAACTCAAATGAAATAATAATCATGTATCAATCTTTGGGTGAAGTTTTGGTAAAAAAAGGAGATAATGTAACCCAAGGACAAGTAATAGCAAAAAGTGGCACATGCACTTTAAATAGTGAAGTAAAACAAGGTTTACATTTTGAAATGTACAAAAATGGTAGTGTAATCAATCCAGAAAAATATTATGATAAGACAGTAAAAGATTTAGTAAATAATTAAAATTTATCATATAAAAAGTGAAAAATGAGAAATAAAGATATTGGAATTGATTTGGGTACCGCTAACATTTTAATTTATGTTAGAGGTGAAGGAATTGTACTTTCAGAACCGAGCGTTGTTGCGATTGATAAAGATTCTGGTAAAGTGCTAGCAATAGGTCAAAAAGCACACGAAATGATTGGACGTACTCCAGGAAGTGTTATAGCAATGAAACCATTAAAAGATGGGGTAATAGCAGATTTTGATAAAACCGAAATCATGTTAGATTACTTTATAAAAAAAATAAAGGGCAAAACATTATTTAGTAAACCTAGAATATTAATATGTTGTCCATCTAATATAACTCAGGTAGAAAAAAATGCAATTAGAGAAGTTGCCGAAAGAACTGGTGCAAAAAAGGTTTATGTCGAAGAAGAACCAAAGGTAGCAGCAGTTGGTGCAGGTCTTGAAATTGGTTTGCCTAGTGGTAACATGGTAATTGATATAGGCGGTGGAACAACTGATATAGCGGTTTTATCATTAGATGGAATTGTTTATAGTGAATCAATAAAGGTTGCTGGTAATACCCTGGACGTAGATATAATAAAATATATAAAAAATAAGTATAAGTTATTAATTGGAGAAGTAACCGCCGAACAAGTAAAAATCAAGATAGGCACAGTACTTGAAGAGACAAAACAAAAATCAATGAAAGTAAGAGGAAGAGATTTACTTACAGGGTTACCTAAAACTATTAATATAACATCAACTGAAATAAAAGATGCAAAAAAAG
>CAMFOH010000015.1 GCA_945969495.1 uncultured Mollicutes bacterium
TGTATCTAATTTTTCATGCCATCTTTTATCAGATTCATCAGCTGCTTTTTTAGATTCCTTTGATATTTCTTTTAATTCTTTTCTTACATCATCTATTATACTTCCGTATGTTTCTAAAAAATCCATTCAAATCTCCCCCTCTTTGTTTGAATGTCGTATATATTATCACTATTTAACCAATTTGTCAATATCCATATAGAATAAAAAAATCACGACTAAATTCACAAACCTCACTTAATGATTTTTTGCTTTTTCATTACCTTTATAAGTTTTTTATAATTTTCCTCACTTATGCTTGTTAATGGCAATCTTAAACTATCACTATCAATTAGTCCCATTTCATAACAAGCTTTTTTTACAGGTATTGGATTAACCTCAGAAAATAAAACATCAGAAAGCTCAGTTTGCTCATCTTGAAGTTTATTTGCATATTCTAAGTCACCATCTAAATAGTGTATAACTAAATCATGAGTTCTTGTTGGTGTTACATTAGCACAAACGGAAATAACTCCTATTCCGCCATTTTCTAATACCCTTACCACATCATCATCATTACCAGAATATAAATCGAATTCAAGCTTCTTATCTCTAGATAATTCTAAAATTTTTTCTACTTGATTTGTTTTTCCAGAAGCTTCTTTGATACCAACTATGTTTTCATTTTCTAAAGCTATTTTTATGGCTGTTTCTGGTTCTATATTACATCCTGTTCTACTAGGAACATTATACATTAATATTGGAAGATTAGTACTTTTAGCAATCATACCATAATGTTTTAAAAGACCATACTGAGTTGCTTTATTATAATAAGGAGTAACAATAAGTAAACCATTGGCACCCCTTTTTTCAGCTTCCTTACTCATCATAACAGCATGCATTGTATTATTAGAACCAGTACCTGCAATTACAGGAACTTTCCCATCTACTATTTCAACACATTTTTTTATAACATTTAAATGCTCTTCATCATCAAGGGTTGGAGCCTCACCCGTAGTACCACAAATAATAATCGCATCAGTACCACTTTCTATTTGATAGTTAATCATCTTTTCTAATGATCTATAATCAACTGACAAATCTTCTTTAAATGGTGTTATTAAGGCAACACCAGAACCTTTAAAAATACTCATATTTATCCTCCTATTTATAGCATATGAAAAAAAAAGCAGGTTAATCACCTACTTAATTTAAATACAAAATAACCAATAATCGCTATTACGACCATAATAAATGATAATATTATCATGCTAATTTTACCACTTTTATTACCCTGTTCATCATCATTACCAACCATATACATTTCGTTTAAATAACGTTCATAAGAATCCGTTAAATAGTATCTATCTTTTCCTTTAAATATGCAATCATAATAATTCTTAAAACTTACTGGTAATTTATTTTTATTCTTGTTATATATTTTCTCAATATCTAAAAAACTAGCATCATTAGGTATTTTTTTATCAATCAAAAGTTGCAATGTAGTAATAGCAAAAGCATAAAGATCAGTTTTTTCAGAAACTATTTTATTTAAAGGGTCTCTGTACTTTTGTTCAACCTCATTATTAATAACATTATCTTTAATAACAAACGAATCACAATCAATTAATTTTACTTTACCTTCTTTATCAAAGAAAATATTATCAGGATTCAAATCACATATATAAATATTTTTTTCATGAAGTTTTTTCATTACTTTTTCTATTTCTTTTATTTTATCAATCTTATCTTCAAAACTATAGTTTTCACTTTTATCCCATAAAGCTTGACCCTCTGGTAAATACTCCATAATATAACCCACAAAAACACCATCATAATAAACAAGATGTTTTGGTTTTACTATTTCAGGAATATCAATCGTTTTAATGTATTTAAGAGTTTCTTCCCTATCTTTAACATAAGTAAAAGAAGTCGAAGTAAACATCTTAAGAATCCTTCCATCTTGAGTTAAATAAATATTGCCAGATCTACCAGAAGCTATTTTCTTAACTAATTTTAAACTTTTATAATCTATTGAATCTTTTGGAATATCCCTAAACTTATCATTAAGCATTCTTACTCTTACAGCAGAAATAACACTTATGCTTAGAAGGTTACCATCTTCATTAATTCCAACCTCATAAAAACCAAGTGACTGATAAATCTTTAGCATGTTTGAATCATGTTCATCTACCGTTGTAACAACGTTTCTAGAACCAACTTCACCTGCAATATATATAACGCCTTCAATTAAAAGAGCTTCCATATTTTTATTTTTAAACTCATCAAGTACGTATAATTTATTTATACCTACTTGAGAAATATTATTATTATTTTTAAATTCAAAGGTAGCATATCCAATAAGCATTTTATTTGTCTGAATAACTAAAGTGATTTTATTTCTAAAATATTCGGGAATAACATAATCATCAAGGTCTAACAAACAATCTTTTTTTGTTTCTTCACTAGAAAAAGTATTAACAATATCCGCAAAAACATCAAAGTCTGTTTCTAGTATTCCAAGATTAAGATTTTCCTTTTTTACCAAGTTTATCATAAATGCCACCTCCATACCCTATTACTAATACAATTATACATTGTTTTTACATTTATTTCTACAAAAAAAGATAATAATTTTAAAAAAAAGAACCTAACTAAAGGTTCTTACTGGGCTTGAACTTGTTCAAATCCTAATGTTACATTATAATTAAACGAAACTCCTTCAGCTGGTAATACTGGTTGTGTTAAGCTTTCACTATCATTCCAACTATGAAATATGTATGCATTCATAGATTCTCCTGGTTGTAACGTAATTTTCGCTGCTTCCGTTGCAGCATCTCCAGTATAAGCTGCATCAGTATTTAAAGACCCATCTTCGTTTAACATTTCTAACATATACCCAGCTGCTAATCCTTTTGAACTATCAAAATATGTCTCATCACCAGGACATGTTTTTTGAAATTGACTATCATCAAAACAATTATTATCAGAATCTACTGTTTTTAACACTGCTGGAATGCTTCCTTCGTTTGTTAGTTTAACTCTATATACTACCACATCAGTTGGTTTTGTTAAATTACTTGTCGTAGTTATTGTTTGTCCTTCTATACTGCATGTTCCTGTTCCACCTTTAGTAAGTATGCCACCTTCTGTTTCTTGTGCTGTTGCATTAGTACTAGTTAGAGTCTCACAAGTAAATGATATATCAAAATCTCCTTTTGCTGTTGCCGTTCCATTAATTGTAATAGTTTCGCTAAATAATGCATATCCTACTGCCATTACTAAAAGTAATGCTAAACATCCTATTAATATTTTACTTTTCTTTTCATTTTTCATTTTTTACCGCTCCTTCACTACTTTTTTACTTTTATATTGTAACACATAATTTTAATAATATTCTAATTTATTTATTTTATTTTTTTTAATTGTAAAATTATGTAAAAAAAGAAATAAACAAAATATTATTCATTTATTTCTTTTATTATTTTTTCTATTTTACTACCATAAGATATTGATTCATCATATATGAATCTTAAATCTGGTATTTTTCTTATTTCTAATTTTCTTTTAGCAAGTTCAGTTTTTATAAAACCTTTAGCAGCATTTAAGTCATGTAAACATTTCTCTTTTTTTGAATCATTAAGAACCGTGCAATAAACCTGTGCTAATGATAAATCAGTATCAACCTTACAAGCTGTAATCGTTACGAACTTTATATCCTCATCATATACTTCATTTTGCAATACATCACTAATTTCTCTCATTAATAAATTTGCTATTCTTTCTGTTTTAACACTCATAACCTACCTCTTTATTTCTACTAATTCATAAGCTTCTATAATATCATTTTCTTTTATATCTTGATAGTTACTTAAAGTAATTCCACACTCAAAACCTTGCTTAACTTCTTTTACCTGGTCTTTTTCTCTTTGAATAGAGTTAATTGAACCATCATAAATTACAACACCATCGCGGATAAGTCTTGCTTTAGCATCTGATTTTATTATTCCATCTATAACATAGCATCCAGCGATATTACCAGTTTTAGAAAATTTATAGATTTTTCTTATTTCAGCTTGACCTAAAGTTTTTTCTTCATATTCTGGATCAAGCATACCCTTCATAGCTGCTTCCATTTCTTCAACTACTTTATATATAATGTTATGAAGCCTTACGTCAACACCGTATTCTTTTGCAATATCTAATATTTTTCCAGTTGGTCTTACGTTAAAACCAATTATTATTGCACTTGATGCGTTTGCTAAAACAATGTCACTTTCAGTAATGGTTCCAACACCACTTCTAATTACGTTAAGTTTGCAACCTTCAACTTCAATTTTAGATAATGTATTTTTAACAGCTTCTTCACTACCTTTAACATCCGCTTTTAATACAATGTTAATTTCTTTTAGACCTTCCGATATCTTGCCAAATAGATCATCTAAACTAATTGCACTTGATAAAGTGTTTGCTTTTAACTTAGCTACTTCACTTCTTTGTTGTGCCACACTATGAGCTTTTTTCTCAGAATCAAAAGCCATAAATTTATCACCCGCGGTTGGAACTCCTGAAATTCCAGTAACTTCAACAGGAGTAGATGGAGAAGCTTCCACAACTTCTTCTCCAATGTCATTTTTTAGAGTTCTTACCTTACCAAAATATTCTCCTACGACTATTGGATCACCCAATCTTAACGTGCCATTTTGAATTAATAAAGTAACTTGAGAACCAACGTTTTTATCAAGTTTAGACTCAATTACTGTACCAATTGCATAACGCATTGGATTTGCCTTTAATTCCTGCATTTCTGAAACTAATAAAAGGTTATCTAATAGATTATCAATTCCTTCATGAGTTTTAGCGGATATATTAACGAATAAAGTATCTCCACCCCATGTATCTGGAGTAAGACCATTTTCACTCATCTCACGCATTACTCTATCAATATCTGCACCTGGTTTATCAATTTTATTTACTGCAACTATTATAGGAACCTTAGCAGCTTTTGCGTGATCAATCGCTTCTTTTGTTTGTGGCATTACACCATCATCTGCTGCAACTATTATTATTACTATGTCAGTAATACTTGCTCCTCTTGCTCTCATTTCAGTAAAAGCAGCATGTCCAGGAGTATCTATGAAAGTAATTTTTTTATCATTATATTTAACTTGATAAGCTCCAATATGTTGAGTTATTCCACCAAACTCACTATCAACAACACTACATTCTCTTATTGCATCCAAAAGAGATGTTTTACCATGATCAACATGTCCCATTATAGTAACAACTGGTGGTCTTTCTTCTAAATCTTTAGGGTCATCATTTACTTCAAACATCTCGAAGTTTGAAATATCAACTTGTTCTTCTCTTTTTAAGGTTTTATTAAATTCAAGAGCCAAAACTGACGCATCATCAAAACTTATTTTTGCATTCATGTTTGCCATGATACCAAGAGCCATTAATTTTTTTAAAAGCTCTGATACTGATACGTTAAGACTATCTGAAAATTCTTTAATGGTCATGGCCTCTTTATATAAAACTACGTTATCATTAGTTTCATCTTCATTAGAAACTAATTTCTCCTTATTTTTATACATGGCTTTTTTTGCATCTTTAATATCTTTTTGTTTATTTTTGTTTTTCTTTTTCTTAAAAGATGTAGGTTCACTATTATAAATCGCATCTTTTTTATCAATTAAAGTATCAACCACTTCATCATAGTAATCGTCTTCTTCCATTTTTTTTATTATTTCTTCATCCTGCTCTATTTCTTTAACAAAATCTCCCTTTTGTTCTTCGTTTGAAAACGCATTATCCAATAAAACAATCGCCTCATCATCAAGCATATCCTCTTTAGTTGATACATTAATGTTTAATTTTATACACATTTCTAAAATTTCGTTAATATCTTTATTCATATCATCAGCGTATTCAAAAACACTCATCATGCTAACCACATCTCCTTTCTTAGTTACATATTACTAATAACTCTTTCAAGTTCATCATATACTTCTTCTTTTACTTCTATTTGTAAATGTCTATCTAATACTTTAGTTTTCCTTGCAAGTTTTACAACTTCTAAATCTTTTTTTAAGTATGCTCCGCGCCCATTTGCTTTACCTGTTACATCAACAGTTACGTTACCAAGATTGTCTTTTACTACTCTTATAAGCTCTTTTTTAGGATATTTTTCTTTAGTAACAACGCAAGAACGCATCGGTATTTTTTTTTGTTTCAACCTAAATCACCTTACCTTATGATTCTAAGCTAGTTAAATCTATTTTTTCTTCCTTTACTTGTTCTTCTGTTTTAACATCTATTCTATAATGTGTTAAACGAGCTGCTAAACGAACGTTTTGACCTTTTTTACCAATTGCTAAAGATAAATTATCTCCAGATGCAATTGCTAAAGCTTCCTTTTTCTTCTCATCTAAAATATAAACTTTTACTTCTTTAGCAGGAGATAAAGCGTTTTTAATAAACGTGATAGGATCTTTGTCATACATAACAACGTCTATTTTTTCTCCCCCTAATTCACTTGTTATACGATTGATTCTTGAACCTTTTTCCCCAATGCAAGCTCCAATGGCATCAACCTTTGGATCCTCTGAATAAACAGCAATCTTGCTTCTTACTCCAGCATCTCTTGCAACACTATACAAAATAACAGTTCCATCGTTTAATTCCGGTATTTCGTTTTCAAGTAATCTTTTTACAAAACCATAATGAGACCTTGACAATAATATAAGTGGACTTTTACCTGAATCATCTATCTTAGTAACATATACCTTAATCATTGATCCCATCGTTAAAACCTCGCCTTTAATTAGTTCAGTTTTAGGTAATATACCATGCATTCTTCCTAAATCAACATAATAATTCTGAGAATCTTCCCTTGATAAAGTTCCCATTAATAATTCTCCTTCTTTATCTTCAAACTCAGTCATTATGCTTTGTCTTTCAGCTTCTCTTACCTTTTGTACTAAAATTTGTTTTGCAGCCATCGTTGCAACACGTCCAAAATCTTTTAACGATACTTCTTCTTCAATTGTTTCACCTGGCTTTATATCTGGCACTTGTTTTTTTGCATCCTCAAGTAAGATTTCTACTGTTTCTTCTTCATCTTCATCATCTTCACCATCAGTATATTCTGTAACTACTTTCTGATATGAATAACCTTTTATTTCTCCTGTATCTTTATTTATTTCTATTCTAATATTTGGTAATCCTGTTTCTTTAGTATAAGCTTTTTGTAAAGCTGTTGTCATACCTTCAAAAATAACATCTTCACTAATTGATTTTTCTTCGCAAATATTTTTTAATGCTTTTACAAACTCTTTACTATTCATTTTTATTTATCTCCTTTTTCCATTGAACATACATCAAGTACGTATGCATCATCAAATTCATCTTCTATTTTATCAATTAAGGGGTTAATAATTTCAGTTGCACTAACACAAGTATCAATGTCTACGAATGGTTCTTTATCTATTACTACTCGTAAAAAATACATACTACCTTCCTTAACATAACAAACATCACTTAGTTTAACATTAATCTTTTTTAATGGTTCTTCGATTAATGCTTTAACCTTATCAATCATAATATTCCTCCTTAATTATAAAGAGCAGGACTTTATGCCCTACTCTTTGTTGCTACAAGTATTATATCATAATATTTATTTATTGCAATCTTTTTTTAGTTTTTTAATTATACAATCATGCGAATTTATTTTTTCTAATAGTTCATCATCTACATAATTAACGTCATTTTTTAATTTTCTATAAGCAGATGATAGTGAAATTTGTTTTCCATTTGGTTTTTTTACTAGAATTTTTTGAGCAAAATAACAATTAGGTGAATATTGATAATTATCTAAAAAATATATAATTTGACTTGCTAAATAATTAATCTCGAACGAATCTTTCATATTATTTTCCCCTTTCTTTGACCTATACTATAATTTTTATTTATAAAAAAGTCAACCATTATGTTATAATTTATAATAGAGGTGAAATAAATTGACAGATGATATAATCAAAAACATTTATAATAAATTTTTTAAAAATTGGTTTAATAAAAACTACAAATTCTTAACAACAATTTTATTATATATTTTATATCAAAGTAATTTTATTATATCTTTAGTAAGTTCTTTTGGTATAAACTTTAATAAAATACCTAGGACACCTAGAATATTTTGTTTTTTTATAAATGATTTAATATATATAATAATATTAATTTTAATATTTAAAGAAGACATAAAAAGAGGTATAAAAGATTTAAGAAAAAACTTTGCTAATAGAGCTATACTATCTCTTAATTCGTGGATTATAGGTTGTATTTTAATGATATCATCATCTTTTATCATAAGTTTTATTTTAAAACAAGAAGTTTCTACTAATGAATCTTTAGTAAGGCAAAGTATTAAAATTGCCCCACTTTATATGTTATTTACATGTTCTATAATGGCTCCAATATTTGAAGAGCTAGTATTTAGAAAATCACTTTATGGATTAATTAAAAACAAATGGCTATTCATATTAATAAGTGGATTAGGATTTGGACTACTGCATGTTTTAGGTAGCTATAATAATCCCCTTGATTTTTTATACGTAATACCATATGGTTCAATGGGGTGTTGTTTTGCATACTTACTCACTAAAACCGATAATATAGTATTACCAATTATAATTCATATGATTCATAATACAATACTTGTTATATCGCAAATAATTGGAGGTTAATCATGACCAAAGAAAAGCAAGAAAAAAAGAAAAAAAAGTTAAAATGGCAAGTAAAATTAATATTAATTATCTTACTTATTATTTTGTATGCTTTTTTTATTGGGACAAAAGGAATTTTTGTTAAAGAATATAAAATAAAAACAAAGAAAATAGATGCTACTATGCATGGGCTTAAAGTACTTCAATTTTCAGATTTACACTATGGTTCATCGGTTAATGATAAAATGGTTATAGAGTTAATAAATAAAATTAACGAAACAAAGCCTGACATCGTTATATTTACGGGAGATTTAGTTGATAAAAGACATAAATTAACCGAAGAAGAAAAAGAATCACTCACTAAAAATTTATCAAAAATTAAAGCCGAACTTGGCAAATACTACGTAACCGGTAATGAAGATACCGAACAAGCAACTTCTATATTAAACCTATCAGGTTTTATGAATTTAAATTCAAAAGAACAACTTGTTTATTCATTTAGTTCAACCCCTATCATATTATTGGGAAAAGATACCATAGAAAGTTACTTTGATCTAAACAATGAAACCCCGTTCTTTAAAATTCTAGCACTTCATAATCCAACTGATATAAAAAAGTATAAAGATTACGATTTAGACATGGCAATATCAGGTCATACTCTTAACGGTTTGATTAACATACCAAAGATAAAAGACTTACTAATTGATGGAGATTATAAAAAAAGTTACCAAAAGATTAATAACATAAAATTATTTGTAAACCCAGGTATTGGAACAAGCAAAATAAACGCAAGGTTATTTAACCATCCTATGATTTATCTTTATAGATTAAATAAAACGTCCGTTTAAAAGGACGCTTTTTTATTAATAGGAATTGATATTCTAACGTTTGTACCCTTTTCCAGCTTTGAAAAATATGTAATACTGCCATTGTGCCTTTCTACTATTTCTTTAGATAAACAAACACCTAACCCAGTACCATTTTTTTTCGTTGTATAAAAAGCTGTACCAATCTTTTTACTAGTTTCTTTATCCATTCCCTTGCCGTTATCCCTTATGTTTATAACATAATTTTTATTTATAACCTTACCTTCTAAAATAACCATTCCCTTATCTTCAATTGATTCTTTAGCATTTTTTATTAAATTTATTAATACTTGTTTTAGTCTATTATAATCACCATTTATTAAAATTTCTTCATCAGATATATCGCTTCTAAATTTTATATTTCCATTAAATGATAAAGACGTCTCATCACATACATCTTCCATTAACATCGTTATATCCATTATGTTTTTTTCAACATTTATTTTAGAAACATCAGAAAAATCCTTTAATAGTGTTAAAGTTCTATCAATTTCCTGATCAATTATATTTATATACCTATTTGCTTTTTTAGGATTATTTATATCAAACATTTCAAGGTATCCTTTACATACCGCTATTGGGTTCTTAATTTCATGAGTTATTTTAAATAGTGATTCATATAATTTTTTTTCTTTTGTTATGCTTTCTAACGAATAATACATATTAACCATATTTTCTACTTTATGGTAAAATAATATTATAAAATAAAATACAAGATACATAGCAATGAAAAGAATAATAACATACATAAATTTGCTGAAATTAATTATCTGATTTGGAATCGAAAATACTATTAAAATACCAAATATGACTTTAAATATAGTAAAAATATTAATTGTTTTATATTTACTAAACAAAGAAAATAGAAGTATTAAAGCATATTCTATCAGCAATAAATAGCTAGAAATATTATATGTTTCTGATAAAAATACCGCTATACAAAACGATAGAACCAATGATGGAATTAATCTTTTTTTATAAAGAGCTAGCAAAAGAGGAATATTTATTATAAAAGCATAATAACTAGAAAGTTCTCCAAATCTTACACAAATGTAATAACTTGAAAAAATAGCCAAATCTAAAAATAAATATTTTTCATTTTCAAAACAAACCTTACTATAAACTAGATAAAAAAAGTAACACATAAGTGGAAATAATAAGTAAATAAAATTTAAAAACACGGAAACAACCATAATAACTCCTTTCATTAAGAAGATTATATCAAGTATCCGTGTTCTTTTTTGTCGAATTTTGTTTAATAACGTTAAAATTTGTAAAAATTAATCTTGATTTAGTGCATCGATACATTTTTTTAATTTTTTTGCATCATCCTGAAAAATAATTTTCATTGTATTATCTATCTCAACAATACCCCTAGCACCTAATTTTTGAATTCCCTCTTTATTAACCTTAGATGGATCCTTAAGAGTTACTTTAAACCTTGAAACGCTAACTTCCATATTAGTTATGTTTTTTATTCCTCCTAAATATTCTACTAATTTATTTGCTTCATATTTAAAATCCGGTTTATTAGCTTTAATTACTACCAACGCAATTATGATAAGGATAGCAACAATAATAATGTATTTTAACATATAATCACCCTAAAACAAATTATATAACAACATAAATAAAAAAGCAAGCTAGCAAAATACTACTTATAAATTAATAATACAAGGGCTTTTAAAGTGGTACTATTTACCATTATTTGAATAAGCTACTAATGAAAAAGATAGAAAGGGTGAAATATTATGTGTGACAATTCTAATTCTAGTTCAAAATGCAACTGCATTGCTGAAATACTAAAAGTAATAAACATTCTTCAAAGCGAAGTATGTCCTGGTGATTCTTGCTTAGAAACATGCACGAGAGCTTTCTTTGGACCAAATTCATCAGTTGATTTTAATACTAGACCAGTAACATTATATACTTGTAACAATAGTTTAGTTCAAATGCCAGTATCAAATACACCTGGAGAAGAAACTACTTCAAGTACATTCAGAGTGGAAAAAGTAGATGGATGTTGCGCTACTTTAAGAGTATTAGTATTTAATGCTGAAACTTCAACTTATACCGCAACAAATTCATTCTTCACAATAAATACAGATTGTTTATGTGCTATAAAATGTCTAGGGGACACTTTCGTTGAAGGTGTTTAAAAAAGACCACTTGTGTGGTCTTTTTTATTTTATATCATAAATTTCATCTATGTATATTCTTTCACCTTCAAAAGTTAATAAATAATTATCTTTTATTCCAACTATCTTTTTATTCATACTTTTACCATTTTTGTACAAAATAGTAATATCAGCTTGATAAACATAATCTGGTCTTTGAAAAATACTATTTATTTTTTTCAAAAGAGTCATTTTATCTACTCCTTCTCTATCCTTTTTGTCAACTCTATCTTCTTTTTTTAAACTATTATCATCATTGTGATAATAAAACTCTTTTTGAACCTTACTTTTTAGCTTATCAACACGATTCTTATAAATTTCTGGAAATTTATCTTTCATAAACAAAATCCTCCTATAAAATTTTATGTTGTAAAAATAAAAACATGATAGCAAAGGTCGTGATTATTATAAATAATAATACAAAAATTAAGTATTTTCTATTAACCTTATTGATAACATTTTTTATAATAAGCATTATTACAATATATAGTGCATCTTCATTTTCAAGTAAACAAGTCCTTTCTAAACAAGTTATATGGTATTTAATTGGATTTGGGTTAATTATTATAACTACTAAATTTAGTTGTAAAAAAATATTAGATATATCAACAATATTATATATTTTTATAAATATCTTACTTTTTTTACTTCTCATTTTTGGAACCAAAGTAAATGGATCAAAATGTTGGTTTACGATACCTAAATTAGGTTCATTCCAACCTAGCGAATTTGCTAAAATAATATTAATTCTTATCAACACGAAAGTGTTTTACATATTTAATAAAAAACATCCCCAAAAAAACTTTTTTAGTGATGTTAAACTTTTCTTAATAATTATGATAATAACATTAATACCTAGCATTCTAACTTTTTTAGAACCAGATACAGGTATGGTAATAATATATTTTTTAATATCTTTTATAATGTTATTTATTTTTGGAATTAGAAAAAGCATATTTTTTATAGTTATAATTTTAGCAATGTTGTTTGTATTTAGTTTTTTATACTTTTACTTTAATTATGAAAATACTTTTATTAACGTTTTTGGTACTTCATTTTTTTATCGTATTGATAGATTGCTTGACTGGTCAAGTAATAATGGTATGCAACTAACCAACGCAATGGCCGCGATTAAGTCAGCAGGTTTATTTGGATTTGGTATTGGAAATACCCCAATATATATTCCAGAAGCACATACTGATTTTATTTTTTCAGTATACACTAGTAACTTTGGTTTAATCGGTACAATAATATTAATTACCCTATTACTATCATTTGATTTAGCATTATTTAAGTTAGCAAAAGATACTAACGATAAAAATTATCGTTTTATAATAACTGGTTTTTTAGCGATGATTATGTATCAACAAATACAAAATATTTCAATGAACATTGGATTATTACCAATAACTGGAATAACCCTTCCATTTATAAGTTATGGTGGATCTTCTTTAATTAGCTATATGATTGGAATTGCCATTATACTAAATTATGATAAAAACATGTGTAAAGTAAATAACTCTTATGATTGCAAGAGATTACCAAATGATATAAAATTATAATAGAGGTGATCATGATGATGGTATATGATACTGAAAAAATGCAACATATTGCTGAAGAAAACAATGATATGTATTCTAATGAAGTACAACTAAAAATAAGGAAGTTTAAAGAAAGACTTAAGTTTGAAATAGAAGATGTATTTAAATATTACCATATTATTGTAAATCCAGGATCTATTGAAGAAATGGTAGAAAGTTTGGATGCTTCTATAAAAAATGACATTGGATACAAAAAAATCATGATTATAATGAGTGATGCAATTGGAGAAATTAGAACTTCTAAACAAGATCCAAACCAAATATTAGCTGATTCTTTTATAAAACAAAAGCAAGCTAATAACCAAATGGACGTACTAAAAACTTATATGGAATTATCAAGACGTTTTAGAAGATTAGAAATTGATTCTAGAATAATAGATGAATTACTATCTTTAATACAAAAAAATCTTTTAGTACTTCAAAATGAGGTTCAAGACTTAACTGACCAATATATTAAAAATAATGAAAAACAAATAACAACATTAGGACATGAAATAAGCGGAATTGATAATACTCCAAATTCAATTGTAGAAGTAACACAAAAATGTAAAATGGCAATAAACCAATTAGATGAAAAAAAAGCAATAGAATTTTTACAAAATGAATTTAGTATGTTAGATAATAAACAAATAAATGATATAATTTTAAATATTATGTCTCAGTTGCCTTTTGGAGCCGTAGAACTAGAAGAATATTTAAAAAACGAACAAGAAAGAATTAATACTCCAAATTCCTCTTTAAATGAAGTTTTAAATTTACTTAAATAAAAAAATAAAGTCCATTAGTTCAACAAAGTGGTTTAACACACCTTTCGCATTCATGGGCTAAAGCAAACAAATTCAAAAACAAGATCAAAATAAATAAAGTATATTAAAAACCCTTATAAAATAAGGGTTTATTTTCATATGGTGACGCGTATGGGATTTGAACCCATGAATGCCGCCGTGAAAGGGCGGTGTGTTAAACCACTTCACCAACGCGCCAGTTTAAATATAAAATGGTGGGCCTGAATGGACTTGAACCATCGACCTCACGCTTATCAGGCGTGCGCTCTAACCAGCTGAGCTACAAGCCCATTTCATAATACTGGTAAAACTGACTATTTAATTCTACTATATAAAAACTAAAAAAGCAATATATTTTTTAATTTTTTTTATAATTTTAAATATATAGGAATGAAATTTAAATCGAAATTATTTATTAAACTACTATAAATCCACATCTTTCTAATTAAAAATTATTTAAAATAAAAATCCTTGATTTAACAAGGATTATTTTTTTCTATGGTGGAGCTTAAGGGATTCGAACCCTTGACCTCCTCGGTGCAAGCGAGGCGCTCTAGCCAGCTGAGCTAAAGCCCCAGAAAAATATGCATTAATTTGAATGCATATTAATGATATCAAAAAGATTAATAAAAATCAATACCTAAATTAATTTTTTTATTCATTAATTTCCAATTGTGGAAATTCTTGCTCTAACATATTTAATTTTTGATTAATTTTATCTTCTTGTGCAGTTTCTAAACAATACCATCCTTTTTTAAACATCAAATTATATATTTGTCTTTGAAGCCTACTAACATCCTCAAACATATCAAAATAATCATCATATAAACTATTATTACTAGCCTCTGTTAAGCTTGTTGCATAGTCTTTAACTATGGCTTTTTCAACACAAAGAATTGTCGTTATATAATCTTTATCATTCATTTTGCTAGTTTGTTCAACTTCGGTTTTTGGGTTACTTATTTTATTATTATTCATTTTTTCTCCTTATCCTAAAATATTTAATACGGCCCTGCAATGTTCTTTATGGACTTGTGCAACGTTTATTAATAATTCTTTAATTTCTTCATCCTTAACCTCATAAATAAAGTGATTTGCTAATTTACAAGCATTAAAATTCCAATTATAAATATCACTTAAGTAATCTAAATCCTTCCCTGAAATAATATTGGGTACAACTTCATAATTATTCATTTCATTTCCTCCTTCATTTTTATTATGATAATAAAATATGTTTTATAAACAATAAAAAGAGCATTTTGAAGCTCTTTTTATCATAAACAATTAACCGCACTTTCAATTAAGATTTCAAGTTCCGTATCACTAACGTTCATTTTCTTTTCTTTAATCCATTCTAATGATTTTTCTAAAGCCTTCTTCTTTTTTTCATCACAAGTTAAATCTTTACCAACCTGTTCAACATATTTAACCGTTTTTTCAACAATATCTTTCTTCATCTTATCTTGAATAAACTCTTGATACAAGTTTTTTATCCTTATTCCTAAATATCCAATAACACCGGTGATTATGGTACTTATAATTTGAATAAGATTATCAGAAATTAAACTAATAATATCACTCAAGCCAAATCTCCCCTAAATTTAAATAAAGATGCATCTTCATTATTATAATATTCAAAAATAAAAATATAGGGTGGTCTACTACCCTATACTATTTATTAATAAATTTTTTTGTTTTTTCTATTACTTTATCAAGATTCTTGGATTTTTGTAAATACATTGGATGATAAGTATAAAGCATTTTTTCGTTATCAGAGTATACACAAGGTTTATTAACGGTAGGATAATCATTAATTGACCATCCTAGCTCATTAGCAAGCATGTTTAAAGTATCATAATAAGGATTTTTAGGTCCTACCGCTGAAATTATCTTTTCAATTTTTAATATATCAATTATATTAGCTAAATAATATACGGATAAATCATTTATTTCATTAAATAAGACAGGAGTTCCCTTACGATCCACGTTACTGCATATAAAAATATTATTCCAAGTAATATTTCCATCATTAGCAACATCGCAACAATTAGTAGCTTCTCTTATATATTTCCAGTATAAAGTATTAGGCATTCTATTTTTTAAGAAAAAATCATCATATAATTTTTCTAATTCTTTTGCAGAATCAAAATCTTTATGGCTTCCACACCAAGTATTAGTTTCTTGACCTAAATACAATATTTTCCCCTTTACATTAGAACTTATTAAAAGAGGATTGGATAACACTAAATCCTTATCTATAAATTTAACTTTTTCTAATATCTCTTCGTTTAGATTTTCTAATTTAATCATGATATCCCCCCCATTTTATCTAATTTAAAAATAAAAACTTCTCAAACATTTGAGAAGTATTATATATTAAATATTAAATTTAATCAATTATTTTTTATAAATGGTCGGAAAGACAGGATTTGAACCTGCAACCTCTACGTCCCGAACGTAGCGCTCTACCAAGTTAAGCTACTTTCCGTTGTGGTGCTCACGATGAGAGTCGAACTCATGACCTTTACCTTCGGAGGGTAACGCTCTATCCAACTGAGCTACGTAAGCAAAAAAGCTTTATTTAAGCTTTATATCAATTCCAATTGGGCAATGATCACTTCCCATTACGTCTTTATATATTACGGCGTTAGATACTTTATCAATAATGCTTTTAGATACTAAAAAATAATCTATACGCCATCCTATGTTTCTAGCCCTACATCCCCCTATATAGCTCCACCAAGAAAATGCATCTTCTTTATCAGGATTAAAATACCTATATGTATCAATAAAACCACTTTCTAATAACTTGGTAAACTTATCTCGTTCTTCATACGTAAATCCAGCATTTCCTATGTTAGCTTTTGCGTTTTTTATGTCTTTTTCAGTGTGTGCAACGTTAAAATCACCACAAATAACTACTGGCTTTTTTTCTTCTAATTTTTTAAGATATTTTTTAAAATCTTCTTCCCATGTCATTCGATAATCTAACCTTGATAAATCTCTTTTTACGTTTGGAACATATTCATTAACTAAATAATAATCCTCAAATTCTAATGTTATTACCCTTCCTTCATGATCATGCTCTTCTTTTCCTATTCCATAAGTTACATTAATTGGTTCGTACAAAGTATAAATAAGAGTACCTGAATAACCTTTTTTATCTGCAGAATTAATGTAACAATAATAATCTTTTGGTTTAAAATCTATTTGTTCTAATTCTGCTTTTACTTCTTGCAGGCAATACACATCCGCATCGCACGCATAGAAAAAATTTTCAAAACCTTTTTTTAAACATGCTCTTAAGCCTGCTACATTCCATGATACCAACTTCATATTTATTTTCTCCTTTTATTTACATAACAATCGCTTTCTTTAAAAAATACCATATTTCCTATAAAGTTTCTTCCTTCATATTCTTCTTCATCAAATAAGTAACCACAAGCTTCTAACATTTGCTGACTATTTTTATTGCTAGGATCTACATCACCTTTTATACATCTAATATTATGTTGTTCAAATAAATAATTACTTACTTCATTTAACAAAGTTTTACCATAACCTTTTTTTCTAAATCTTTTCAAAAAAGAACATTCTAAAAATACTTCATCCTTTTCATTTGATGATATATATAAATATCCAATTGGAACATAATTATCTTCTACCACAAAAGCACTTTGGAATATATTATCATGATTATTTTTAGATAATTCTAATCTTTGCCCAATCAGATGTATAAACCTTGAGACTGATTCTCCTGTTTCAAATTCTTCTTTTAAATATTTATGTTTTTCTTCATTATACCTAGTTAAATTTAACGTTTCTAATTTTATATTCATATTATCACCAACATAATTATAGCATAAATTACTTTATTTTATAAAGTCAACCACTTATTCGACTTATTTTTTAGTTTTTATTAGTAAGATATAAAACTTAAGAAAGGAATTTTAATATGATAGAAAAAGATATACTTGAAACTTCTAAAAAATTGATAAAAAAATTTGAAGGGATAAATAAACAAGTTTTTATAAAAGGTATTAAACCACAAACAAAAGGTTCTGCTGGTCTTACTTTTGAAAAACTAATTGGCAACGAAAATGATAACTTTCAAATAGCAGATTATCATGGTGTTGAAATAAAGGTAAAAGCAAATAATCGTATAAATGGTCGTTATACTTCTCTTTTTAGTTTAGTGCCCAGTAATTGTTTTGGATTAAAATTAAAAGAGCTATGAAATAAATATGGTTATCCCGATAAGGATTTTCCTGCTATAAATTGTATAAATAAATCCGTTTTTGTAAATATTAAAACAGCTACTGCAAATGGTTTTTATTTTAACTTAAAAATTGATTATCTAAAAGAAAAACTAATTTTATTAGTATACGATGGTAATGATAATATTGTTGACAGTGAATTATATTGGGATTTTGATGAGGTGATTAGTGCAATAAATAGAAAATTAAAATATTTAGCTTTTGTTAAATATGAAAAAAAATATATTGAAGAGCAAAAATATTTTAAATATACAAAAATAAAATTCTATAAATTCAAAAGAGTTGAAACTTTTTTCAAGTTGTTAGAAAACGGTACCATAAGATTATATATATGTCTTGGTGTATATAAATCAAATTATAAAGTTGGTAAAGAGCATGATCATGGCATAAGATTTGATATAAAAGAATGTGATTTAAATATGCTGTATGATGAATATAACATAATAGATTAAGACAATTGAATATGAGATTGTATTTAATGCATAAAAAAACTATTCAACAAGTGAATAGTTAATTTCTAATGGTCGGAAAGACAAGAAAGGATAAATAGGTGGAATACTACGTAAATATAAGGCATTAGAAGGGATGCAAAAGCACTCAAAGGCATTGGATGTTGGTGTAGATTTGGTACCATTTTTTTAAATTTAGTTCAACAACCCTACGAGAACAAAAACATAACATCAAAATAAAATACACTTATATCCAAAAACAACACTAATTAAAGTGTTGTTATATTATGTATTATTTTACTTTTTCTACACTTGTAAATACATAATTACCTTCACTATTTTTTGTGAATATCCACTTGTATGAATCAAGTTTATTTATATATTTATCTATACCAATATTTTTAATATCAGATTTATTAACTGTCGTTGAGGTTTTTTTAATATTATTTATATCTTGATCTGTTTTAGAAACATAGCAATAATCTTCATCATCTGCTGGACAGACAACAAACATTACTTTATTTGTTATTTCTAACTTATTCCCTGAAACACTACTATCTACTATTTTTGTATAATAATCAATTGATGATCCATCTCCAATACCATAATCACCAGGAATAATACTATTGGTATTTGGATTATATTTAAATGTAGTATCTAATAAAGCAACAATAATGTTGTTTTCATCATCGACAATATTTTTAACATTTATTTTAGAGTCAAATAGCTCGATAGATTTTTGATTTATAGCTTCTAAACTTAATGATTTGTTACCACTAAAATCAAAAACTTTATTTGTATATTTTTCTCCATATGCTGTTTCTCCCACTTCTTCTTTAATATATAAATTTCCCATACTAACAGCAAATTTCATTCCATCACTTATTGTTTTATTAGTAACATCAGCATTATAAAAGTATGAAAAAGTACTATCAAACATATCTTTGTTTTTTTCATAATAACTATTAGAAACTTCTTCGTTATTAAAAATATCTAACCAATTTGTATATAAATTATATTTATCAAATATTTTCTTAACTTCCTCATCAGATAATTTTTCTTGTTTTACAACTTCATTTGTTGTAGTTGTAATTTCATTACCACTTTTTGTATTTTTATTAGTTAAATTAATAATACCTTTATCATTTAATATATAACCTACTAATCCAATTATTATTAATCCAAATATCACACATATTCCTTTAAATATATTTCTTTTTTTAATAGTTTTATTTGATGGTCTTCCTACCTCGTTTTTAAATAAACTCATTTTCTTCAACTCCTCTTTATTTTATACTTGAATTATATAATAACAATAATAATAAGTCAATGATGCATATTTTACATGTATATTTTACAATGCAAAATACGTAATATATAATAGAATTGGTTTATCTTCTGATGTATTTGAGCTATCAAAATAAATTTCAGTTCTGACTTGGTGCCGTTTTTACCCAAAAATAGAAAAAAACCCTTATTTTATAAGGGTTTATGTGTTTTCTGGTCGGAAAGACAGGATTTGAACCTGCAACCTCACGGTCCCAAACCGCGTGCACTACCAAATTGTGCTACTTTCCGAATTGCAAAATGATTATATCATAATAAAATCATTAAAGTCAATACCACGCATGCGTGTTTATGCTAGGTATAAATATAAATAGTGGCGCGCTCGAAGGGATTCGAACCCCTGACCCCTTGGTTCGTAGCCAAGTACTCTATCCAGCTGAGCTACGAGCGCATCGTATAATTTCTTCTTCGAGACGCCACTAATTATAACACTAATAATTTGTTTTTTCAATAGTATTTTATGAATTTTCACAAGTTAAGTTACTTTTACTAAGTAACTCAGCTACAAATTTCTTTGCACTTTCGTCTAATTTATTTAATGTTTCGTTTTCTATTATATAATCATAATCATAATTTTCTACGTTTGCATCGGATGTATTAGACTTAATAAGTTCATAATTTTTTCTTTTTATTAAAAGGGATAGTGCGTTATATTCATCTACTACTCGTTTTATCTCTTTTGGTTCTCTTATGTGAATAAACATAATATCAGAGTTACTATCATAAAATTCATTAATACCCTCTTTAATACAATTAAATGGTAAATCATTATAATTAGTAGCAAGTTCTTTTAAATCAGCTAAAAATTTTCTATCTTTTTCGGTTTTTCCACCGTCCCAGCCCATGATTGTCGCTATTTCTTTAATTTTATCAATTGAAGAAAAATTATATATATTACAATATTTTTCACAATAGCTAACGAATGTATCCTTACCACTTCCACCAGTACCATTTATAACAATAATTTTCTTTTCCATATTGCACCTCATTTTCCTTATTAAAATTATATCATGTATATGATAAATAATTGAAAAAATATGATATAATTTGCACAAAGGAGGTAAAGTAAGTGTTAAAAGAATTTAAAAAATTTATATCAAAAGGAAACGTTGTTGATTTGGCTGTCGGCGTTATTATTGGTGGTGCTTTTGGAAAAATTGTTTCATCACTAGTAAACGACATTCTAATGCCAATAATTGGTGCCATTATTGGGGGTATTGATTTTAGCAATTTATCAGTTAAAATTGGAAATGCAAAAATCGCTTATGGAATGTTTATACAAAACATTATTGATTTTTTAATCATAGCTTTTTGTGTTTTTATTTTCGTTAAAATAGTTAATAAACTTTCTAATTTAACAAAAAAAGAAGAAGAAAAAGAAGAAGCTATAGCCGAAACTGAAGTAAGTATCCTAAAAGAAATAAGAGACGAGTTAAAAAAGAATAATAAAAAAAGTACTAAAACTACTGTAAAGAAAAAATAATGATAAGTTAGT
>CAMFOH010000016.1 GCA_945969495.1 uncultured Mollicutes bacterium
AATAAGTGTTAGCCCCACTAAGATGGGGAAATTACTTACTTGTAAAATAAATAAATTTTGGCTTCAAACTGAAATTTCTTCAAAAAATGAAATGTATAATGATAAAACTTATAATATTTTTGGCATTAATATAAAATTTAAAGACTTAGAAAATATTGTTGTTAAATTTAATTCTGCATTATACATAATAACTTTATTAATGTGCATAGTAGGCGTAGTATTTAATAGAAAGAAAGTAATTAAAGATAATTCGTTTTTCTTTGTCATACTAATGATGGTTACGTTCTTTGTTTATCTATTAATTGAAATACAACCAAGGTATGCATATTTCATACACGTTTCAATATTTATATTATCAACGTATGGATATGATTATATTCTTTCCAAAATAAGTAATATATTTAAAATTAGGAAAAAGTTAAAACAGGAGTGATGATTTATGTTCAATAAGGTTAATTCTGTTTTGGAAAACAAGGCTATTACGCTATTTAATTTTTTCTTATTACTTCAACCCTTCCTTGATTTAACGACATCATTTTTAATTCATAATAATATTTCTACTCATATTATTTTCTTTATAAAAATTTTATTTTTACTTTTTTGTTTATATTATATTATAATTATAAAAAAAGAAAGTATTAAGTATATTATATTTATATTTATTTATTCTATTATATTTACATTGGTAAATGTTTTTACAAAAAAGTCAGGAATAAATTATTTAGAAATTGAGTCCTTGGTAAAAGTAATTTATTTTCCTATTATATTAACTTTTGTATTAATCTTATTTAAAGATAATAAATTTAATATTAAAAATTTATTCATAACGTTAATCATTTATTTATTATTTATATTTATTCCAGGTATATTTAACATTGGATATGATAGTTATTTATATGATAAAGTAGGCAATGTAGGTTTCTTTTATTCTGCTAATGCAGTTGGAAGTATAATTAGCATGATTGCACCATTATTTATTTTTTATTTAATAAAGAATAAGAAAGTAATTTATTTGATATTATTTTTATTGTTATATTTATATGTTTTGTTTAATCTTGGTACAAAAGCTCCAATTTTAACTTGTTTATTTATTATTTTGTATTTTGCTTTATATATTTTAATAAATTTGATAAAGCAAAAAAAGTATAGAAAAATAATTATATTAATAATTACTTTAGTTTTAGGTATAATTCTTCTTTCTTATATTATTCCATTAACTCCTTTTTATAAAAATTTAATTATTCATGCTAATAATAAAGGTATAAGTAAATTATCTGATTTACTAACCTTTGAAAAGTTAGATGAGTATATATTTAGTGCGAGATTATCGTTTTTAATTGATTCATTTAAAGTATTTTTTAATTCTACAATTATACAAAAATTATTTGGAATAGGTTATATAATAAATGATATGAGATTTAAAACCTCTGAAATGGATTACTTTGTAACATTGATTCATCATGGTATAATAGGATTTATTGTTATATATTATAAGTATTTTAAATCTTTGTTTATAATATTTAAAAAATACTTGGGTTTAATAAAGAAAAATTTCTTTGATATACAAAAAAGTGGATTTATAATTTCAATTGTAGTTTCAATAATGAACGCATTATTGGTCGGGCATGTATTAGACGTACCATCTGTTTCTATATTTGTCGCAGTTATAATAGGAATTGCTAGTTTTGATTGTAAGGAAAAAGAGTAATCATTATAATTAAAAGATGTTTTTAATCGCTGTTTGTTAATATTAATAATTTGTGTTATTCTAATAAAGAAAGGTAAATTGGTGTAGTAATGAGAAAAGAAAATACGTTATATGTTGTAATACCATGTTATAACGAAGAGGAAGTACTAACAGAAACAACAAAGCAGTTAAAGAAAAAAATGGAAAGCTTAATTAAAAATAAAAAAATATCAAAAGAAAGTAGGGTCATGTACGTAAATGATGGTTCAAAAGATAAAACTTGGGAATTAATAAAAAAGATACATGAAAAAGAAGAACTATTTACTGGTATAACCCTTTCTAGAAATAGGGGTCACCAAAATGCATTACTAGCAGGATTAATGACCGCTAAAAATTATGCAGACGTTGTTATTAGTATGGATGCTGACTTGCAAGATGATATTAATGCAATGGATGAAATGATAGATAAATATCATGAGGGAAAAGATATTGTTTATGGGGTTAGATCATCTAGAAAAAAAGATACTTGGTTTAAGAAAACTACCGCTCAAGGCTTTTATAAATTTATGAAGTTTATGGGAGTAGATGTAGTATATAATCATGCAGATTATCGGTTAACTAGTAAAAAAGTATTAGATGAGTTTGAAAACTTTAAAGAAGTGAATTTATTTTTAAGAGGAATGTTTCCACTCGTTGGATATTCATCTGACATTGTTTATTATGAAAGGGCAGAAAGATTCGCAGGAGAATCTAAATATCCATTAAAAAAGATGCTTAATTTCGCATGGGATGGAATAACGTCATTTAGTGTAAGACCAATAAGAATGGTTCTTAACGTAGGGATAATTATATTTATAGTAAGTATATTAGTATTATTATATTGTTTAATAGTTAAAATATTAGGTAGAGCAGTTAATGGATGGACTTTTATAGTTTGTTCAATATGGCTAGTAGCAGGTATTCAAATGTTGTCAATTGGAATTATTGGAGAATATATTGGAAAGATATATAGTGAAACAAAAGCAAGACCAAGGTTTATTATTTCCGAAAACTTAGAGGAAAATAATGTTAAAAAATAAAATGAAAGATAATAGATTTATTTTATTATTTATAGTTATAACAATTGTTGCTTTAATTATTAGACTTTTCTTATTTAAATTTGTTTCTGGTGATTATGATGTTTTCTTGAGAGAATGGTTTGATTTTTTTAAGGAAAATGGTATTAGTGGTTTAGCAAATTATCCTGGAGATTATAATGCACCTTATATGACTATTTTAGCACTATTATCATATATACCAATAAATAGTCTTTTCTTAATAAAATTTGTTTCTGTTATTTTTGATTTCGTTTTAGCAATTACCATTGTAAAAATATTTAATGAAATCAAACCTAATCATAAAAAAGAATTAGATTTGCTATTATATTTTATTTGTCTTTTGTTACCACAATTTATCTTAAATGGTTCTTGCTGGGGACAATGTGATTCTATATATACTTCCTTTGTTATGATTTCAATATTATTTTTATTAAAGGAAAAGTATACTAAGAGTTTTGTTTTCTTAGGAATAGCGTTTGCGTTTAAATTACAAGCTATTTTGATATTTCCATTATATATAATATTATTTTTTAGTTCTAAAAAATTTAATATATTTAACTTTTTATTAATTCCATTAATGAATATAATATTGTCAATGCCAGCGTTATTAGTTGGAAAACCTTTTAAAGAATTAATTTTAATTTATTTTAATCAAACTGGGACCTATTCTAAGAATTTAGTGCTTAATTTTATAAATATTTATCATTTTATAAATGGTGATGTTTCATTATTTTATAAGTTAGGAATTATGGTTACAGCTTTAATATTTTTAATTATAATGATTTATATCATTAAAAACAATAAAACATGGACAAAAGAAAAAATAATAACCCTAGCTTTATTAACGGTAATTGTTGCAACCTTCTTTTTACCAGGAATGCATGATAGATATTTATATATTGGAGAAGTTTTATCTATTTTATATTATTTCACTTATAAAAAAAATTTTCTACTTGTATTAATTATTAATATAAATGCAATTATTACGTACGTTTGTTATTTATGTGGTATTACCATGAATAGTTTGTTTAGTTTTTGTTTTATCATTTATGTGATAGCAATACTTATCTTTGTAAAAAATTCTATTTGTTTATTTAGTAATAAAAAAGACAAAACTTAAATTTTGTCTTTTTCATTATTAAATTTTTTCCAAACATAGTCTATTACTTGATTACTATTTGGGTATAAACCATTTTCATTAGCTATTTTTCTATTATTTACATATTCTTTAAAGGTACTTATTACTTTAGCAGGATTACCTCCTACAACACTATTACTTGGTACGTCTTTAGTTACTACTGAACCAGCTGCTACAATAACGTTATTTCCTATTTTTACGTTAGGAAGTATTGTTACGTTACATCCTATAAAAACATTATTACCAACTTCTATTGGAGCACAATTATAATTAAAAGTAAAATTAAGATCCATTTTATTTAAAACTTTATCAATAACGTCATGGGTAACAAAAGTAACTCCTGATGCAACTACAACATTATCTCCAAAGCTAATTAGTTTTGGTTCATCCGGAATAATTCTAGGTTGAAAAAAGAAGTTTTTACCAACTTTTCTAAATAAATTTTTTTTAACTATTAATTTTGTTCTTTTATCTGCGTTTCCAATTAGATACATCTTAAGTTTCGTAATATATCTCATACTTTACCTCCACTATATAACCATTATAACATGTAAGTTTAAACTTATATTAAAAAAGTAGAGTGATTTTAAAATAAATCCTTAGCTAATAATATGAAAAGATTAATGTTGATTTTTGCAACTAGAACTAATATATAAATAGAAAACCATACTATCTAAGCAAATAGTATGGTTTTATTAATTATTTTAATATTTATAAACACCTTTTCCTATTTGAGTATCTTTATAAGGATTATTTATTGAGAAACTAAATTCTTTATCCATTTCTGGTTCTTTTAATTCTAAGTTTATCTCCATTGCTTCTACAATCTCTTTTAAACTTTGCTTATAATATTCAAAGTAATAAATACCATTAATCGTGTTATCATAACCTGATAAATATAATCTTTGGGTTCCAACAAAGTCATCACTATTTATATTTTTTGAATTAAATATAATGTTTTTAAACGTATCAAATCCAGTTATCATCGTATCTTTATCAATATTAGTATCAATGTTATCCCCAACGATATCCAAAATACTATATATTTGTGATAAGCTATTAATGCTTTTCATCTTATTCATTAATGCTTTTACTATTTGTTGTTGGTTTTGTCCTCTTATGAAATCATTACTCGAATAATTAGAATATTTTTTTCCACAATAAGCTGGCCATGGATGTCTATTTCTTGCAAATGCTAAAGTTTGTTCACCATTTAAGGTTTGTAGTCCTTTTTCTATGTATATAGTGTTATTTCCAAATCTTCTTTTTGAATCACTTTCACAAAAAGAGTATGGTATATCAACTTCAATTCCACCTAAAGCATCCACAAGAGAAATAACACCTTGGAAATTAACCTTAGCCCAGTAATCTATTTCTATTCCAGTAAGATCAGTTATCGTATCCATTACACAATCAGCACCATACATAGCAGCTGAATTTATCTTGTTTTTTGATTTATATTTAGTACAAGCAATTGGTACTCTAGTATCTCTTGGAATACTAAGAATGGTTGCGTTCATGGTATTTGGATTAAAAGTAATTAGCATTAAAGTATCACCATTAAAGGAATTGCTTTTAGACAGTGATGATGAACTGCTATCAACTCCCATAAGTAGTAAGGTAAAAGGTTCATCTAAAGTTTTGCTAGTTGAAGATTTTGTACTAGAAGTTTTCTTACTTTTTTCAATAATAACTTTTGTATCACTAGCAATATTTTCAAATCCTTCTTCATTTACAAATAATGAAACATATGAGGAACTAACAAACATAGCATCAATTTTTTCTTCATATAAATCATTTAGCATACTAGTATAATCATCATAACCTAATAAATTATCTTCATCTATTTTTTCTTCTTCAACCATTTCCATTGCAATGGTATATCCTTCAATATTATCTTGATCATTAATAATTCCTATTTTTCCATTTTTAATATCTATTATAGAATTAATATCAGAAGATTTAAGAGTAATTAAACTAGTAGAATAACCAGTATCACTTTTTGTTATTTTTGATAAAGAATTACTTATTTTACTAATGTTAATTGATATTAATGTTTCAGCTAAAATAAGAAGAATTATAAGAATAAAAAACCATGCATAACTTTTTTTCTTATTTTTTTTAATACATTTAAAACCATAAAAAGTAAATATAACCAAAAGCAGTGCTGTTAAAAATATTATTGCATATACTACATAAGTCATAAAACTTTTTGAGGAATTATAGTAATATATTTCATTTACGAAGTAAAAACTTGAAATATAATAAGCTAATAAAAGCAAAAATACGAATATAGATGCTTTTTTAAATTTCTTTTTTTTCTTTTCCAAAATACCACCTCAAATACTTAAATGATTATACTACATATAAGATTAAAAAACAATTTCCAAACTTATCTATTATATATATTATTGACGGTTATAAGAAAAATAAAGCAACTTTTATAATATTTTTTACAATATTTTACATATTACCAAAAATTACTAGTTCATTTGACAAAAAAATATCCTTAATTATGATATAATTAAATAAGAATGGGGAGGTATCTTAATGAAAAAAATTGTGTATATTTTTGTTATTTTAACATTCTCCTTTTTATTTACTACTAAAGTTAAAGCAGATTACAAAGCTTCAGCTTTAAACAATAGCGGAGCAACTTGTAATTTATATAATGGTTCGACAGGTTATTGTTTATATAAAGATTCTAATTTAAATAGTTATACACCTGGTGTTATATGGCTTGATACAGGAGATGAAGTAACGGTTTTAACATCTTATCCTAAAATAGAATCTAAAGATAAATCTTTATGTCCAGGTGAGTATCAATATGTTAGTAGATATAGAACAAATGGTAAGACATATTATGGTTATTATTGTGATACATACTTGTCAACAGGAGAAGTATCAGAAGAATTAAAGGCCTTGTTTAAAAATGCAGGATTTCCAGAAAGCTATTGGTCTAAACTAGCAATTATGAAACAAGCCCATCCTAATTGGAATTTTAAAGCAATTAATTTAGGACTAGACTTTAACACGGCAGTTACAAGTGAAAATACTTTAGGATTAAGTTTAATCCAAGTAACTAGTTCAACAAATGATGTTGGATACTTAAATACATCATCTGGTTCTTATAATTATTACACAGATACATATAATGCATTTGATGGTACAACATGGTATGCTGCTAATTATGATACCATTGCATATTATATGGACCCTAGAAATTTCTTAAGTGATATGTATGTTTTTCAGTTTGAAGGTTTATCATATGATAATACTTTATCTGATAGTTTATATTTAAATAGTATAAACACAATCTTTAGTGGTGATTACTTATTAAATTATAGCAATGACTTTTTAACTGCAGGAAAAGAAGCAAAAGTTAATCCTATATATTTAGCATCACTTTCAAATCAAGAGGTTAGAAATGGTGCAACACCAGGAACCGCAATAGCAGGTACATATAATGGAATGTTTAACTTTTATAACATAGGAGCAACAAGTGGTACCGATGCAGTATATAAAGGTCTTAATTGGGCTGCTCAAACTGATGAATTTTCCTTAAGACCATGGAATACACCATATAAATCAATCGTAGGTGGTGCAAAATGGATGGGGAGGTATTACATAAGCATAGGACAAGATACTATCTACTTTAAAAAATGGGATGTTGTTTCAAATGTAAATTCAAGTAGTGGCTCAAATTACACTCATCAATATCAAACAAATATAGAAGCACCTAAATCAGAGGGCCTTTCTACTTATAAAACAAAAAATAAAAATAACATTCTTGATTTATCATATACGTTTTATATTCCTGTTTATAATAACATGCCAAATGAAACTAAATTACCTAATAAGGGTAATCAAAATAATTATTTAAAAACTTTATCATTAGATGGAAAACAAGTAGCAGACTTTGATGGAGCAACAACAACTTATAATTATTATACTTCTAATAATAAAGTTACTGTAGATGCAACTAAAGTTGTAGATGTATCAACGGTAACTGGGCTTGGTACTTATGATGTTTCTTCTAATAAAACAATAAATATTAATGTAAAAGCTCAAAATGGAGCTATAAAAACATATACTATTAATGTAATTTATCAAGCTCCAACGAAACCTATTACTGATGATTCTACGGTGCAAGAAGTATTAAATGAAGCAGGTATAAAAAACGGAGAATATATTACTGGTATATCAGTAGGATCTGATATAAGCACAATAAAAACAAAGATACTAAACGTAAAAAATAATGCTGTAGTAACACTTATGAATAAAGATGGTTCTATAAAAAACTCTGGTGTTGTTGCAACTGGGGATAAAGTTAGAATAGAGCTTCCAAAAGAAACTAAAGTTTATGAAATAATAATTTATGGTGATGTTAACGGTGATGGAAAAATAGCGGCATCAGATTATGTTAGAATTAAAAATCATATAATGGATACAGCTTATTTATCAGGAATTTATAAAATAGCCTCAGATGTTAACAAAGATGGAAAAATAGCAGCATCAGATTATGTTAACATTAAGAATTATATAATGGGAACTGGCTTTATTAGTCAATAGGAGGGTAGTATGAAGAAAATAAAATATTTATTATTTATCATCTTAATAACATTTATTGGAACTTTAAGGGTTAATGCTTTTAGTGTGACGGGAGCAACTACCACAACCGTAGGTTCATCAATAGCAGTAACAATAGAAGCTTCTGGCTTGACTGGAAGATTTGATGTTACAACAACTAATGGTTCTGTATTATCGGGAGGAAAAAGTATTTGGTTAGAAAATAACTCTACAACACTTTATTTTACTGCTCAATCAGTAGGAACCGCTAACGTTGTTGTTACTGCAACTAATGTATCCGATGAAAATGGTAATGATTTTACTGGTAAAAGGATTTTATACGTAACTGTAAAAGAAAAATCTAGTAGTTCAAATAATAATAAAAAACCATCTGTTGATGTTAATAAAAAATATAGTTCTAATAATTATTTAAAAAGTTTAAGTATAGAAGGTTATGAATTAGAACCAGTGTTTAATAAAGAAACTTTAGAATATAATGTTACCTTAAAAGTAGATACAACTAGTATTAATGTGTTAGCAGAAAAAGAAGATAGTACTGCAACTGTAAATGGGATTGGACAGGTACCAGTAAATGATGGACCTAATACAGTAATAGTTACTGTAGTAGCAGAAAATGGTAATGAAAGACAGTATAAGATAAATGCTACTGTTGAGGAACCAGAGCCAATAGAAGTAACTATAAATAATAAAAAGTACACAATTGCAAGAAAAAATAAATTAGAAAACGTTCCAACTGGTTTTGAAGAAAAACTAATTAATATAGAAGGCCAAAACGTTAATGCATATTATAATGAAATAGCTAAAATAACTATAGTTTCCTTGAAAGATGAAAAAGGTAATATTAGTTTATTTAGTTATAATAACGGAAAATATACGCTTTTTAATGAAGCTAAAGGTGCAGGTGTTAACTTATTTGTTTTAGATAATATAAAAAAGGCACCAAGTGGTTTTATAAAAACAACGTTTAAATATAATGATGTTACTTTAGATGGTTATAAATTAAAAGAAAGTAAAAAAGATGATTATTACTTAGTTTATGCGCAAAATTTAGAAACTGGTGATAAAGCATTTTATCTATACGATAAAAAAGAAGGTACTTTCCAAAGATATTATGAGGAACTATCAAACGTAAAAGATAAACAAATAAAATATCTATTTTATATAGCAACGGGATTGTTAGGTTTATTTATCGTAATTATATTAATTAAAATCATAAATAAATTATTTACTTCAAAAGAAAGAAAAATAAAAAAATATCAGAAGAAGATAGATAAATTAAATAAAAAAATTAATAGTAATGATACTGATGATAGTAATGGTTATGACATTGATGATGTAGATGAAAGACCAGTAATTAAACAAGTAGAAGAAGATGAATATGTTGTTCCTAAAAAAACTAGAAAACAAAAAATAAAAGAAATAGAAGAAACTAAAAAAAAGCTTGATAAAACAAAACCTTCATTTAGAAGGGTATCATTAGAAGATGATGATTAGAAATCCAAATTGGGTTTCTTTTTTTCTACAATTTTTTTAAAAAGAGTCTATATAATAGATGACCTAAAAGAAGGGGAAAATATATGGACTACTTTAATGAGATAAAAAATTTAATAGAAAAACAAGAAGTAAATGAGCGAGTAAGAAGATTACAGTCGAATAATCAAGTAATTAAAACTTATTATGAAATAGGAAAATTATTAGTAGAAGCTCAAGGTAAAGAAAAAAGAGCAAAGTATGGTGAAGGATTATTAAAAAAATGGTCTAAATTATTATCAAAAGAATATGGTAATGGCTATGATTATACTAATTTATCAAGAATGAGAAAATTATATTTAACTTTTAAGAAAGTTGGCACACCGTGCCAACAATTTAATCTCTCATGGTCACATTATAGATATATATTAAAATTTGATGACGAAAACGAAAGAAACTATTATATAAATCGTTGTATTCAAAATAATTTATCAGTAAGGGAATTAATTAATGAAATCAAAAATAAATCATTTGATAGATTAACATATGCTGATAAGAAAAACATCAAATTAGTTAATGAAAGCAATTCAAAAGAGTTAAGTATAAAAGATATGATACATGACCCAATAATAATAAACGTAAATACAAACGAAAGGTTAAGTGAAAAAGTACTTAAAAAATATATATTAAATGAATTAGAACATTTTTTCTTAGAATTAGGAACAGGATTTTCATTTGTTGGTAGTGAGTATAAGTTAACTTATATGAATAAAAAATTTTATGCAGACTTAGTTTTATTTAATTATAATTTAAATTCCTTCGTGATATTAGAATTAAAATTATCTAAAGCAAAATATAAAGATGTTCATCAAGTACTTTTATATCGTGACATAATTGATAAAACAATAAAAAAAGATTTTCATAACAAAACTATTGCAATATTAGTATCAAAACAAAACGATAAATTTATATTAGAGTACGTAAGTGATATGGACGTATTTTTATCTACTTATGAATTTTATAATACTATAAATAATGTATAATTTATGTTATAATTTAATTAGGAGAATTTTATGAAGAAAGTAATGTTTATATCAAGCATGGGTGGCCATTTTACAGAACTTATGCAGCTTAAAAGTATTTTTAAAGATTATGATTATAAAATAGTAACAGAAAAACACAAGTCAACAATTGGTCTTAAAGCAAGGTATAAAAGTAAGATTGATTACTTACTTACTGGTAATAAAGATCATATGTTAAGGTATATTTTTGTTATTCCTTATAACGTTATAAAAAGTTTAATCTTATTTTTAAAGTTTAAACCAAGTGTTATTGTTACAACGGGAGCTCATACGTGTGTTTCCATGTGCTATATAGCTAAAATATTTAGAAAAAAGGTAATATACATTGAATCATTTGCAAACATTGAAACAAAAACCTTGACTGGAAGATTAGTTTATCCAATTGCGGATGTTTTTGTAGTACAATGGCATTCAATGCTAAAATTATATCCAAAAGCTAAGTATGAGGGGTGGATATTTTAATGATATTAGTTTTATTAGGAACTCAAGATAAACCATTTGAAAGAATTTTAAAAGCTGTTGCAAAAGAAATTGATAATGGTAACATAAAAGACAAGGTAATTGCTCAAACAGGATCCACGTTGTTACAACATAAAAAAATTACATCTTTTGATTTTACTACTAAAGAAGAAATTGAAGATTTAATTAAAAAAGCAAAAATAGTAATTACTCATGCTGGAGTAGGAACAATAATAGAATGCATAAAAAATGGTAAGAAAGTTATTGTTGTTCCAAGACTTAAAAAATATGGTGAACATACAAACGATCATCAACTTCAAATAACAAAGGAATTTGCTATGAAAAATTATGTTTTACCATTATATGATACAAAAAACTTATCTAAGGTATTAGAAAAAATTAAAAGTTTTAAACCAGAAAAATATGAATCAAATAGCGAAAACTTTAAAAATAGAATAAAGGGTTACATAGACAATTTATAAATTGTCTTTTTCTTTACGTTTTTTTTACTTATTACTTAGTATTTTTTGACGCAATTCTTTACTTTTAGTATAATTATATTGGTGATATTATGAAAAAAATAACTATATTAGCTCTTCATTTGGGATATGGTGGAATAGAAAATGCTGTAGCAACATTAGCTAATACGTTAGTAACAAAATATGAAGTTGAAATTTTAAGCGTATATCGTTTATATAATGAACCAGTATACAAACTAGATGAAAACGTAAAAGTTAGTTATATATCAAGTATTAAACCTAATAAAAAAGAAATGAAGTACTATTTAAAAAAGAAGAATTTTAACATGTTCTTTAAAGGTATAGGTCAAAGTATTAAAACTGGTTTTGTTAAGTATGTAAAAACCCCAATAGCTTTAAGAAAACTTAATACTGATGTTGTTATTTCAACTAGAACAGTTCATAATTATTTATCTGCTTTGTTCGTAAGTAAAGATATTAAAAAAATTGCGTGGGAACATAATCATCATAATAATAAGAAAAGCTATATTAATTCGCTAGTAAAATCATGTAAAAACATTGATAATCTTGTTTTGGTTTCTAACGAATTAACAGAATTTTATAAAAGTCACTTAGGAAACAAAGTAGTTTACATTCCTAATTGTTTGGATAATATGCCTAATAAATTATCAAAGTTAGATTCAAAAAACTTAGTAGCAGTAGGAAGATTATCTAAGGAAAAAGGCTTTGATGATTTACTTAAGTTATTTAAAAAAATAAGTGTAAAATATCCTGATTGGAAACTTAACATTGTTGGAGATGGTATGGAAAAGGACAATCTTCTTGATTTAGCAAAGGAGTTAAAACTGGGAGATAAAGTTATTTTTCATGGATATCAAAACAAAGATTATATTAATAATCTATTTCTTGCAAGCTCTATTTATTTAATGACTTCACGTACTGAAAGCTTTGGGCTTGTTTTAATAGAAGCAATGAGCTATGGATTACCATGTATATCATATACATCAGCTCAAGGGGCTAATGAGATAATAGATGATAGTGAAAATGGATATTTAATAGAAGATAGAAACGAAGAAGAAATGATATCGAAAATAGAGTTATTAATTAATGATGATAAATTAAGAAATAAATTAGGTAAAAATGCTAGGTTAAAATCAAAAAATTATAGTAATGAAGCAGTTTTAGAAAAATGGCAGAAACTAATAAATAAAAGAAAGTAGGGAAATTTATGGAATTATCAGTTGTTGTTCCTTGTTATAATGAAGCAGAAACGTTAAATGAATTTTATGAGTCTATTTGTGATGCGCTAAAAAAGGAAAAAATAACGTATGAATTAATTATGGTAGATGATGGTAGTAGTGATAGTACCATGGAAAAACTAGAAAATATTTGTAATGAAAATAAAAATGTTAAAGTAATTAGTTTTTCTAGAAATTTTGGAAAGGAAGCAGCAATGCTAGCAGGATTAAATAATGCTAGTGGTAAATACGTATCAATTATGGATGCGGATTTACAGCACACTCCAGAAACTTTAATAACTATGTATAAAAAACTTATCCAAAATCCAGAGTATGATGTAGTTGCATCTTATAAAGAATCTAGAAAAGATGATTCTCCTTTAAAAAGGACTTTAACTTCGTTTTTTTATAGAATTAATAACTTGTTATCAGACGTTAAATTACTTCCTGGAGCAAGTGATTTTAGAGTATTTAAATCATGCGTTAAAGATGCTATTATATCTTTACCAGAAAAAACTAGGTTTTTAAAAGGTATTTTCTCTTGGGTGGGTTTTAATACTATATATGTTCCTTATACTCCAGAAAAAAGAACACATGGTTCATCTAAGTGGTCTATAATGAAACTTATCAAATATTCTTTAGGTGGAATAATATCATTTTCAACAAAGCCAATAAAGAGTGTGTTTGTAATTGGTGTAATATCTTTTATTGTATGTTTTATAAACTTTATATTAATGGGTAATTTATCACATAGAACAATAATTTTACTAATTGGAATACTATTATTTTGTATTGGTATAATGGCTTTATATATATCAAGGATATATAGCAATATATTAGATAGACCTTGTTATATAATAAGAAAAAAAATAGGATTTGAAAAGAAAGCAACCAAATAGTATGGTTGTTTTTATATTTTTATGATAAAATTATTATAGTGTGGTGATTTTATGAATGACAAGATAATAGCGGTATTAAAAATAGTTTTGTCGGTAATGATTGTAACTGGTCTTTTTTTTCCAATTGTAAAATGGATTGCTAACCACGTTGGAGCTCTTGACTATCCTAACGAAAGAAAGGTTCATAAAAAACCAATGCCACTACTTGGTGGACTTATGATGTTTTTTGGATTTTTATTTGGATACATGTTTTTTGCTCCTCAAAATACACAAATGCTTGCGATATTAATAGGTGGTTTTATTGTTATTTTAACGGGAATGATAGATGATATAAAACCATTAAAAGCAAGGGAAAAACTAATAGGTCAAATAATAGCAGCTTTAATCGTAACTTTTTATGGAAACATATTATTAAATGATATAACGTTTTTTGGATTTTATTTTGACTTTGGCATGCTTGCATATCCACTTACAATTATATTTATAGTAGCACTCATGAATTGTATTAATTTTATTGATGGATTAGATGGGTTAGCGTGTGGAATATCTACTATTTTCTTTGCAACAATTGGTGTTATTGCCTTTATCATGCATAATGTTGGTAGTTTGGAAATAACACTTACGTTTATAATGCTTGGAGCATGTTTAGGCTTTTTAATCTTTAATTTTAATCCTGCTAAAATATTTATGGGTGAGACCGGATCGATGTTTTTAGGATTCATGATTGCAGTAGTTTGCTTAATGGGATTTAAGGCGGTAACACTTACTTCCTTAGTTGTTCCAATGATTATTTTAGCAATTCCAATTCTTGATACGTTATTTGCAATAATAAGAAGAATAATTCATAAAAAACCAATTTATTTAGCGGATAAACAGCACCTTCATCATCAATTATTAAATAAAAAATTTAGTCAAAAAACAACGGTGCTAATAATTTATGGAGTAAGTATTTTGTTTTCGTTGGCATCAATATTTTATGTTTTAAAAGATAGAAAGGCCGGAATAATAATATATGTTATTATAACTATTTTAATAGTTTGGATAGTTTTAACAACGGATATATTAACAGATAAGGCAAAGATTCATATAAAAATACCAAACGTAATAAAAAAACAAAATAGTAAAAAAAATGATAAATAAAGGGTTATGGGTTCTTTATTTTTGTAATATGTTTTTGACTTTTGGAATAAAATATGATATATTTGTTAGCCGTGGAGCAGTATTCTAGTTTGAATTGCGCTATGAAGACGGGCCTAAAAATCCGTTAAAGAGCATACCTGTGAAACGTCTTGTGCCTGCTTCTTTCGCCCAGATTGGGGTGGGTGCTGGATATGAGTTTGCTGGGCTAGCTGTAATGGCATACAGATTATTAAGACCCATCAATACGCGGAGACTTAAGTGCGTGCAAAGCTAGACTTTGTACGGCTTAAGATTAAACCTACTATGTGGCTTGCGCTATGAGTAGTGTAGCTTGCCTTGAGTGAGAGTATTGGGAAGGTAGATCAGATTCTTAAACCTAGGCATAGGTAAAGAGTTATTGCTATCTGAAATTTCTCTTGCAAAAAAGTGCTAATAGTGATTTATTCATTTGAAGAAATTTCCTAGACTGCGACTTTTATGGAATTGCAGTGCGTACTAAGTGGTAATCAAGTAATGCTTATCGCAAGAAAGCATGCCTTTTCTTAAATGGGAACGGCCGGATGGTAACAGAAGGTGAAAAGGTGGGAAATCCAACTTGACCTAAGACGCAAAGTTTGCCATAAAAGATTCCACGCAATTTTGATTGTACACAAGTACAATCTTTTTATTTTTTAATAAATACTTAATAAAGTTACTCTTTATTCTTTTTTCTTTTTGTGCTATTATTAGTTTAGATAATGGTAGGAGGTAAAGGATATGTACGATACCAAGTCTAAAATAAAATTCTATAGCTTAGGAAGTGAAAAAATAGATTTTTCTAAGATAGATAATAAAGAGTTTTTAGATTCTTCTAAACCAGTAGTGGTATCAGAAGGATTTAATAAAGCTTTAAAAAATGTAATAGATAAAGACATTGAGTTCTTATCAAATAAAATAAAAAAAATAATTAAAGAAATTAATAAGTTATTAATTGCTAATAATCTTAGTGAAGATGAAATTAATGCTGATATAAAAAGAATTGATGATATAGTAAACGAAGTAGAAAGTATTATTAGAAAGGCTAAAATTGAAAAAGAAAATAAAAAATAAGGTTTATTTAGTACTACTAAAAAAGAAAAAAAGCAAAGGTATAAAAATATAGAGGATTGTATTAGTATTTTATCAAAGTATCAAACGGAACTAATTTCAATAAAAAATGAATATAATAAATTGAATCAAAGAAAAGATGTTTTAAAGGATAGTGTATTTGATGAAAAAAACGAAGAAATAGTCAAAGAAGATCCTTTAGAAAGAACGATTAACTTTTATTTAAATAAACAAAAGGAAAATTAATTTTTCTTTTATTTTACATGGAGGTTTTGATGAAAATAAAGTCTTTTAGTGATAAATATGAAAAAAAAGTAAAAAAAATCGATAAAACACCAAAAAGATTTGTCGACTATAAGTGGGTTATTACAATAACTATTTGTGCGTTTTTAATATCACTATTTTTTTCAAGCTTAACTGAAATTTTAGTATCACATTTAAATGCTATTATAGGAATCTTAATTATACTTTTTATAATTATTATTGGTGTTATATTTGATATGATAGGAGTATCCGTTACTGCAGCTTCAATAAAACCATTTAATTCAATGGCATCTAAAAAAATAAAAGGAAGTAAAACAGCTATTTTTTTAATTCAAAACGCAGAAAAAGTTTCAGCATTTTGTAATGATGTTATAGGTGATGTTTGTGGAATAATATCTGGTTCGGTTGGTATTTTAATTTCTAATGTTATCGCGTTAGAATTTAATCTTAATGTTAGTTTAGTAACCCTTATTTTAACCGCTTTAATCGCTGCTATCACAATAGGGGGAAAAGCTCTTGGAAAAAGTTACGCGATTAACAAAAGCGACGTAATAGTTTTTAGATTTGCTAAAATAGTTAGTTTTTTTAGGAAGGAAGTAAAGTAATATGAAAGTTTTATTATATTCAGAAGGGTTAAAAACAATAGGAAAGTCAGGTTTGGGAAAAGCAATTAAACATCAGATGAAAGCTTTAGAAAAAGAAAAAATATCTTACACTTTAAACCCTAAAGATGATTATGATATTTTGCATATAAATACATATTTTCCTAAATCTTACTTTTTTGCTAGAAAAGCTAAAAAGCAAGGTAAAAAGATTGTTTATCATGCTCATTCAACGGAAGAAGATTATAAAAATGGTTTTATTTTTGCAAAACAAACATCTAAGTTATTTAAAAAGTGGTTAATAAAATGTTATAGTTTAGGAGATGTTATAGTAACGCCAACTCCTTATTCAAAAAAATTACTTCAAGGTTATAAAGGTTTAGAAAATAAAAAGATATATGATGTATCAAATGGCATTGAGCTTGAGTTTTTTAAAAAAGATGAAAAGCTTGGTAAAAAATTTAGAAAAACTTATGGATATAGTAAAGATGATAAAGTCATTATAGGTATAGGGTTATACATTGAAAGAAAAGGAATTATTGATTTTGTAGAACTTGCTAAAAGAATGCCAGAGTATAAGTTTATTTGGTTTGGATATAGTCCTTTAATAGCATCTGGAAAAAAGGTTAGAAAAGCCGTTAACACAAAGTTAGATAATCTAACGTTTGCAGGATATGTTGAGCAAGACGTAATAAAAGGTGCTATGAGTGGCTGTGACTTGTATTTATTTCCAACCCTTGAAGAGACAGAAGGAATTCCAATAATAGAGGCATGTGCATGTAAAACTGATGCAATTATAAGGGATATTCCAATCTTTGATGGTTGGCTTATTGATGGCAAAAACGTATATAAAGCTAAAAACGTTGATGAATTTGAAGAAAAAATAAAGTTATTTTTTGATGGGAAAATACCTAGTGTGGCAGAAAAATCATATGAAGTTGCAAAACAAAGAGATTTAAACAAGATAGGTAAAAAGTTAAAAGAAATATATGAAAGTTTATAGCACCTAATTGGTGTTTTTTTTATTTGAGTGTTTTTTAAATAATTATAGAATAATTAAATAGGAGGCTATAAAATGTATGAATTAAAAGAAAATTATGTGTCTATAAAATTTGAAAAGGAGATAAACTTATGATAGAAACAATAAGTGATTTTAAAAATGTAATTGAAAATATTAAAAGTGATATAAAAAACACAAGATTTAAAATAATAGAAAATGCTAATAAAGAACTATTATACTTATATTTTAGATTAGGAAAAATTATAGATGAAAATAGTAAGTATGGTAATAATTTTATAAAAGAATTATCCATAGAATTAAAATTAGAGTTTCAAAATATGAAAGGGTTATCACCAAGAAATTTATCAAGAATGAGAGTTTTTTATAAAGAATACAAAGATATATCAATTTTGCCAGTACCACTGGCAAAATTACCATGGACGCATAATTATACTTTAATTGAGAAAGAAAAAAATAGAGAAAAAAGAATTTGGTATGCAGAAAAATGCCTAGAAAATGGATGGTCTCAAACTGTATTAATTCATCAGATAGATTCAAACTTATATCAAAGACAAAAAGAAAATATAAAATTATCAAATTTTGAAGACAAAATTCCATTAATTCAAAACGAGATGGCAAAGGATATGATGAAAGATCCTTATATATTTGAATTATCCAATTTAAAAGATAATGCTATTGAAAAAGATATAGAAGAATCTATGTTAGAAAGAATAAAGAATCTATTATTAGAATTTGGAAAAGGATTTAGTTTTGTTGGAAATCAGTATAAAATAAGTACAAATAATAATGAGTATTACATAGATTTGCTTTTTTATAATTTGGATCTAAGGTGCTATGTAGTCGTAGAGTTGAAAAACACAAATTTTAAACCTGAGTATATTGGACAATTAAACTTTTATATAACAGCTGTTAATAAAACTTTACGAAAAGAATGTGATAACGAAACAATTGGACTACTATTATGTAAAGAAAAAGATAAAATATCGGTAGAATGGGCATTAGAGGGAATTAACAATCCAATAGGGGTATCTTCATATAAAATAGAAAAATATATTTCAAAGGACATTTTAGAAAAATTACCAACTGAAGAAGATATAAATCTTCATATTGATGTTAAAACAAAATAATTAACTTAGCAGTTACAAAAGAAATAAATTGTAAAAGATAAAGTTTTCTTTATCTTTTACAATTGTTATTTCTACTACATCTACAATTACAATTATTACCATTATTACAAAAACACGAAAAGATGGCATTTATAATTATAAATAATAAGGCAAAAGGTAGTAGTATTATAAAAATTGGTATAAAAAGTATAAATAATATTAAAAATATGCACCACATAATTATTTTCACTCCTATTAAATTAGATGAAATAAAAAAGATTGTGAAGATAATATAATACTATATTTAAGATTATTATTTTTGTAAATAAAATAATATGGGTATTCATAATCATTAAATGTATGATATAATCTATTTAGTTGTTTGGAGGTATAAAAATGAAATATAAAGTTCCAAATCACGTAGCCATAATAATGGATGGGAACGGAAGATGGGCACAAAAAAGAAATCTAAAACGTACTAAAGGGCACCAAAAAGGAGCAGAGGCTTTAAAAAAGATATCAGAGTATGTTTATGATAAAAAAGTTAAGGTTTTAAGTGTTTTTGCTTTTTCTACTGAAAATTGGAAAAGAGATAAAGAAGAAGTTGATTACTTGATGGATCTTTTTATTAAATCTTTTAAAGATAATTTTGATGCGGTTAAAAAAAAGGGTGTTAAGGTTATATTTTCTGGTGTTAAAGAAAAACTTAGTAATAAGGTTATAAAAGCTATGGAAGATATGACTGAAGAAACAAAGGATAATAAAAATGGAATATTTAATATTTGTTTAAATTATGGTGGTCAAGATGAAATATTAAATGCCACTAAAAAAATTAGTAAAGACGTTAGTAATGGTGTTATAAATACTGATGATATTAACCCAGAATTATTTAATAAGTACTTGTTTAATGATTTACCACCGATAGATTTGTTAATAAGAACAAGTGGAGAATATAGAATAAGTAATTTTATGTTATGGCAAATGGCGTATGCAGAATTTTATTTTCCAAAAGTTCATTTTCCAGATTTTAATGAAGAAGAATTTGATAAAGCACTTTTATATATATTTATATGTCAATATTAGCTTCTTATATCTCAGAAGTCAACATTACCATCTAATATAATACCAGAATAATATTCTTCAAACTGCTTATTCTTCCACTTCTTATCTGTCTCATCATAAATTAACAAATCGCCCTCTTTAAGAGTCTCTTTGTTAATATCTATGTCTTGCATATCAGAAATATTCTTATCAGACTTAACTTCTTTTACCCCCACATTTAAAACACCTTTTAACCCATGAGTGCATTTTGAAGAAGTTATTTTTATATTTTCTGGTTTATCTTGTCCAAGAAGATTTGTCCCCTCTGGCTCATAACTAAATTGCAAACTTATGTCTTTATCTTTTTTCTTTGCCATACTACACTCCTTTCTATCTTTATCCGATTTCATAAAGGAGTTCGAGCATACCACTACAGATAGTATTTACATCTCCATCTTCAAAGAAAAATTGACAATCCCATAAATATTTTCCATATTCAAGAAATTTTGTGTCAATCGACTTAATTTCTACTATCCATTGCCCTGTCTCACATTGATAAAATTCTCTTTGAATCACAGGTTTCGGATTTGGTTCTTTTGAGGGCTAACGCGATACTGAAAATACTATCCTTTGCCCTTTACTTGGAGTATATAATGTACCATCTGGTTGATAGACATCTATCGAAAAAACTGCATCGTCACCACGAGTTAATTTTATGCTTGAACCTTTAATCTGTAACATCTGCGGTACTTTAACTCCTTTCTCGTGGTGTCGTAATCATTTACTCAAAAAAATTTAAGCTTAAAAACCTTTTAACTCTAAACCTAAATTTTTGTCAATAAACAACCTTAATAAGTTCACGCTTAATTTTTAGCTTAAATAAACAGGAGACTCCCCCACCCAAAAGAATCTCCTGTCTCTCCTGTGCGCCACCATATACCACACAGGCTCGTCGCATTTTTTATTAGTTTAATAGTTATTATCCTACAATTCCCCATAAACTCAGATAATAACTGTTGTGCTGATTAGCTTCTGTGTAAGTTATCAACAGTACCATTTTAGTTTTTTTTGTTGTTATTTATTGAATATT
>CAMFOH010000017.1 GCA_945969495.1 uncultured Mollicutes bacterium
ATAAAAAAGTATCGAAATTAACATATATTTTATAAAAAGTTCCACTTGCCGAAAGGCGGTGGGATTTTTTTGTGTTACAAATTCATAAAGATTTATTACTATTTGACGATGGAATAAAAGAAAGATTAGATTTCATTTGTAAGTATGCTAATAAAGAAGTAACTTTCTATAACGGAAATATTATTACTCTAAATGGAACTAATCTACACTATATTGAACCTCATAGGTTTATTATTAATAATCATTTATTCTTATTCTTTAATTATAGTAATGAAGTTTATTATAAGACTTTAGATAATAAGATTGAATTAAAAAATTTATCTAACTTTATCAGTAATCTAAGCTAGAATCTAGTGCTATTGACTTTTTATGAAATAAGTATAAAATATATAACCAATAAATGGAGAGACTATCCTGTTAAAGGAGGTATATAATGAATATATCGAAAAGTAGTTTATCAAATACTAAATTAATTGAAGTTAATGAGGAGATAAGATTCTATCAAGGATTTTGTCTCCTCTTTTTTTGTAAAAGGAGGAATAAAAATGCAATTATTAAGACCAGAAAACAAAGATTTCGGTACTAAATGGTATTTATATGATATGGGGTTATCATTAGCTGGGAAAGGATTGTTAACAACTATTATGATGCTTCCTAAAAAGATTTGTTTACCTGATTCAATGTTTTATAGAGTATGTGGTGATACAAAAGAAGTTGTTGATAAGATTTTCGATGAACTAGAAAAACTAAAATATGTTGTTCATATTGAATCAGATGATACCTATATTGTTTACGAAAAACCAAATTTAAATAGTTAATTAGATTGGAGGAAAGTATATGGGAAATACGAATGAAAGAGTTTGTGCTATCTATACTAGAGTATCTACAGAAGAACAAGCAAAAAAAGGATATAGTTTATCAGAACAGAAAAAAAGACTTACTGACTATTGCGAATATAATGATTTTAAAATATATAAGTATTATGAAGATGATGGAATATCTGCTAAGACAGGAAATTATAGACCGGCATTTGAACAAATGATTAAAGATGGAAAAGATAAAAAATTTGATACAATTCTTGCTATAAAATTAGATAGAATTTCAAGAAGTGTTTATGATATGGAAGTTATAAATAAAATGCTTAGTGATAATGAATTAGACTTAATTTGTATCTTTGAAAGCTTTGACACTACAAATGCTAACGGAAGAATGGTTCAAAGAATTATGACAAGTGTTGCTCAAAATGAAATCGAAAGAACGAGTGAAAGAACTAAAATTGGAATGGATGGTGCAATAAAAGTTGGACATATACCTGGTAAAACACCTACTGGTTATAGAAGGGAAAATAAATGTCTTGTAGTTGATCCAGTAACCAGTTTGGTTGTTAAAAAAATATTTGAAATGTACTCAAGAGGAAATTCTCAATTCATTATTGCACAAGAACTTACAAAGGAACATGCACTTGGAAAGAAAGAATGGAAAGATTCATCCGTAAGAAGAATAATTGATAATCCTGTTTATAAAGGATGCTATATTAACAATCGTGGTAAGAAAGATGAAAAAAGATATGATGATATTTGTCCTGCTATTGTATCTAAAGAATTATGGGAATATTGCCAGGCACAAGCACCAAAGAATTTAAGGCATTATAAAAGAAATAAAGAATATATATTCTTACAAAAATTAAGTTGCCCTACTTGTGGAAGAATACTTGGTGGTAAAGCAACTAGAAAGAAAAATGGTAATGAATACTATTATTATCATTGTATGTTTTGTAAAAATAATATTAATGAAGATTCAATTGAGAAACAAATGATTCATATTTTAAATGATATTTTTGAATATGATGCTGTAGTTAATTCATATTACTTTCCTTTAATAAAAACAAAATTAGTTGAATCAAAACATGATTATTCAAAGGATATGAATATATTAAATATGAAAAAAGAAAGAATAACAGATGCCTATATAAATGGTAGTTTTGATTTAGATACATATAATAGAAAAAAAGAAGAAATAGATAAAGAAATACTTCAATTAGAAAAGATAATACTTGAAAACGGACAATTAAGTCAAATGACTTTCTCTCCTGATGATTTACTTTTAATGAGAGATTTACAATTTATTAATAAGATTAAGTTACCTATGTTATATGATAAATTTTTAGATGTCTGGAAAAATTGTGATAGAAAAAGAAAATCAAATATTGTTATGGACTTTATAGATCATATAGATTTAAAACAAGTTGATGGTGAAGTTTTAGCAGATAAAGTATATTTTAGAGATTGTTTTTATGAAAATTTTAATCAATTATTTTTAGATGGTTATTTAGATGTTCCTATCTTACAACCTGGACCTAACAATAATTTAGAAAATAAAATTAGATTCTCTACTTATAGACCTGAGGAAGATGTTATTAAACATTTAGATAAATTAAGGAAGTATTATAAAGTTGATTTGTTTACGGGAACAATGGATTTTGATAAAGGTAAAATTGATCATATCATGCCATATGATTATGACTATGTAAGAATATTTCCTGATGAAAAGATAAAATATGATAATGGATTTCATGGAACTCATCCAGTAAATATTTTAGGTGTTTTAAAAGAAAATGATGATTTAACTGATAAAGATTTTGATGTTAAGTTAATAGATAAAAAGATAAAAATGATATTATCTGAACTTACTGATAGCTCAATTGATGAAATAAAATCTTTTACTAATAATTAGTAGCAAGCAACGGATTTGTACCCCTTAAAGGTAAAATCCAATATATGGGGACACCCCAATCCCCGAAAGGAGTTTTTATGAGTAATAGAACAAGAAATAAAGAAGTAAAAATATTTTTTAATGATGATGAATTTAATAAATTAACTGATGATTGCAATGCTTTAAAATTATCTAAATCAGAATATATTAGAGCATTAGTTAATAGCAATATTGTGAATGTAAAAAGTAATCAAGAGATTTTAAATTCTATATTAGAAATTTATAAACTAAATTCAAAACTTGAAAAGCTAAATACCAATTTAGAAAATGAAGATATAGATGGATACGAATTAATAATTAAAAATATTTTAGATGAAACTAATAAGATTATTAAAGATTTAAAAACAAAAATAAATTAGGAGGTGAACAAATGGCAACTACTTCACTATGGCCAATAAAGAAAACTATTAACAATACAATTGAATACGTTGAGAATAAAGATAAAACACAAATACCTATATCAGATTTATCAAATACAATTGATTATGCTTCAAACAAAAATAAAACTGAAGAACAGTTTTATGTAACAGGAATCAATTGTGATTCTAATAGTGTTTATCAAGATATGATGTTAGTTAAGAAAGCTTATAATAAGATAGATAATATTCAAGGATTTCATGGGTACCAATCATTTAAGGAAGGAGAAGTAACTCCTGATGTAGCTCATAAAATTGGAATACAACTTGCAAATGAAATGTGGGGAGATGAATTTCAAGTAGTTGTTACTACTCACTTAAATACTAATCATATTCATAATCATTTTGTTGTTAACTCTGTAAGTATGAAAGATGGTCATAAATATAATTATAGTAATCATGAAATGGCAAGGTTAAGACAAACTAATGATTTTATTTGTAAGGAATATGGCTTGTCTTCTTTAGAGGAAAAAGTAACTAGGAAAAATTTTGATTTTAGTAAATATATGAATCATGATAATTATTCAGTAAGAACACAAAGAGATATAGATATAGCAGTTAAAAACTCTTTTAATTATCAAGACTTTATTAACACTATGAAAAAAATGAATTATGAAGTCATTGAAAGATATGGAAAGCTATCAGTTAGACATATTAATATGAAAAGAAATATTAGAATTGAAAGACAATTTGGTGAAGATTATACAATTGATAATATTTATAGAAGAATCGCTGAAGAAGTTCCTGATAAATTAACTACTGATGAATTAACAACTTATAATTATCATAAGAATAAGTATTATAAAAATAAACATAGCCTTGGTGCAATGTTTCTATACTTTATATTTAGAATTAAGACTTATGAAAAGAGTCCAAGAAATTATCCTATAAGTGAAGAAATGAAAAAAGAAATAAATAAAATGGAACTATATAATCTTGAAGTACGATTTATGGATGAAAATAAAATAGATACTCTTGAAGAATTAAGTATGTTTAGTGAAGTTAATAAAGATTTCTTAAATGACATGATTAGTTTGAGAAAGAAAAATTATGAATTAAAATCTAAAACTAATGATAAATCTTTAAAAGATGAATATACTTCTCTTAACAATTATTACAATGAAGTAATAAGAGATTTACAATCTAAAATTAAAACTTGCGAAATTATAAAGAAACATAATAAAATAATTGATAGAGAAATAAACATATTACTTACAGAAAATAATAAGTTAATTGCAAAATAAAAACAACTTTTAACAATAAAAGCTGTTTTTTTAATTTTCATAAATTATATTCATTTGATTCAAATAATCTAATAAATTTATACCTTTACATTCGATGTCACTATTATAATTTACTATTTTACCATTATCATCCTTAATTATCTCTAAAAAGAAACTTTCATCTTCAATTAACAATGTTTTGCACTCTCTTTGAATAATATAATAGTATTTTCTATCCTCATTATCGTACATAGAATCATATGGATCAAAAATCAAAAAGTAACCATTTAATTTAGCTTCAATCGTCACTTCAATTGTTTGTGAATTACTATTATCTTCTAATATATCAATATCTTTTATATATGCATATTCTACATTATCTAAATATATTTCATCACTGGAGTCATAAGATTCAAATTTGTATATTTCGTTATTCTCAAACATCTTTCTATTTTTTTGTAAATAATTGTATATTATTGTTATATCAGCATCTGTATATCCTAATACTTCTTTTCTTATGGAATTTATATCTTTATATCTTATAAAATCAGTTTCTCTACTTAATCCATTTGCAAATCCATTATCATCACTAATCAAATATTTTTTATCATATTCTAAATCCTTAAAGTAATTAGTTAAAGCTGATATAATCATAGCATCTGGGAATTCTTTTGGTTTTGTTTCTTCAAATGGCAACATTTTATTAAAATACCAATTATTTACATCGCTAATATTTATATATTTATCACATTTTATCGTCTTTATTTTATATTTTTTTAGTATCTTATCAAATTTTTTTTCGGCATTTTTATATGCTTTTTCATAAAAATCTTTTTCTATGAAATCTTTGAAGTATTTAGAAGTTGGATTTTTTTGATCTTTTAATAATGCTTCTTTTATATGTTTTTTAATCTCATTTGAAACAATATCAGGAATATAAACATCAATATTAGATGCGTCTTTTAAAGAATTAAAAAAGGTATTAATTCTTATATCATTAAAATCATATTTATCAGGATTTCCAAATATATTTGTATCAATAACTATAGCACTTTTTTCCATTGTTCCTCCTATAAAAATTCTTCGAATATTTTTCTAATATAAGTATTATTAATCCAAAAACAATGTTTAGTATATTCTGTTGCACCAGTTAATTTATCAGGGACTGGCAATTTACAAGTATCTTTAGCATCTCTTCCATGAGGTCTAACATGACAAACATTATTTTCACTCATACCTACGAAGTTTGTTTTTCTTATTCCATTTTCAATAGATTTAACAATATTACCAGATTTAATCGTATTATAAGTTTTCTTCCACATTTCCATAACAGATGTTTCAATGTCTACCTCAGGCATATTCCATAGTTTAATTCCTTTAAATACATATTCTCCGTTTTCCATTTTAAATACAAAGAACATATATTTAGTTGTTTCTAATTCTTCTTTTAAATCGCAATCTTCCCAATTTTGATTAACTATTTCTGTATATTTAAAATAAGGAAATGATATAGATTCTTTTATTCTACCATTTTCTTCTATACGAATTGTTTTAGGTATGATTTTTGCTTTTTGAAATTCTTCAGTTTCAGCTAATTTGCTTTTAACATTAAACATTCTACTAATAAGCATATTATTTATATTTTTAGCATTTGATTCTAAACCAAATTCTTTCATTAATTCTTTTTGAGTTTTACCTTTATATTTATTAACTACGTTATTAATAAATTCATTAAATGTATTTGATGTCCCTTTTAATACTTTTTCAACATTTGAATAATCGCCAATATATTTTCTAACAAGTTGAGTCATATATGAATTTTTAAAACAAAATGCTCTTTGCATTGCAGGTATATCATTGAATGGTTGTTCTCTTACTGATAAAGCATTAGCACCTTTAGAGCAAGCTCCTAAATACATTGTATCTGCTTCTGATATTTCATGAGCTTTTCCATCTTTTATTTTTTGAATTATAAAATTCCAATCTTCTTCAATTTGTTTTAAGTCTTCATTATTTTCAAGCTCTAATAGTTTTTCATGAGTAATTATTAAATCTTTTTTATCTTTGTTTGGTTCCCATAAATACCATAATAGTTGAATTTTATTATTTTTATACCAAAAATGGCTACTTTTAAATTCATTTTTGTATTCAGTCATATAGTCAATTATATTAAGTACTAATCTTTCTTTAGCTGATAATTTACCATCTTTAATTTTTTTATATGGTGTTACTTTTAATTCAATTCCTGCTGGCATAAAGTCAGGTTCAGAATCACTATTGTTATCCATACCGAATAAAAATTTTTCAATTAGTTGACCAAGTCCGCCTTTGTTAGCTTCTTTATCTTCAATTGTAATTACTTCTTCATTTAAAATATCATTAACTGATTTACCAATTGCTGATTTAGATATAAGTTCAATTTCTTCTCTGCTGTATAATCTTCCTTTTTTCATAAAATGCTCCTTTCGATCTTGTTTTTGATAAAAAAATAATATAAAATATTTATATACAAATGTTGATCTTTTCTAGGAAATTTAGTATAATATTTCCTGGTAAAGGTTGATCTTTCAAATCAATTATATTATAATATATTTAGAATTAATAGACAACAAACAGGAGGTACAAAATGAAAAAGACATGTGTAGAATTATTCGCTGGTGTTGGTGGATTTAGATGCGGTTTAAATAAAGTTTCATTGGAAGGAGAAAAAGTAACTGAAAATGGAAATTGGGAATTTCTATGGGCAAACCAATGGGAACCTTCTACTAAAACACAAGATGCTTATAATTGTTATGGAACAAGATTTGGTTTTGAAGATGTTAGTAATGTAGATATATTTGAAGTAGATAAAAAGCAAGTACCAGACCATACTTTATTAGTTGGTGGTTTTCCTTGCCAAGATTATTCAGTTGCGCAAACACTTTCTAATAGTAAAGGTATTGAAGGAAAAAAAGGTGTTCTATGGTGGGCTATAGAAGAAACATTAGCAATTAAACAACCTCCATTTGTTCTTCTAGAAAATGTAGATAGATTATTATTATCTCCTGCTAAACAAAGAGGAAGAGATTTCGGTATTATTTTAAGAAGTTTTTATGAAAATGGTTATGATGTTCAATGGAGAGTTATAAATGCTGGTGAATATGGATTACCACAAAAAAGAAGAAGAACTTATATATTTGCATATCATAAATCAACTAACTATTATAAAGAAATGCAAAAATTAAATGATAACGATGTAATCTTTGAAAAAGGATTATTTGTTAAACAATTTCCAATTAAAGAATCTTATGAAGCAATTGCTGAAGCATGTGTTTCAGATTATAAAGATATTATAGAAGTAAGTAATATGTTTAAATGTGAATTTTATAATGCAGGTGTTATGAAAAACGGTGGAATCTATACAGTTAAAACAAAAGCTGATTTTAATTTGGTTTATCCATTAAGAAAAATAAGAGAAGAAAATGAAGTTGACGAAAAATTCTTCTTAACTGATACTCAAGTTGAAAAATTTGCATTCTTAAAAGGAAGTAAAAGAATTCCTAGAGTTAAACCTGATGGAACTCCTTATTATTATACGGAAGGTGCAATGCCTTTTCCTGATAATTTAGATGCTCCAGCAAGAACAATGTTAACTAGCGAAGGTGGAGTAAGCAGAACTACTCATGTTATAGAAGATTTCAAAACTAAAAAGCCAAGATTATTAACTCCAGTTGAGTGCGAAAGAATAAATGGATTCCCTGACAATTGGACTAATACAGGTATGACACAAAAGAAAAGAAACTTTATGATGGGTAATGCTTTAGTAGTCGGTGTTATTGAAAAAATTGGTGAAGAAATAGAAAATATTATAGATAAAGAAAACTAAAAGGTGTATAATTAAAATAGCTGAGATATCATTAAAATTATGATATCTTTTTTCTATTGTGTTGATCTATTTAAAATCACATGATATTATTAAGTTGAATGGAGGTAAAAAATGAAAGAAGAACATTTTTCTACAACTAATATTAACATTGATTTGCACATTCATTCAAATGCTAGTTATTACAAAGATGGTAATATTGTTAAAGAATCAAATATTAACAATACTAACGTTTTAATAAATGCACTTGAAAAAAATAATATTAATATGTTTTCTATTACTGATCATAATAGATTTGATTATAATTTGTACGCAAAATTAAAAGATGAAATAAAGCAAAATAATATCATAAAAAAGATTCTCCCTGGAATAGAATTCGATGTTATTTTGGAGAATAATTACCCTAAATGTCACGTAGTAACAATATTTGATGATAGCGATGAAGAAAAACTAAAATTATTATCAAAAACAATCAAAGATTTTAAAGAATTATCAAAAGAAGAAGCATATACTACGGATGATTTTGAAACTTTATTAAAAAAAATTAATATTAATGCAATATTAATAGTTCATCAAAAACAAGCATTAGATAATAAAACAGGTAAAACTGATAGTTTATCTGCAGCATGTGAGGATCCATCATATTTTTTAAAGACTGGCTTTTTTGATTCACTTGAGTATTCAACTACTAGAACTGAAGGAATTTTGAAAAATAGTCTAAGCGAAATAGGTATAGATTATCCAATTATAACAGGAAGTGATTGTCATGAATGGGCGGCTTATCCATATAGAGATAACAACTCCAAACAGAGTGAAAGAACTTTTTCATCTTTAAGATGTCTTCCATCTTTTAAAGGATTATTAATGTCAATAAGTTCATTTAATAGTCGCGCTAATAGATATTCGAATGATAATAAACATTATATAAAAAGCATTACAATTGGAGATAATACATATCCATTGTCAAATGGAATTAACGCAATTATTGGCGATAATGGTTCTGGTAAATCTTTATTATTGAATCTTATATGTAGTGGAAATAATAAGGTTTATGATTCTATTGTTAAAAAAAATAATATGAGTTTTGATTATAATGATGATTCATTTCAAAAAGAAAGTATTAACTATATAACTCAAGGAGAAATTGTAAAAAAAGTTAGAGATGGAAATTTATTTGATAAAGATTCTGATTATTATGATAATATTACAACTAAAGATTTATTTGCAGAAAATATAAAAAAATATTTTACTGATATAAATAAATATATAAAAAATAAAATAACAATAAATGAAGAAGCGCAGAAATTAAGATTGAATACAGTAAAAATAGTTCCTGTAAAACGTAATTTTTATTTACCTATTATTAATTCAGGCATTGAACTTGAAGATATAACTTTTTTTAAAGAAAGAAGTGAAACATTAAAAATTAAAATTGATTCACTAAAAAATGAGTTTGAAATGAATGAAGAATTTTATAAAAATTTATCTTTAACTGATGAAATTAATAATACAATTACTCAATTAGAAAAAATCTATGATGTTGTCGAAAAAAAATATAAAGAAAAAGAAAAATACAATAAATCTAAAGGTATTGTTTCAAAAGTGTTAAATGATTATTCCTTAGAATTAAACAATAGAAGAACATCTGATGAATCAAAAAATGAACAATTATTAAAAACTTATAATGATTTTGCAGAAAGTATTGTAAATTTTGTAAAAATTAATAAAAAAGATAATGCATTTCCTAAATTCCCAAAAATATTATCTGGATTTTCAAAAAAGCAAATAAATGATTATGAATTTGTTAAAACTACAGGTTATAATAATATAGATTTAAAAGATGAATTTTATAAATGGTGCTTTAACACAAAATACAGTGAAGAAAAATTAATAAAAAAGATTAGTAGTAAAGATGAATATTTAGAATCGTTAAAAGGATGTACTTCCTTAAAAGAGATAGATAAATTTATAACAACAAAAATACAGGGCTTTATAGACGAATGGTCTAAAGAAAGTACATTTATTTCTGCAATTTCATCCAAATCGTCGATAGGAAATACTCCAGGTGAAATATCTTTAGTTTATTATAAATTTTTGATTCAGGAAAAAGAAAGTGATTTTTGTGTTTTAGCTATAGATCAACCAGAAGATGATATTAATCCAAAAAGAATTAATGACTTTTTAATTAAGTATTTAAGTGGAATAAGAGATAAAAAACAAATATTGATTGTTACTCATAATCCTTTACTTGTTGTTAATTTAGATGTTGATAATGTAATTTATTTAAATAAGGTAAATAACAATATTTCTATGTATTATGGTGCATTAGAATATGAAAAAGAAAATGAATATAGTATTTTAGATTTAATTAAAAATAATCTAGATGGAGGATATAAAGCTATTGAAGGGAGAATAAAAAAATATGACAGAGACAGTGATTAATTTAAATATAGATGATTCAAATAATATAATAATAAGTAATGAATCAAATGGTAACACTTATATGATTGATTATGCTAATAAAGAAATAAATGCAACAAAAATATATGAATTATTATCATATAATGAAAATGTTCAATATAATACAAAATCAAATGTAGAAATACTCGATGACGGAAATGTAAAAGATTATTTTAATGAAATAATTCTTATTATAAAAAAAATTACAGATGAATTAAATGCGCTTAATTCGGAAGATGACGATGATAATAGGTCAGATGAAAATGAAGTAGATTCCGAAAATGTAACAAATTTTGACGATTTACCATTTTAGATCTTTTCAAATATTAAATAATATGCTATAATATTTATAGCAAGTGGAACTTGAGTTCCATTTTATAAAAAGGTATGAGTTGAATACTTCAATATTCTCCGTGCCATTAGTATGATTCGAACCAATGTGTTCGTTAATATGAGACTTGGTACGAAAGTATCGGGTTTTTATTTTTGTATAGGAGGGTTATGGAATTATTTGATAATAAAAAACAAAATAAGTTTCAAACATTTTCTTGTGGAACTGCAACGGTTACATTTGATGATAACGGGTACATTGTAAAAGTAAAAGATTTCTCCACTGTTATGTGGTGTACTCCAAATCAAGATGAAGAATTAATTGGAAAACATATAATTGAACTTGCTAAAATATTAAAAAAATCTGTAGCACATCGTGAAAATTACATTAGTTTTTTGGAAAATGTAATTCTAAAATTCTATGAAACACAGCCAAAAGATAATGATTATAAACCTGAAGAAGAAAAAGGAAAACAGCTTATAAGAACTAAACTAAAAGTAATTAAATAAATAGAAAGGTGTAAAAATAAAAATTGAAAATTGCCTTTAAAATCGTGCCATTTAGAATTTTTATTCGCACTTAAAGCGAACTTTAATATAAAAAATCCAGTCTTTAGAAAGGTTGGATTTTTTATATGCTAATTTTTTTAATAAAAAAGAAAAAAAATTATAGTATAATATCTATAGAATGAGGTGTCTAAATGAATATTATTTTTTTTATAGGATTAACTCTTGATATTATTGCTATTATTCTAATATTAATAAATATTATTTTTAGTACAAATAAAAAGTTAACAAAAAACAAAAATAGTAATTATGCTATCTTAATACCTGCTAGAGATGAATCTAAAGTAATAAGAAACACTTTGAAACATATAAAAATTCAAAATAAAGATATGTCTAACGTTTATGTCATTATAGAAGATAAAAATGATCCAACATACAATATTGCAAAAGAATTTAATGCTAATGTATATATTAGAAAAAAACCAGTTAAACACAAAAAAGGATATGCCTTAGATGAATGTTTAAAAGATATTCTTAAAACAAAACATTATGATTTATATTTTATAATTGATGCTGATAATATTTTAGATAAGAATTTTATTAAAAATATGCTTAAATATTGGCATAAGGGTTATGAAGTAACAACTGGTTTTAGAAATACATTAAATTCAAAAAATCTTGTTAGTTCATGTTCTGGTTTACTTTTTTGTTTGCATAATACTATTTTAAATAAATTTAGAAATATAAATAATTTATCTGTGATTTTATGTGGTTCTGGTTTTTATATAGATGGTAAAATAATAGAAAAATTAAATGGATTTCCATTCTATTCTTTAACTGAAGATTTTGAGTTTTCTCTTTATATGTCAGAAAAAAACATAAAAAGTTACTATGCTAAAGACTGTATTTATTATGATGAGCAACCTACTAGTTTAAAAGTATCAATTAAACAAAGAACTAGATGGTTAAAAGGGCAAATAGATGCTAAAAAGCTTACTAATAACGCTATTAAAAAAAATATCAATGAAGCTATTGTTATGATAAGTTCAGTAATACTTTTTATTGGATTAGCTTTGTTATTAATAGGCATGGCAACAAGCTTATTTACAAACATATTTAAAATAATATTATTTATATTATTAGAACTATATTTACTACTTGTTATAATGACTTTATACTTATATCTTTGCGATTGGAAAAAAATTAATATTCACGGAATTAAAAGATTAACAAGTATAATATTTAATCCATTATTTTTATCAACATATTTAATATGTTATATTAAAGCTATATTTACTAAAAACCTAGAATGGGGTAAAATAGAACATAAAGGTATGTAATTAGGTGGTATTATGAGTAAAAAATATAAAAGAAAATTTCAAGATAGAAAAGACGGAAGAAGAATTAGAGATCTTAACGGAATGGAACAATTATTAATAGATATAAAACCCAATAGAAGTGTTAGTGATGTTTATATTAATCAAAAAATGGATTTAACTAATTTAGTTAAATTTATAGAGAAAAAGAAAAAAATGATGAACACATTACTTATTTCCATGCTTTTTTAACAGCATTTGGTAAGGTTATATATAATAGACCAAAACTAAATAGATTTATTGCTAATAGGCATGTATATGAGCATTATGATGTTGTAATTGCATTTTCTGCTAAAGTTAAATTTGAAGATAGTAGTGAAGAAATGATGACTATGATACCAATTGAGGAAAACGATAATTTAGATACTATTAGTAAAAAGGTTTGCAAAACTATTAATAATTATAGAAACAAAAGTAACTTTAGTAAAAAAGGCGCCAATAAAGCTTTAGATGTATTGGGAGGATTACCAAATATAGTTAGAGTACCTATCCTAGGAATGTTCAAAAAATTAGATCAAAAAGGTTGGATACCAAAATCTTTATGTTAAGATAATTTATATTATAGTAGTTTGATTGTTTCCAATTTAGGTTCTATTAAATGCAGGGCTATTCACCATAATATTGCTGATTTTGGTTCTTGTTCTGGGCTTGCTACTATGAGTGAAATTAAAGATGAAGAAGTAATCATAAATGGTAAAAAGACCATTAAAAAAATGTGTGAGTTTGTTATTAACTTAGACGAAAGAATAGCAGATGGTTATTATTTCACAAAATGTGTTAAATTGCTTCAATACTTATTTGATAACCCTGAGTTATTAATGGAAGAAGCTGCAAAAAAAATAAAGATAGAAGAAATAAGATAATAAAAAAATATTAATGATTAGTGAAAAAGAATGTTATAAACAAATTATATTGATAGTTAATTTTTTAACAAAAAACACTCTACTATATAAAACAACTAGATAATAAATACATTATCTAGTTTTAATATACACTAAAAAACTTGATAAATATTAAATAAAGGTTATAATATCATCAAAAAGGAGTATTACACATGGATAACAAAATTAATATATCAAGACAGGAGTTAAATAATTTGGCTCTTGGAAAAAGGCTAATTGGCTCTGGTTCCGAAGGTGATGTTTATATTTTAAATAATAAAACTGTTTTAAAAAAATTTAATGAGATAATAAATCCTGAAGATTATGATTGTGATGATTTACTAAAGTATTCAGATGTAGAAAATGATAGTTATTATTTTGCTAAAAAAGCATTTATTATAGATGGTGTTATTAAAGCATACACAATGGATAGATGTAACGGATATAACTTAACTAAAATTAATCCCTTAACAATAAGATTTGATGATTTATTAAATGCATATCATATGTTTTTAAAAGATACTGAATTAGTTAGTAATATGCATATAAAAGGTTTTGATATGATGTTTAATTTTATGTATGATGGGAAAAAGTTTGGTGCTATTGATACAATACATTATTATACAAGTGATGAAGATGAAAAAAATATTTATGAATCTAATATAAGTATTTTTAATAATGAGTTAGCACTTCTTTTAATAGATGGTAAATTTAATTATTTTATAAAACAAGATCACGAATTAGATGAATTATACAATATGATTATAAATTCAAAAGTAATAGATATTTCTCAATTCATAGATTTATTTAATAAAAAGTTATCAGAATACTGTGATAAAAAAATAGTATACTTAGATGATGCCAAAAGTTTAATAAGGTATGGCAAGCAAAGCTATCCTAACATACCAATTTATTCGTTATTAAAAAGAAAATAATTATTTTTTAATACAAAAAGAATTCTAAAATTAAATTAGAATTCTTTTTATATTACTCTACACTTTTTAATGATTCAATCATATCTATTTTTTTTAGTGCATAGTGGATAATTTTATTAACTATTAATGTGAATAACATAACAATAAATGTTGTTAATACAAAACTAGATACATTTATATTACGTAAGAATCTAACCATTTCTATCTCTACGGTATCAATAATAACGTATGTTAAGAATATACCTGATATTAAACCTAAAGCAATACCTATTAAAGTAAGGATAATTGTTTCTTTAGTAATGTAATTATCTACTTCTTTATCAGTAAATCCTAATACTTTAAGAGTTGCTATTTCTCTTTTTCTTTCACTTATGTTTATGTATGATAAGTTATATAAAACAACAAATGATAACGCTCCAGATAAGAATATTAGTATTACTACAACACTATTTAATGAACTTAGCATATCATCAATTATACTCATGGTAGAATCAACTGATACAATACTCATAACATAGTCTTTTTTCATTAGCATTTTAGATAATGATTCTTCATTTTTTAAATCATCAATTTTTAAATATATTATATTTGTTTTATATGATGTAATATTTTCTTCATACGTTTCTTTATCCATAAATACGTAATGTCCTACATAATTTTCACAAATACCAGAAATAATAAACTCGTATTCATTATTTTCTGAATCAATTAGCTTTATTTTATCTCCCACTTTTTTATTTTCTAAATCTGCTAACTTATCAGAAACAATTACTTTATTAGGTATTAGCGATAACTTTTTCTTGGTATCATTATCTCTTAAATTTAATACATTTTTTATTTCATTTATATCTTCTGGTACAAACAAATTAATGTTATATCCTTCTGAAGTCATTGATACATCCGTCTTTGCATTTAAACTACTTTTAATATGCTCATTATCTAATATTTCTTTTATTTCTTCATCTTTTATATCATCAGTTAAATAAAGCATGTCATCGAATTTAAATACCTCTTTATATTGTTTATCTGGTATGTTTACAATAGAATCTCTAATACCAAATCCTACTAACATTAAAGCCGTACACCCTAATATACCACAAATTGTCATTAGTACTCTTTTTTTGTATCTAAATAAGTTTCTTATTGTTATTTTATTTGAGAAATTTATACGTTTCCAAATAAATGGTATTTTTTCTAAAATAACTCTTTTCCCATTTTCAGGAGCTTTCGGTCTCATTAAATCAGATGGTTTTTCTTTAACGACTTTTTTTATTGTTAAAAGCGTTGTACCGCAAATACATATAACTGATATTGCAAGTCCTAATATTGTATTAGTAGGATTAAAATCATACTTAAATACTGGTACATCAAATAGTATTTTATAAATATTCCATATATATCTAGAAAGTAAGAAAAATCCTAATAATGCTCCTAATATTCCTCCTGATATAGTAGCTATCCCAGAATAAAGTAAATATTTTTTTCTTATGTGTTTGTTATTAAAACCTAAAGACTTAAGAGTTCCAATTAACATTCTGTCATCTTCGACCATTCTTGACATTGAAATTAAACTAATTAAAACGGCAACAACAAAGAATATAGTTGGAAAAATCTTAGAAAGATTAGATACGCCTTCTCCATCATCTATAAAGCTTGAATAGCCACTATCATCTAATCTTGTATATGTATACCACTTAACTTTTTTTATATCATCTAACTTACTTTTTGCATCTTTAATTTCTAAGTTAAATATGTTTTGGCTTTCATAAAATTCTTTTATTTTATAATTATATAAATTTAAACAATTATTATATCGTCTTAAACCATTATTATAATCACTTAGTCCATTTTGATATTCATTATAATAACTAATATATGAATTATAACCTTTATCATATTCGGCTAAAGCAGTATTATAATTCAAAAGTCCTTCATTATATTTTTCCTCAGCTTCCTTAATACCATTTATAGCACCTAAAATTTCAAAAAAATTATCACTATTTTGTTTACAAATATAAGCTGTTGTAATAATTTGTTGATAATTAGGTATATCAATAGGGATACTTGCTATTACTATATCTATATTTTGAGGTTCACTAAGAAAAACTCTTAATTGTTCATCAATATTATTTATTTCTTCAGTAGCATTTAAGATAATTAATTCTTTAGAAAAATTTATAAAACTATTAACATCAACAATATTTATTCCATAATTATTCAATTGACTATTAATATTGTTATTACTATCTTCTATTTCTTTATTTAAAGCATTTAATTTTAATTTATTTTCATCCAAACTCTTTTTAGTTAAATCTAATTGCATTTTATAATCATTTAATTTTACTAGTGTATTATCTAATTTTGCTTTAGAAAAAGAAAGAGTATTTTTTGTCATTAATAATTCTTTTTGGGTAGCATCAAGTGCTTTCTTTGCATCATTTAGCTTAGCATTTCCTTCAGCTTCTTTTGCATCAATTTCTTCTTTTGCTTTGTTATATATTTCATTATATCTAGCATTTTGTCTTAGTTCTTTGATTTCATCAATTTCTTTTAAGACATCACTAACAAGTTTATTATATTCATCACTATTCGTTGTTTTATCTTTTGCATTATCTATTATTATATAGCTTTCAGTATAATAATCTAAATTAAAATTACTTTTATTAACATATGCATAATAGTCTATTTCACCTGTTCCTATGGTAGTGTTTCCACGATTTGAACTTGAGGTAGCAGTTGTTATATATAAAGGGCTTTTAACAATACCAACAATTGTAAGTTCTTTATTATTAAACGTTTCATCATCAAGCAAGGTTATTTTATCACCTATTTTTAGATTTTCACGTTTAAGCATATTTTCTTCAACTAATATTTCACTATCATCTTTTGGTTTCTTGCCTTTTTTTAATTCAATTTCATTTAAATCATCAGTAATTCCAATAACCTTTATTACTGACTCACTATTTTTATTATTTTTAATTAAAACATCTTTAGAATATGAACCTATTACTTTTTTTACACCATTTAATTTGCTTATTTCATTTATATCATCGTTTGTCAATCCAAGAGTTGATACTATTTTTACATCATAAACATTATTATCATCATAATACTTATCAAGTGACATAATCATGTCTGGTGCAGCCATCTTTAACCCTACAAATACACCTACACCTAGCATACTCATTACAAGTAATGATAAAAATCTTTTAAAAGAATTTTTAATTTCTCTTGTACTAGTTGTTTTTATTCTATCTTTTTTCATCATTACCACTCTATTTCATCAATTGGGGTTGGTTTTTTATTAATGATGATATCTTCAACTCCACCATTTTTAAATTTTATAACTTTATCAGCCATTGGTGCTATTGCAGCATTATGAGTAATTATTATAACTGTCATATTTTCTTTTCTAGCAGTTTGTTCAAGAAGTTTTAATATTTGTTTACCTGTTTTATAATCAAGTGCACCCGTTGGTTCGTCACATAAAAGTAACTTTGGATTTTTAGCAATCGCACGAGCTATTGCGACTCTTTGCTGTTCACCGCCTGATAACTGTGATGGGAAATTATCCATTCTTTTTTGTAATCCTACTTTGTTTAAAATTGTTTTAGGATTCAAATGATCCTTACATAATTGTACGGCAAGTTCTACGTTTTCTAAAGCTGTTAAATTTTGCACTAGATTATAAAATTGGAAAACAAAGCCAATATCACTTCTACGATACATAATTAAATCTTTATTACTATAGTTTGTTATGTCTTTACCATCTACCATAACTTTACCACTAGTAGCAGAATCCATTCCCCCTAATATGTTAAGGCACGTAGTTTTCCCCGCTCCAGATGGTCCAAGAATTACAACTAACTCTCCTTTTTCTATTTCAAATGAGGCTTTATTTAAAGCCTTTATTTCAACTTCTCCCATATGATATATTTTATTTACACTTTTAAATTCTATATATGGCATAAAATCACCTTCTTGGTGATATATTATATAACAACTTTAAAGAAATAGCACTATTTTTTTTAAATATTAATAATTATTAATATTTTATTTATACGTCTTTATAATAATATAAAAACAAATAGATTAAAACTATTTGTTTAATAGATATATACCTAAATTTAAGTAACCTGCAAAAATAACCCAAATTAAATATGGTATTTGAAGCAAACTAGATATTTTATTAATTTTGTAAAATATAAATATCATAAAAATCACGAATATCATAAGAAGAAGAATCCATAAAAATGATAAAAAATAAGCTTCAAACCCAAAGAATATAAGACTCCATAAGGAATTAATAATTAATTGAATCCCATATATAATAAGTCCCTTATTTTTATGTTCATCATTTGATTCTAAAATAATATAACACGATATACTCATTAACAAATATAATATACTCCATACAATAGGAAATAATATTGCTGGTACGTTTAGTGGTTTTTCTAATTCCTTAAAAGCTTCCATGTTATTCATCGTAAAAAAACTAAAAAAACTTCCTATTATAAATGTAATTAATATAATAATTATTAGTCGCTTCCAATTTATTTTTTTCATTTAGATCACCAATATTAATATACTACTATATAAAACATTTTATACTAATCATAATAATTTTTAATAAACTTACCAGCTATTTTTTGGGATGTTAAAATTGCCTCTTCTTCATAAAGATTATATTGTCTAATGGCATTATTATAAGCAAAATTAGAAATCACTTTAACTCCTACGTATGGTATTTTATTTTGATATGCAAATTGGCCAACCACACCACTTTCAACGTCAACTGCTCCCGCGTTATATTCTCTTCTTATACTATTTGCAAGGTTATTATTACAAACAAACATATCTCCTGATGCTATTAAATCATTGGTATAGTTAACACCACATACATCACAAGATCTTTGCATACACTCTTTTAAATCGTCATTTGTTGGGTATATACCCTTTAATGAATTCGGAAAAACACCTGGCAAATATCCATTAGGAGAAAAATCAACATCATATTGAAGTGAATTACTAAACACGACAGCATTAAATATATCATTATTATCAGATACACTACCTGCTGTACCAATTTGTGCGATAACTTTAATATCGTAATTATCACATAAATATCTTAAAGTATCTATAATATTTACTTTTCCATATCCAGTTGCTGCTATTAAAAATTGTTGATTATTATAGTTACAATTATAAATATTCATTTTATTAATTGAACTTTTCTTAGTATAATCAAACTTATTTACCAGATTGTTAATATATTTTTCCTCTGGTGCAATTATTAGTAACATAACATTACCTCCCTTATTAATGTATATTTGTTTTAATTTAAATTTATTTACATAAAATTATCTTAAGAAAGGATGATTTTATGGCTTATAAAGTTGCAATAGATGCAGCAGCCGGAGGAACAAATAGTGGTGCATCAGGAAATGGTTTAGTTGAAAAAGATTATACTCTTTTAGTATCTAAATATATAAGTGACAGATTAAATAGTCTAGGTATCGATAATTTTTTAGTTAGAAATGGTGATCAAACTCTATCTGATGATGAAAGGGTTCAAATAATTAAAAATAAATATGGTACTGGCAATAACATAATAGTTATTTCAAACAGACTAAATACCGGTGGAAATAATGGAGCAGAGATAATGTATCCTTTAAGGAATAATAGTAGATTAGCATCTAGTATCGCAGGAAATTTAGAAACCGCAGGTCAAACGGTAATAAAATATTATCAATTAAGAAATAGTGATAATACAGCATTAGATGATGATTACTTGATAAGAAATACCGATAATAATCAGACAATCGTAATAAACTACGGATACGTTGATAATCAAAGTGATGCAACTTTTTTAAAAAACAATTATAAAAATTTAGCGGAAGCAGTAGTAAAATCAATTACAGATTATGCTGGGATCACTTACACTCCAGCTAATTTGGAAGGTTATTACGTTGTTCAAAAAGGAGATAGCTTGTGGTCTATTTCTAATAAATATGGTACTAATGTAGATGCTTTAAAAAAAGCTAACAATCTAACTTCAAATATATTATCTATTGGACAAACACTTGTTATTCCAAGCTCGAATGTACCAGGCTCTACTGAGGTAACATATACGGTTCAAAAAGGAGATACAATTTTTATGGGGAATAATGAGTAATATTATAATGTGTATATAATTTTATTTTCTT
>CAMFOH010000018.1 GCA_945969495.1 uncultured Mollicutes bacterium
CCATTTATTTTTTATCCTTGTATTCATTATATAAAATATCTTTTAAAACAAGCATGGCATCTTGTTCATTATAATTATACGTTTGTTTTAATTCATCTAGTAATTTTCTTATCTTGTTTTTATACTTAGGTATATCAACCTTTTCTTGGTAAGTTTTTAATACTGGATACCTCTTGCTCCAAGCTTTAGTCCAATTTACGTTATCTTGATTTTCATCCGTTATATTTTTAATTACATTTCCTATGTTTTTCATATCATCACCAACAATTTTTTATACATTTATCTTTCTATATTCTATAGTACCAAATTTAATTAAATATAAATATAAAATTATAGAAGTTATAAAGAGTAATGTAACATGCACTGATAATAATATTAACATTGAAAATTTATCACTTAAATATGCTACTAAAAGTATGCTTAAAATTAATATTCCCATTCCAGAAAATACTCCTATCATCGAACTCATACTTTGTTTTACAACCTCGGTATCATTAGAAGCATTCATCTTTGGATATTTTAAATTAGCTATTAAACCAATGCATGCGGTTAATAAAATTACTACAAAGCTTAATATTGTTATTAATATAATATAACTTATGTTTGGTTTAAACATGATGAAAAATAAAACATCACTAAACATAATAAATGGTAATTCTATAGCAAAACAAGTTAATATTTTTGATTGTAATATCGTTTTTTCACTTATAGGTAAACTCTTTGTAATGTTAATTGTCTTTCCTTCTAAAGATATACTAGATGATGATATAGAAGTCATAGCACCTACAAATAAAATGAAGAAATAAAAGATAACAGAAAGTGATAAATCGTCTGATACCCCATATCCTATCAAAAAATCATCAAATACATCCTGACCTTTAATACATAAAATAATTGGCACAATAACCGCTAAAATTAATCCAAATGAAGTGTTAAACATGTAAACAACAGAAGAAAAATACCTTTTTAATTCTTTTTTTACAAGCGACACCATTGGCTTTTGTTTTACTATAAGACCTTTTTTAAATCTTTTCTTAATCTTAACATCTTCTTTTGAAGAAAAGATAATTTTGAAATAATATTTTGATCCTAAAAAAATAAATAATAAGAAAGGAATTATATTTATCAACAATAATTTTATTAAATCAAGTAATTTAAACTTAGTAATTAAGTCAATGTATGCTCCTATTGGATAATAGATACTAGTTAATAAATCATTGATAGATTCTGCTTTAGATACTATGTTTTTAATAAAATCATCAGCGTTCATACTTATGAAAAAGATAAACAAAAAGATAAGGCTTGATAAAAGCGTTTGCATTATTTTTTTTGATTTAAACTTCGATGAAACAAGCTTTACCGTGTATCCTAAAATACTAGATACTATGGTTGGTATAATAGGAATAAGTAAACTCATAAGTAAGGATATTAAGAAAAAACTAATACCAGGTTTTTCAAAGTAAATATATATAACAAAAGCCGGCAGTATAAACATTAAATTATATATAAACTGAAATGCTAATAATTTAATTATTCTAACTAATAATATTTGTGATTTCTTAATAGGAAGAGAAAAAAGCAAATCGTTATCACGAGCCTCAAACAATATTCCTTGTGATTTATATATTCCTTCCATAAAAGTAATTATTGTTACCATAAAAATAAACATACTAAGCATGATATAAGTTAAATGATAAGGATAAAGTTCTTTTGCTATTACGTAAGCATACGTTCCAATACTTACTCCAACTAATATAAATAATAATATTGGAAATAATTTCTTAGTTAGTTTGCTAGATCCCTTTTTAGCCGAATACTTAAACATGTTCATATCCTGAGTAAAACATGCCTTTAATAAAGATATTGTTTTCATTATTTTTCTCCTAGTTCAAGAAATACTTTTTCTAGAGAAGAATCACCTTTTATATCCTTCATCTTACCTATTTTAACTATTTTTCCATCTTTAATGATTGCAACCCTATCACATAGTTTTTCAGCTACATCCAAAATATGGGTTGAGAAAAATATTGTTTTACCTTCTTTTGCCATTTGTTTCATTAACTCTTTCATGTCATAAACACTTTTTGGATCTAATCCAACAAATGGTTCGTCCATTACTAATACCTTAGGATTATGAGAAAGAGCCGCAATTAAAGCAACCTTTTGCTTCATACCATGAGAAAATGATGATATGTCATCTTTTAATTTATCTTCTATTTCAAACATCTTAGCATACTTTTCTATGTTTTCTTTTCTTGTTTCTAAAGAAGTATCATACATATCACAAACAAAGTTTATAAAGTCTATGGCACTCATATTTTCATATAAATCAGGATTATCCGGTACGTAAGCCATATCTAGTTTACATCCTATTGGATCTTCTTTTATAGACTTATTATTTATTAATATATCTCCTTCTTCAAAGGATAATATTCCAACCAAGGATTTAATTAAAGTTGTTTTACCTGCACCATTATGACCAATAAATGCAAATATCTCACCATCTTTAACTTCAAAGCTTAAGTTATCTATTGCCTTTTTCTTACCATCATAAGTCTTACTAACATTTTTTATTTCTATCATATTTATCGTCTTCTTTCTTTTTATTATAAATTTATTTAACTCATTATTTTTATCTATCAATCTTTTTTATAAATAGAAAATAAATCATTATTGCGTTTATTATAAAATCATATATTCTTAATCTATCAAATAAAATTATACTTGATAATATAGATACTAGTATAATACCAATACTAATTATCTTAGGAAATATACCTTTTTGTTTTGTCATCCATGTAAAATAAGCAAGTATGGGTGAACAAAAAGCAAATATAGTCCATGCAACAATAAACATATTACTATATACTCCTTTTGAAATAAATGCTACAAAATAATATGTAATAAGCATTCCTATGCAAAAAGGAAATATATTAAGCATCGCTTTTTTCTTTGAACTACTATAAATAGAAATTAAAACTCCAAATAGTATCCATATTGCCATTTGTGAAAATATATTACCTAAATTAGTGGTATAAATATCTAATAATCTACTAATAACTCCTAAAATTAATCCTAAAATAAACATGCATAATGGATTTAATAATTTTTTCATTTATATTACCTCTTTCAATTCACTTTTAGTAACAACTTCAAAAATTATAATTTGAATTACTTTTTATTACCTTTTTTAATTAATAATATACTAAATGCTATAAGTACTATTGATGGCAATAAAAACTCAATACTCCTAACAATAATGTTTATATAAAATGGACTTGAGTATGCATACCAATTTAACCAATCAACATTAATAACTATCAAAAACAATAGTATAAGTAGTAATGCTAAAAATAATAATATTAAACTTATAATTTTCTTAATTTGTATTTTTTGTTTTTTTACTAATTTTCTAATAACATAAGTAACAAAAATGAAAAGATAATCAAATATAGCAAATATAGATATTAAATATAAAGATGTTAATAAAGTTGGTATACTACAAAAGTGATATATACTAAATAATTCTGCAAATACAAAAGTTAATATCAATGAAATGATACTTAATATTAAAATTATTCTTTTTTTCATCAAATTCTCCTAATCAATAAATCATAGTTTGTTAATCTATAAAACAATGATATTTGTCGTTTATTTTAACTTCTTTTATATATGTTTTTATTCCTTTATCAATTTTTTAAACGAATTTGCATTTAATATGGTATTGGAAATAAATTCACCTTTATAAAAATTTGCCCAATTATTAAATATGCATGGTACGTTTTTAGCTTTTTCTAACGTATCTATTTTTATAAATTTTATTTTTATATTATTTTCTTTTGCATAGTTAGATAATTCTTCTACTTCATATAACACATAAGGACAAGCTGGGCTATAATAAATTGTAAATTCGTTATTATCAATTTTCATACTTTTAGCACTATCATTAAATTTAGGTGGTTCAGTATTATCAAATTGTAATACCAATAACTCATAATCACCTACTTCATCAACTACTTTAAATCCAAAATGAAGAAAGAACTTCTTTTCTCCTATAAAAGGTTTCTTCTTTTTAGAAGTTAATGTACATATTCCGCTCATACCTTTTTCTTTTGAATCATTTATTGCATATTCTAATAATTCTTTAGCAATACCTTTTCCTTTAAAACTACCTGCAACCCATAAACAATAAATATATTCATAATTTTTACCATTAATAGGAACCCATGCTGTTTCAATTGGTTCATATTCAATAAAAGTTTTTCCTCTAGTGTTTAATTTTCTAAATACATGACCTTCTTTTAGTTTACTTTTAATCCACTTTTTTTTATTATTAACACCATCTTGATGTTTTGGATCACCTATGGCACAACATATATGTTCTTCATCTATGTTTTCTAATGTTAAATTTATATATTCATTCATCGTTAACTCCTATTTAATTATTTTTCCATCTTTTTAAAGTAGGAAATAATTTTTCACAATGTAATTTCATTTCTTCACTAGTCATACCTGCTTGCGTCCCATACTTAGAGCACATATTTATGTAATCTTCCATTGATACTTTATCAATAAACTCCCCGTTCTCATAACAATATTTACAATAATCTTCATTAATACTTCCGTCTTTATTTGTTCCAAGTAAATCATTTGAAGTTATGGGCATCCCGCAACTTTGACATATTTTATTTTCCATTTTTCATACTCCTTTTTATATCTATTTATCTTTTAATTATAAAATCTATATTGATACTTCCTACGCCGCCATCAATATCTATTTTATTAGTACCCATTCCATACGTTTTATCATTTTCCATATTACTATTATTAATAGTTGCACTTCCTATTCCTTTATCTAACGTTATGCTATAGTCATTTAATGAGCCTATAAGAAGTAAATCCATTTTTCCAACACCAGCTTCAATTTTGCTATTTCCAGTTAACTTTGAATTTAACAATAACTTACCTGCTCCCATATCTAAATCTAAGTTAGTAATGTTACTATCCTCTATTACGATTTCTCCTGCGCCGCCTTCTATATCAGCGCTATTAGCCACGTTTAAATTATCTATTTCTACTTTTCCTGCGCCTAAATTTAAACTTAGTTTTTTAGTAGTTAATGATGATATATTTAACTTGCTAGCTCCCACTTCAATATTAACAAAATCAAAAACAAAACTTTTTGGAACATAAACTGTTAATTTATTATCATTATTCTTATTAAATAAATTATGCTTTTTTTCTTTAATATATAGTTTATTTTTATATTGATTAGTATGTATATATTTATTATTAGTTTCTACTTTTAAGGTACTTCCTTGTTTAACACTTATATTACTACTTGAAACATCAATATCTAAAATTAATGCATTATTATTTATTTTTAATTCTTTTAAATCACTGCTTTGTTTATCATTATCAAACATACTACCTAAAAATGATAATCCATATATAATTGATGATATAATGCTAAATGCTAATGATAATACTAAAGCAAAAGCTAAATACTTAATGATTCTTTGTGCTTTACTCATTTTAACTCAACTCCACCAAACATAGCAGTTACGTTAATGTAAATGGTGTATTTAGCATCTTTCGTTTTGTTTTTTCTTTCATCTGATACCCCACCAAAAATAGATGTAGAATTAATCTTAACATTAACATCTTCTGGAATTAAAATATCTATTCCTCCAAAAATACTAGTAGCATTTATAACTATGTCTTCTTTTATAATGGAATTTTTTAAATCACATTTTACACTTCCAAAAATAGCACTTAAAGTACATCCTTTAAATTCTTCTTTATCAAAATCTATTGTTTGTCCTGAAAAGCAAGAACAATATTCCTTAGCGTCCTTTTTATTTGGCTTTTTAATTTCTTTTTTTACCTTTTTATTTAAAGTATCTTTAAAAACAAATGATAATCCTATCATAACTAAGATAACTGGAACCATAAGTTTCCATATAAAGGCGAATTCTATAACATCTAGACATCCAAGTAATAGACAAAGACCTATAATAATACCGATTAAATTACTAGTTTTTTCTTTATCTTTAAATAACCCTATAAAGCATGGAACAATTATAAATAAAGTCCACCAACCATCAAAGAAAATATTTATATGAGTTATATCTAAAGCATTTAAACCAAATATAACTCCTATTACAATAAAAACTAACCCCCATAATAAATTACTCATTTTATTCATTTTAAACTCTCCTTTTATTTTATTTCACTTTTATTTGGCATAATTAATGCTGCTACAATATATGCTAGTATTCCAGTTCCAGCACATAAAACTAAAACTACCCATAATAATCTAATAAGTGTTGGATCAACATCAAAATATTCTGCTATTCCACCACATACACCACATAATTTTTTTCCTTCTTCTATTTTGTATAATCTTTTTTTCATCTTTATTTTTCCTTTCTACTAGGTATAACCCATTTATTATTAGGATTTTCTTCTAATAGCATTAATGCTTGGAACTCATAAGATAATAGTTTATCTACTTGTTCATCAGTTAAACTAATCGTGTTATTGGCTACTAGCGTTGCAATTCCATGAGCAAAAATCCACATCTTAGTATGAAAATCCTTTATATCATTATCTTCTAAATTAGTACTTATTTTAATTAACTTTTCTATTTCTTTATAATCTTCTTTTTCCTTTGATACGAATGCATCAGGAGTTAATCCAACTTCATTCATAAACAAAATTTGAAATAACTTCTTTTCTTTTTTAGCAAACTTTATATAATTTATTCCAATTTGTTTATACTTTGGAATATTATCATCCATGTTATCTAAAAGGAACTTATAAAAATACTTTTCTATTTTTTTATACAAGTCTTTTTGCAATTCTTCCGCATTTTCAAATTGATAGTATATTGGTCTAATTGAACATTTTAATTTTTTTGCAAGTTCTCTATTACTCAGCTTTTCCATTCCATACTTTCTTACAAATTCAAACGCTTCATCCAATATCATTTCCTTTGATATCTTTATTTTTGTTGGCACTTATTCACCTCCTATATCTTGCTTATTAATATTGTATCACGTGATACAATATTTGTACATATATTATTTATAAAAAACGCTTATAATTAATAAGCGTTTACATAATAATATAAGTTTTAATTTCTTTCCTTAATAATATTTTTATTACAATAATAAGTAATTAAGAAATATAATCCATATATTCCAATTAAAAATATAAATGTTATTAAAGATCCATCTAAAAAACTTTCTATCCCCATACTACTTAATATAAATGTACAAAATTTCAAACCAAATATAGTATGTACTATTGCAAGTGATAAAGGCATTATAAAGAATATTAATGTTTGTTTAAACAAAGCTTTATTTATATCTTTTTCATCTGCTCCTATTTGTCTTAGTACTCTATATTTATTTTTATCGTCCAAACAATCTGATAATTCTTTTAAGGCAAGAATTGCAGAAGATGATATTAAAAATATGATTCCTAAATATAAGCCTATAAAAGTAACAATGGCCGAAAGCCCAACTGATGCTTCTTTTACTTCTAGTTTTGTATCTGCCACAATTGAAGTCCCTGTTTTTGAATATTCATTAATTTTATTTTCCATATAATTAATTTTCTCTTCTTTATCCGTTGCATAATTTCCTATTAATAATGTATTATTTAAAGCACTAGTATTTATTATATTATCTGGTACAACAAAAAATCCTATGTTAGAAGGATTTCCACCAATTCTTACAAATCCTTCTATACATTTATCTTTAGCAGGTTTTAATTCTTTTCCAAATATACTAATGTTATTATTTCTGTTCATTACTTCATCATACAATTCTTTTTCATAATTAGATACAATAATATATTCATTTTCTTTTAATTTTACTTTTTCTAAATCAAATAATTTAGATATTTTATTATAATCCGTTTGCGACATAATCTCTACGTTCGCATCGTAATTTAAAAATGGATATTTATCTTTAACTTCAGCATAATAATTACCTAATGATTCTTTATATAGCATATTTTCATCATAATATTCATTTATAATAGTTACATTTTTAGTATTTTTTTTAATTATATTATCTTTTTTAATTAAATTAAGCATATCTTCGTTTGTTAATTTATCTTTTTGATCATAGTATTGGATAAGCTCAAAATCTACGGGTGCATATTTATTTATAGAATTATTAAAATAATTTTTTATAGTAAAAGCACTTGATAATAAACATAAGGTAAAAAATAACATAATACAAATAACTGATATAGATATTACCATTGTATTAATTTTACTACTTATTTGTTTAAATATAAAAGCATTTAGATTCTTATAATATAAATTATGACATTTAGATAATATTTTTAAAATCATTCCTGCAATTGAGTAAAAAAACATCACTGTTCCTAACGTTCCTAATGAAATCGGTAGTAATAATATGCTAACGTCATATTCCATTAATTTTGATAGACCATCTGTTACCATGTAATATGTAAATCCTAACATTATTATTGATAATATAAATAGAATAATGCAAATAATTGGGTTTTTAAGCTTAATTTTTTCTTGTTTTTTACTTGCTTGTAATAAATTTATTAATTTATTTTTACTTATTATAATTGTATTAAATACCATCACTATAAAATATATTATTCCATAATAAATTATTGTTTTTATCATAGCACTTTTAGAAAAGTTAAATGAAAAATTAGTCATATTAGCATCAAACATATTTGCAACAAAGATACTTGTTATTTGAGACAAAAGAATTCCAAGTAATAGGCCAATACCTAATGAAATAAGTCCTATTAAAAAAGTTTCTATTAATAGAAGAAAAGATATCTTTCTTTTAGACATTCCAAGTGTCATATAAACACCAAATTCTTTATTTCTTTTTTTTATTAAAAACCTGGATGCATATATAATCAAAAATCCTAAAACTAATGAAACAAATATTGAAACATAAGATAATATTTCCATTAATAATTCAATCATTTCTCCTTGACTATTTGTAACTTCTAATATTGCTGTTTGACTGTCCATAGAATTAAATATATAAAATATGCAAACTCCAAGTATTAATGTAACAAAATAGATTGCATAATCTTTAACACTTTTTTTTATGTTAGAAATAGATAGCTTATAAAGCATCATTCATTTCACCCCCTAATAGAGTGACAACATCAATTATACTATCAAAAAACTCTTTTCTAGATAAATTACCTTTATTTATCTCATTAAATATTTTTCCATCTTTAATAAAGATTACACGACTAGCATAACTTGCTGTGAAAGCATCATGAGTTACCATCAAAATTGTGGAACTTAATTCTTTATTTAAATATTCCATATTCTTTAATAATTGTCCTGACGATTTAGAATCTAATGCCCCTGTTGGTTCATCAGCTAAAATTAAACTTGGATTTGTAATAATTGCTCTTGCACTTGCAATCCTTTGTTTTTCTCCTCCACTCATTTGATAAGGATACTTATTAAGTATTTTTGTTATTCCTAGTTTTTCTGAAATATCCTCTATTTTTCTTTTTTGTTCTTTATAATTTATGTTTTGAATTGATAAAGAAAGCGAAATATTTTCATATCCAGTTAATGTGTCTAGCAAATTAAAGTCTTGAAAAATGAATCCAAGTTTATCTCTTCTAAACTTGTTTAGTCTATTACCTTTTAGTTTAGTAATATCTTCACCTTCTACAAAAATATGACCAGATGTTACTTTATCTATTGTTGAAATCATATTTAAAAGGGTTGTTTTTCCAGAGCCACTCGCTCCCATAATAGCAACAAACTCTCCTTTTTGAACTTCTAATGAAACATCGTTTACAGCTTTTGTTAAACTTGATTTACTACCATAATACTTCTCAACGTTTGATAATTTTAAAATAGTTTCCATAATTATTTCTCCTTTCATCTTCAATTGTACTAAAAGGAACTTTATTTGTCGTTTGTTTAATATTACAAAACATTACAATTTTGTAATATTAAAACTTATATATATTATTTTTACCAAATTCAATAATTACTTTTGTATATTTATTTTCTTTACTTTGTATATAAATGTTATGACCTAATTTATTGCATAAATTTTTAATTATATATAATCCCATTCCCGTTGACTTTACTTTGTCTCTACCATTAGTTCCAGTAAAAGATTTATTAAAAACACGGGTTATATCACTTTCTGGTATTCCTATGCCATTATCATAGATTGATAAGACAATTTTTTCTTTTTCTTCTACACTTTCTATACGTATTAAAGAATTATTGTCTTTTTTATATTTTATACTGTTATTTACTATTTGATTTAAAATGAATTCTAACCATTTTTTATCTGTATTTACTTGTAAGGCGTTTATATTAACTTTCAATGTAATTTTATTTTCAAGTAAGTCATCTTTATTTTTTAAACTGATATTTCTAACTATTTCTTTTAAATTAACTTCACTAATTATAAAATCTTTTTCAGTATCTTCACTTCTTACATAATAAAGTATTTGATCAATATTATTGTCTAATCTCCTAATTAAATTTGAAAATTCTTGTGTTTTTATTTCATTATGATTATGACATTTTAATATCATACTAGAAATAGGAATTTTAACTTCATGAATCCACATCTCCACAAACTCTTTAAACTCATTAATATTACTTTGATGTAATTTAATATTTTCTATCATTGATTTATTTATTTCATATAAAGAATTAACCATGATCTTTTCTTCGTATGTGTTAGGCTCTGGAATCGTTTCTAATATTAGATATTTTTTATCAAGTTTTTCAAGATTATTTACAAAAGAATTATAAAATCTATATTTTCTAAAATAACTAAGTAATATAATAACTATACCATTAAATAATAAAATTATAAAAATAGTGATATTTATATAAATTTTTATTTTAAAAGCTCCTAACATTAAACATATTAATATTAATGTACTAAAATAAATCAAAATATTTAATATATTATCTTTTACATATTTTAAAAATTTCATATTATCCTATAACCTATTCCTTTACGTGTCTCAATTATATTTGTATATCCCATATCTGCTAATTTTGATCTTAAACGACTAATGTTAACCGTTAAAGCATTTTCATTAACATATTCGTCATTATTCCATAAATCAGTCATTATTTCATCTTTTGATACTATTCTATTTTTGTTATTTAAAAGTAAATTAAATATTATAATTTCATTTTTAGTTAATGAAATTTCATCTTTATCATTTTTTATAATTCCTTTACTTACATCAAATGTAAAGTCTTTATGTGAGATACTATTTGTATTTGTATCACATCTTTTAAATATAGCTGAAATTCGAAGTAACAAAATAGTTGGATTATATGGTTTTGTTATATAATCATCTGCTCCGTAACTCATTGATAGTACTTCATCTATTTCTGAATTTCTACTTGTTACCATTACAACAGGAATACTAGATGTTTTTCTAAGGTTTTTTAATAAAATTTCACCATTTATATATGGAATATTTATATCAAGCAATATTAAATCGGGAGAAGAATACAATATCTCATTTAAAGCATCTTCAAAGTTTTTCAAAACAATTGTTTCATAATTATTATTTTCTAAAAGTTGAGATAATTCATTACATATTGTTTTTTCATCTTCAATAATCATGATTTTTTTCATATGTAACACTACCTTTCTTATATTTCATTATAACATGAATAAAATAACTATAACCTTACAATTTTGTAAGGTAAAACTATTTTTTTACTGCTAATAAATAACATACACCTTTAGGCGCTATTATTTTATTATTTGGATTTAAAGTGTTATAGTTGTAAAAAAATTCATTAGTAATATCAGAATCATTTAAATTTTCATATATTTTAAACCCATTAAAAGATAACATTTTTTCAATTTCTTGATAAGAATACTTTGCTTTCATTCGTTCATTTGCACCAACAGCTAGCTGTTCATTAATTTTAGTTTTTGTACTTTCTTCATTCGTTTGAAAATCAAATAACAAACTACTTCCTTCACACGTTATATCTGATATTTTACTTATCATGTTTTCAAATTCACTTTTACTTAAATAATAACTAATTCCTAATAAAGAATTAAAAGAAATTTCTTTTTTATTATAAGATGATTTTAATAGTTTACAAGACCATTTATTTTTAATAAAATCAGCTTTAATAAACTCTATTTTATCTATGTTTACATTATTTTTCTTTAACCTACTTATTTTATCTTCAATCATACTTTTTTTATCAATTTCAAAACACTTAATATTATAATCTAACGTGCTTGTATCATAACCTGATGCATATACAAGATACTGTCTGCAACCTAATTTAATAGCATTTTTTAACATTTTCTTATTAAAGGCACTTCTACCTAATACAGAAGGTCCTATTTGGTTATTTACAATCCATAAAATTGCTTCTTCTGTTCCTTTAAAGCTTGGATTAAAATATTTTATTCCATAGGCCATGTTTTCTTTAATATTTAAGTATTCTTCACAAGTAAGCACCTTATCACAATTTTTATCATCATATACTTTTATATTACTATTTTTATGATGATAATATCTTACAAACGAGCTTACTAAAGCCGTCATGTTTTTTTCTTTCATTATAATCACCTCTAATTCTTAATACACCCATGTAATAATAATTACAAGTCTTGAAAAAAAGCTCATTTTGCGGTAATATAAAAGCACAGAAAAAGAAGAAATTTTTTTAAAAATTTCTTCTTTTTATTATTTATATTTTTTTATTATGTCATAAAAAAGTTGAAATCACTTTAATTGATTTGGCTAACTTTTTTAACAGGAAACTCAATTTTCGTTAAATAATCATCTTCACTTTCCTTATTCCAACAACCATCTATATAACATTCTCTTGGGTTATCTATTATTTCATAACCATTATCTTCAATGTACTTAATAATTACGTTGTACGAATCTCTTAAGTTTTCATACGAACCTTTATGATAAATACATACCACTGTTATTTTATCTGATTTCATAAATTTTATATTATCAGTTTCTTTTCCATAATCTTCAACCGCCTGGGCATACCTTACTTTAATATCTTTTTCTTTATATTCTTCATCAAGATAACTAACGTAGCAGTAATCTGGACTTATGCATTTTAAGTTAGGGTTTGCTTTAGCACATTCTTCTCCAGTTTTTAATACAAACTCTGTTATTTTACTAAAATCAGATATAACACCATCACTATAATAAATAATATAACTAGGTATTTCTTTTACAAATATTTTGTTTTTCATATTGCCCTCCAATAAGTAATTAATTTTAGAAAGCTCAGTATTATAATTAAATAGTTGTTTTTCTATTTCTTTTTTCCTATATTTAAGTACCTCTATTAAGTCTTGTCCATCTAAAATATTTTTTATATCCTTAATTGATAAACCTGCCTTAGGTGTACTATTTTTGATAGTTCTACTAACTGACTAGTTTCGTAGTATCTATAACCGGTATTTAAATCTATGTAAACTGGTTTTAGTAAGCCCTCTTTTTCATAGTACCTAAGAGTTTTTATAATGGTCTTAGACATGTTAGAAAAATCACCTATTTTATACATATTCTGGCCTCCTTAAATTACTTATACACCATACTCTAAGGGGAGAATCAATAGTATTTTATTTAATTTTGCATATTTATTTGTTCTTCGGTTACCAAACTATATTTTATTAAAGTATCTTTATTTAAGTCTTCCTTATTCATATCAATAGCATTTATTTGATGATTATCATAAGTTGTATAATAATAAATTCCTTTATTAGTGTTACAACATGACGTATAAATTGTTATTTCGTACTTTCCATCTCCTAAGTCGCAACATCCTCTTTGTTGATCTACTGATGATAAAATATGAAAGAACTGACTTACGCTTTCTTTTTCACTATTACCTGATATAGAGTTCATCTTGGTAAAACATGCTTTAACAAACCTAGACATGGAAGATAAGTCACCTGGAAGTCCAATTGCACCCATTCCCCTACTATATTGTTTTAAATCCAAATCTTTAGAAAAAGTATTTTCTTTATTTTTAGCGGATAAGTTAGCATAATTATTAAGATTAAACATTTGCTTATCAAATGAAGGATTATTAGTTAAAACACCTACTTTATTATCATAAACTTTTATTCCATCTTCTACTGATTCTACCGTTATACAATCATCTTTATCTGCTATTATCCAGTGCAACTGGGCAAGCGGTAAGTTTTCTTTAAAAGAAACGTTTAAAAAGTTCATTTTACCAATTAAATTTCTTGCTTCTTGAACGCTAGAACACTGAGATAAAATCCATGGAATAAACTCAAACTGAGTAATATTATCTACTCCTTCTTTTTTATCATTATAAACGGCGTTACCAACAAAGTTTAACCCTGCTATAGCAAGGCCTTTTTCATTAAAAGCATCATAATATAATGGATAATTATCCATTACATGAGCCATTCCAATAATTGCATAATGACTTTTTATAACATCTTTTTCTTTAAAATAAAAAGGATAATTTCTTGGCGTTATTACAACTTCATCACCATATGAAAATTCATAATCTAACGTACGTCCAAAATAAAAATCCTTTGTTTTATAAGTAGCTGCGGTGCACATAAAAGTCCTCCCTTTAAATATTTTTATTATTTATTACTTTTAATAATAGCCTCTAACTAAAACGGCATTTTAAAATTACCATTTTTCATCATTTTCATCATCTTTTGCATTTGTTCAAACTGAGTAAGAAGTTTATTTACCTCTTGAACAGACGTTCCACTACCATTTGCTATTCTTTGTTTTCTAGATGCTTTTATTATTTCTGGATGTTTTCTTTCTTTTATCGTCATGGATGAAATTATTGCTTCTAATCTTGCAAACTGTTTAGGATCAATTGATATGTTATTAAGTCCCATTTTTCTTGCTCCTGGAAGTAATTTAATTAAGTTTTCTAGTGGTCCTAACTTTTTAATTTGTTTAAGTTGAGATAAAAAGTCTTCTAAGTCCATCTTTCCAGCTTGTATTTTTTTAACTGTTCCCATAGCTTCTTTTTCATCGATTACTTCTTCAGCCTTTTCTATGATGGACATGATATCTCCATTACCTAAGATTCTAGATACCATTCGTTCTGGATCAAACGCAGTTAGTCCGTCTAGTTTTTCAGAAGTACCAATATATTTTATTGGAACTCCTGTTAGATGTTTAGCAGATAATGCAACACCACCTTTGGTATCACCATCCATCTTGGTTAATATCGTACCAGTAAGAGGAAGTGCATCATTAAATCCATTTATAACGTTTATTGCGTCTTGTCCTATCATCGCATCTATAACAAGAATTATTTCGTTTGGTTTAACAGCATCGTTAATATTTTTAAGTTCATTCATTAATTCTTCATCAACGTGTAGTCTTCCCGCGGTATCAATTAATACTAAATCATAGCCATTTTCTTTTGCATAATTAACACCATTTTGCGCTATTAAAACAGGATTACCTTTACCCTCATCATAAACTTCTATATTAAGTTCTTTACCTAGCTGTTTTAATTGGTCTATAGCTGCTGGGCGATATACATCTCCTGCAATAAAAAGAGGTTTTTTACTTTTCTTTTTTCTTAGTATATTACCAAGCTTACCAATCGTTGTTGTCTTACCACTACCTTGAAGTCCAACTAGCATAATAACTGCTGGATTACCTGATAAATTAAGTTCAGACTTATCACTACCCAATAAATCTAAAAGCTCATCTTTTAATATTTTTAAAAACAAATCACCCGGTTTTAAAGATTTTTTAACCTCTTCACCTAATGCTTTTTCTTTTACTTTAGAGGTAAATTCTTTAACCACCTTATAGTTAACATCAGCTTCTAATAATGCTAAGCGAACTTCTCTCATAGCATCTGATATATTTTCTTCAGTTATTTTTCCATAACCTTTTATCTTACCTATAGCATTTTCTAATTTTTCAGTTAAACTTTCAAACATTTATATCACCTTAATCAAATATTTTTTTTAGTTTTTCTTTTAATGTTTCGTCTTTTATATTATCTATAACTTCTTTTAATTTTTTATCTTTTTCGTATAACTTTAGTTTTTCTTCATAAAACAAAAGCTTATTTTCAGTTGATTTAATATGTTTATGAATTGCGTTACGACTTATACCACTATTACCTGATATCTCACCTAATGATAAATTATCAAAATAATAATCTTCAAAATATTTTTTATTATCATCGTTTAATAATTCTCCATAATAATCATATAAAATAATTAATAAATCTCTTTGTTCCATCTTACATCATGTCCTTAAATAAACCATATATATATTTTTCTATATCAAAAGTTTGTAAGTCTTCTTCTTTTTCACCTAATCCAATATATCTTACTGGAATACCTACCTCATCTTTTATTGCAAGAACAATACCACCTTTAGCCGTACCATCTAACTTAGTTAAAACAATACCAGTTAGGTTTGTTATTTCCTTAAAGGCTTTAGCTTGACTAATACCATTTTGACCAGTTGTAGCATCTATTACTAAAAATGTTTCATGAGGAGCTCCTGGTATTATTTTATCCCCTACGTTATTTATCTTTTCTAATTCTTTCATTAAATTAACCTTGTTTTGTAGTCTACCTGCCGTATCAATTAAAACCATGTCATACTTATCTTTATTAGCTTTTTCTAATCCTTGATAAACAACACTTGCAGGATCAGTTGTGTTTGTATCACTTACAACCTTACATCCTATTTTTTCTCCCCAAGTAATTAACTGTTCAACCGCTCCTGCCCTAAAGGTATCCGCTGCAACTAAAAGTACTTTCTTTCCTTCTTTTTTAAACTTAGAAGCAAGTTTAGCAATCGTAGTTGTTTTACCAACCCCATTTACTCCAACAAACAAAATAACCGTTGGACCATTAGGATTATAGTTTATTTTATTAGATAATATCTCATCATTTACATATATAATAAATAATTCATCAACTATTATTTCAGTAAGCATAGAAGGAGAAGTAATTTTTTCTTTACTAACCCTTTTTTGAAGCTTATCCATAAAATCCATTACGGTATTAACACCAATATCAGCATTTATTAATAATTCTTCTAATTCTTCAAAATAATTATCATTTATTTCATCATACTCCTTAGAAAGATTAGCTAATTTATTAACAAAACTTTTTCTAGTTTTAGAAAGCCCTTTTTCATATGTCTCTACACTTTTATCTTCTTTTTTAAAAACATCTTTTATTTTACTAAATAGCCCCATAACTCTTATCATCTTCCCTTCTATCAAGTTTCTTTATTCCTAATATATAATTTAAGATATACGAATGAAAATCCACATTTTGTCCTTCAAAGTATTTTTCAGCCATATCTATTACTGGTTCTAAATCTAAAAATTCAGCTTCGCTTTTAAGATCTTTAGCATCATTAAAAAACATGTTTGTTATACCAGTTATCTCATCATTTCTATTTCCTGTATGAATAAATAAGTTAACAATTAAAGCGATTAATTCCTTTTGTTTACCACGAAATTGTTCATCCGAACATAGATGTTTCATTATGCTCATTGGAAAGTTATCATTATCATCTAATAAAGCTTTTTCAACTTTTTTATTATCTATCTTAGTTTCTTTATCAATAAAACTAGGAATTATTTTACTTTCGTATACCCCATAGTAAATACTATATAAAATTTGATCATAACCATCATTTTTAAGTGATAGAAAATTAATTAAATTATTAATGGCCCCATAATTTTCCTCAGCACTTAAATGCCTTATAATTTCCACTTCTTTTAGCATGATTGCAGCTACCATAGTAACCGAAAATTGTTCGCTAAGTTTGCCTTTTAGCAAATAAATTGCTTCGTAACACTGACTTAAAAATTTACTTGGACATAACTTCATAAAATTATTTAATATATATATTGATGTTAATTCATTAAAATCATATTTATTACTTGCTTTACTAACATCTTCTTTTAATTCATCTTCAAACATTTTAGATAGATAATTAGAAGAATTTCCTAAATTTGAAATACTTTTTTGAATTTCTTTTATGTTATTTAATTTTTTAATTTTATCTCCGGTTCTTAAAGCTTCTTCACTATAATCTAATATAGCTTTAGCTAAATAATCAGTTTTAGCAAGCCTTTGTAGTGCATCCTTTATTAACCTATAACTTAAAAATGGTTTCATAATATCCACCTCTGTCAATTATTATACCAAACAATAGACAAAAGTTCAAAAAAATAGTATAATCTTATTCGTTAATTCTTTTTTAATTATTAACTAAAAAGAAAGGAGTTTATAAATATAAATGAAAATTTTTGATACTAATCGTGCTGAAACCCTAGTCGTTGCACTAGGAGGTTTAGGTGAAGTCGGAAAAAATATGTATGCAATAATGCACGATGATGAAATTATTATTATTGATGCGGGAGTAATGTTTCCTAAAGATGAGTTAATGGGGATAGATTATGTAATTCCAGATTTTTCTTTTCTTAAAAAAAATGAAGACAAGATAAAAGCATTATTTATTACTCATGGCCATGAAGATCATATTGGTGCAATTGCATATTTATTACAATCTGTTAATGTTCCTGTGATATATGCACCTAATCAAGCATGCGGACTAATTAAAAGAAAGCTTTTAGATAGAAACATAAGCTATGATAATTTAAAAGTTTATAATGAGAACACAAAGGTAAAATTTAAACACTTTGAAGTTGAATTTTTTGCAACCACCCACTCAATTCCTGATTCACATGGTATTATAATTAATACTCCTAATGGAAAAATAGTTGAAACAGGAGATTTTAAATTTGATCTAACCCCAATTGGACCAATGAGTAATATTCATAAAATGTCTGATACTGGAAAATCAGGAGTTAAATTATTAATGAGTGAATCAACTAATGCTTTATCTCCAGGATTTTCTATGAGTGAATCAAAAGTTGAAGAAGAATTACAAGAAATATTTGAAAAGAAAAAAGGAAGAATTATTGTTGCCACTTTTGCTTCAAATATTTATAGATTAAAACATATCGTAGAAACATGTAAGAAAAATAATAGAAAAATAGCATTATTTGGTAGAAGTATGGAAAATAACATAGAAATATCAATTGAAGGTGGCTACATTAAAGATGATAAGATATTTGTTTCTCCAGAAGTTGCTAATACTCTTCCACCAGAAGAAATATGCTTGCTTTGTACAGGTTCACAAGGAGAACCACTAGCTGCTTTATCAAGAATAGCAAGTGGTACTCACAAGCAAATAAAGTTAAGACCAACTGATACGGTTATATTTTCTTCTAATCCTATTCCAGGTAATAACGCAAGTGTTGCAAAAACAATTAATGCGTTATATTTACAAGGGGTTGAAGTATTTGTAAATAACTCAGAAAATGAAATACATACATCTGGTCATGCTAATCAAGAAGAATTAAAACTTATGATAAGATTATTGAACCCAGAATATTTCATGCCAATCCATGGGGAATATAGAATGCTTAAAGCTCATCAAGATTTAGCGGTAGATTGTGACATACCAAGGGAAAAAACTTTCTTATTAGAAAACGGAGACGTTTTAGCCTTAAATAAAAACGGAGTAAGAAAAGCAGGTAACATTGGAGTTGATGACGTATACGTTGATGGCAACCGAATTGGTGATATTGGAAACATTGTAATTAGAGATAGAAAAATAATGGCTAATGATGGAATACTAGTTGCAATATGTAATATAAACATAGATGAGCATAAGCTATTAGGAAAAATAAATATTACTACAAGAGGATTTATTTTAGTAAACGAAAATGAAGAATTATTAAGAGAAATAGAAGAAGTTGCAACAAATACAGTAAATAAAGAATTAACAAAGAAAAACGTTAACTATAGCGAATTAAAGGGACAGTTAATTGCAAATCTATTAACCTTCATTTTTGAAAAAACTGGCAGAAGACCAATTATATTACCTGTTATATTAGATGTAAAAAAATAAACATTTGGATATTTTCCAAATGTTTTTTATTGAACTGTTATTTGTTTAACTGGAATTGTAATCGTGTTAGTAGCGGTTACATCAAAGCCTATTACATTTTTATTTTCTAAACTATATTTCCAAGTTGATGAAAATACTAAATAAATAGATTCACCTGGTTCTATTATTGGAAGTGCATCAATACCAGCATTAAAACTTGCATCTAATTCATCGTATACTGATTTAGAAACAAAAATATCTTTCAAATATGTCAAACAATATTTTAGCTGACTGATTCTCATTACATCGGTTCCAGTAAAACCATATTGATAACCTTTTCCACCTCCAGCTGCTTCATCAATATCATTAACATCAAATAAAACACCATCATTCATAATTAAATTACCAGTAATAGTAGCATTCTCTGTAAAATCATAATATATATCAAATGTCATAGGTATTGTTCCTGTATTTGTTATTTTTGCAGTGAAATACTGACTTTGTCCTGGCATAGTAAGTGACGCAGAATATGTTATTGTGTTTTTTGTATTAGTAATAGAACTTTCATCTACTCCTACTTCACTCCCAAAATTTGTTTCAGCACCTGTTACACCATAATCATTTAACACTGCATACACATTATTTTTCTTAATATCCGCATCTATTCCTTTCATTGTTTCTATTTCATATGAAAAATCACCTTTTGCAGTTGCCGTTCCATTTATTGTTATGTTTTCTGAAAATAAAGCATATCCAACTGTCATTACTAATAGTAATGCTAAACATCCTATTATTATTTTATTCTTTGTTTTATCCACAATTCTTACCTCTACTTTGTTTATTTTACATGTTTATAATATCATATACCCCCCCCT
>CAMFOH010000019.1 GCA_945969495.1 uncultured Mollicutes bacterium
CTCCTAAATATGCTAAGATGCCAGAATTTATTTCATTTACATTCACTTTTTTTCACTTCCATAAGTATTAAATCATAATAAAACATAAAAAACAAGGAAAACCTTGTTAATCTATTTTAAGTATTTTTTCTCCGCTTTTGGAATACAAATATTTTTCTCTTGCATATCTTGCCGCATATTCAGGATTCTTAAGCTTTTCTACGTCGTCAGAAAGAATTTTTTCTTCCTCCAAAAGTGCTTCTAACTGAGATGTTAACTCTTTTTTCTCTTTATTTTTTTCACGTATTTTAAAAATATTATCAATTGATGATATAACGGATACTCCAATTATAAAAATACATAAAATTGAAGTCAGAACAATTCTTCTTCTTTCTTTAGAAGTAAATTTACTTGCCATTAAACCATCTCCATTATGTATATTATATAATTAAAAAATTTTTTTTTCTAGCGTTTTTTGTCTTGAAAGTAAAGCAAATGACAAAATAAACCACCACATAATAAAAATATAACAATATAATAATTCAAAATACCATAATCAAGTTTATATAATAAGTAATAAAAAATAATAACATGAGAGATACAAAATAAGAATTGACATATAATTTTTATTACTTTGTTCTTAAATTTAAATAGTTTTAATATTTTTAATGTTACAACGAAAAACATTCCATATATAAAAGAATAAAAAATCACCTTAAATTGACTTTCTAAATTCATTATTTAAACAACCTTGATATCATAGAATCTTCTTTTTTTGTTTTTCCAGTATCTAAATACGAAAAACCATCTATTATTCCTTTAATTGTTATGGTTCCATCATACGTATCTAGTTTTATAATTTCTAGTTCTCTTCCCTTTATTCCCAAAGGACCATAGTTAGTTTCTATAAGAAATTCCTCACTATCAAAACTATCTATCTTGGTTATTCCACATATTGTTATATTTTGCCTTTCAGTTATTGTAATGTTATGACTCATTAATTCTACTTTATCATTATCTTTATCCATAAGCCCTCCTGATAAAGTATATTAAAAAAAAAGAAAAATATGATCATCTATTAATCAGCTTTGTTATAAGCCTCCTCAATAGCATCATCTATTTTCTTTCTTAATTCCGCATTAATTGGATGAACATAATCTTTATATTTTCCATCTTGCATTTTCTTGTTTGGCATTGCTGCGAAAATTCTTGTATTACCTTTTATAATTCTAATTCCATTTATTTTCAAACAATTATCAAAAACTATTTCTGCATATCCTATCATTCTGGAATTATCTTTGGTTTCTTTCTGAATCGATACACTGGTTATTTCCATATAATCACTCCCTCGTTAACCTTAATATAATTTTATCATATTAAGAGTAAAAATAGCAAATCTATTGCTATTTTTTTACTTTTTTTCTAAGTATTATTGCAATTATAAGTAGAATTGATAAAGCTGAAATAATAAGAACGTAATTTAGCACCTTTCTACCTGTAGTTATTGTAACTACTAATTCTGCTGATGATTTACTTCCGTTTTTATTTACCTTTTGGTCTATCATTTCTACTAGATAATAACCATCTTTATCACTATCTTTAATAGTAACTAATGCTTTGGAATCCTTATCTTCTATTAATTCGTAACCTTCTGGAGCCTCTTTTTCAACGATTCTATACTCTCCAGGGGGTAACTTAGTAATACGAGCAATTCCTTCGTTAGTAAGAATCATATATGTTGCATTTTCATCTTCCTCTGTTAAATTTGAATCATAAATATAATTTCCCACGTTATTTTGTTTTAATAAAATATCGCGATAAACATTATTTACCTTTTTTTGAAGAGAAAATTTTCCACCTTCTACAAACTTACCATCCTCATCTTTTTTTTGAAACTCTAAACCTGCAAATCCATTAGTAAATGACACGTTTTTATCTGCACCACAAACATTAATTGATCTTGTCGGTTCAGAAGGTAAAGTAAGTCCTTCTGGAGCTTTTGTTTCAGATATTGTATATTGACACTTTGGTAATGTGTATACTTTAAATTTCCCATTACAAGTTCTAAGTTTTGTTGTAGCACCTTCGATGTCTTTACTAGTAATATCATACTCACCTGGTTTTAATTCTTTAAAATAAAGACTATTACCATTTTCTTTTATCTCAAACTCTGGCCCTGTATAAGTATCAGTTCCGCATCCATCATCTAAATCGATAATATTACCATTATCATCGATTGTTTTTTTTGTTAAATTAAAAACCTTATTAGTATTAGAAATAGAAATTGTACCATAACTACTAGTTCCTGATATATTCGAAGCTGACACGACTACAGCCTTTGGAGTTGTATTTAAATAATATCCTTCTGGGGAAGAAGTTTCTTTTACATAATACGTTCCAGGTGCCGGAATATCAGTAAATGTTGCTACTCCATTTTTATTGGTTATTATAGTTCCTAAAATATTTGTACATGAATTATTTGAACATATATTAAACTTTGCTCCACTCAATAATTTTCCATCCAAAGAAGCCTTTTTTATTATTTTTAATTGATATTTTGGAGTATACACTTTTAAGTAAGCAGATCTACTTGTTCCCACAATACCGATAAGATCTTGAGAATTTTTATGATAATAAGCTTTAAGATCCCCTCCATTCTTATTATAAACTCTAATTGTTACTTTTTTTGGATTACTTTGTTCTATTGGTGTTGAACTTGAAATAGTAATGGAATCATTTGTTATCGATACGTCTAAACCATCATTAGTAGATGTAGTCCAATAACGTATATGAGTACTATCATTTATAGTTAACGTATACTTATTTTTTGAAGAATCCCAAGAAAGTGGTAAAGTTTTTGCAGATGATTCTAAAGAAAAATTACTTGGGAACTCATTAAAGGCATAATAAATTGCATCGATAATACGTCTATATTCTATAGAAAGTGCATCACTTTTACCTGCTATATAATTATTATAAAAACTATTACTATGATTATTATCTGGTGCATAATGATTAAAACTTGTTCTTTCACCTGTTGCGACTTCCCAAATTAATACCTGTGCAGCATAAACTTTTAAAGTTTGATCTTTATTAGAACAAGCTTTTAGACTTTTATCTGGTGCTTGAGTTACTACACTTGTTCCTAAATTCTCAGCATATGTAAGAATTTGGCTTACTAGAGTTTTTTTAGGTTTTGTAGTGATAAAGTTATCATTATAATCCTCAATAAAAGCTTTGGCATCATAATCATTAGTAGATGTTAAAACCGTACCTGGTTCAATACAATATACGTGTTTGCCATCCATAAGATAAATACCAACATATTCAGCTTTTTTACTTGCACCATTTAAGGTATAATTACCAGTTAAACATTTTGGATAACTCCATCCGGAGGTTAAGGCATTAACATTAATGCTAAACGAGAATAATGAAACAACTATTAATACTACTAAAAACATAACTTTTTTATTAATATTAATCATTAGTATCACCTTCTTCGTTTTCTGCTACAACAAGTATTTGTAAATCTTCATCTTCCACTGATGCATAATTGACAAATGAACCCGCTTCTTTTCTTGTTATATCAAAAGCTATAGTAAGATATTTTTTTTCTCCAGAATTTATTAATTGGTCAAATAATGTATTATTTTCCAAATAACCATATTCTGTCATTATCCATCCCTTATTTTCTTCATAGCTCTCATTAAAACTCATTCCATCTGGAATATAATCTTTAACTGCATAAATATATCCAGGATAATAACCAGTATTTTCTAATTCTAAGGTATAAACAACTTTAATACTTAAATTATTTATATCTTTCACATCTAATTTTGCTAAAGTAGAATTCCCGTAATCTTTTATGGTTGAAACTCCTAATTTATTTGTAGTTATAGCTTTTGTTATATACTTTGTTAATTTTACAGAGTATATTTTTCTTAGAGCAAGCCCTAAATTTACATTGTTAAAAACCCTAGTATTATTAGTTATTTCTATGTTGTCTGTCCTTACTAAAGGTGTTCCATCTACTTGATTTTCATTTGAAATAATTATTGTCTCTTCTTTTTTGTTTTCAGATTTTATTAAATCAACGTCAGCATCATCAATACTTCCATCTTGATTTACATCTGCTATTTTCTTTTGAATATCATTAAATTGAGTTTCTCCTTTTATATATTTATCAATCAATGAAGCATCTGATAATGTTAATTTACCATCTAAATCTACATCTCTTAATATATATTTTTGCTCAGAAACTAAAGAGGATTTTAATGTTTTAAAAGACGAAGTTATGGTTTTATCAATAGACACTTGATATGGAGATAAACCATATTTTGCAGTATTGTATTCTGCAACTACATAATAAGTTCCAGGATCTAAATCTAATAAGCTATATTTACCCTTTTCATCAGATATAGTAGTTTTAATTAATTCATCAGTTGTTGCATCATATAATTTCAACGTAACATCTGGAACTTTTCTTTCTGTTGCATCCATAATACCATTTGAATCAAAATCTTCCCAAACAATACCAGTTATTTTTTTACTTATTACAGAAACATTCAAAGTTTTTATATTTATTAATTTTCTTTGATTTTCACTATCCATTATTAAATATGAATTTATTTGATAAGCATCATCTGTTTTATTACCCATCGGATTTATTTTAATAGTTTGTTCATAGGTTTTCGTACTTTCTAAACTAATTCCATTAACTCTAACAGCTGTTACTCCTAAATAATTATCTTCTTCATATTCATTGCATGGCTTCCAATTTATTTCATCAGTAGTTAATAAGGTATTTTGATTGCTAATTAAAGATTGAGGATTAGAAATAGAACACATTGCACCATTAGGTAAATCTGAAACAGTATATGTACCAGAAAAAGTACTTTTCTCATTATTAATATCATTATATGGAAGAATTGTCACTATATCTAAGTTCGAATGGGTAGCTCCACTGCTATCATTATTATATAATTTTGTATTTACACTAAAACTTGTTTCCTTTGGTATTGCCGTATATGGAGTATACATTATAGTTGATATTACATTATTATTTTGATACGTTATTTTACGAGTAGTTGTTCTTAATTCCTCTGATGAATAATCCGTAATTTTACTTTTTGATTCCGCTTGAATCACAACCTTAATAGTCTTTGTAGTTCCTGATGGAATATTAATATCATAATTAGTTTCAAATAATATTGGTTCTATCCATTCATTAACGTGCTTACCCTTCAAAACATAAACAAGAGTTTTACCACCATTACTTATACTTGGAATATCATAATTTTCATTATATAAGTAATTAATACCTTCTGGTAAAGTAACTTCTATTCTAACGTAATTTAATTCATCTATACCAGCAACATTAGTATTTATAATTTCCGCTGGCAAGCTAACAGTAGGATAAATTGTCCATCGCGAACTATTTACGGTTGCTCCATCTATTATGGCATCAGTTTCACTATTTTCAACAAATACCTTGGTTCTAGCTTTAAAAGCAGTTATATTAGTATTACAACTACTGATTATACTTACCATTTGTTTGGTTCCGGATTCTTGTTTTTCTTCAAAAGTTGAAGTAGATTCTAATGATACCACTCCTGCTTGATTTCCAATATTAGTCTTAAGTCTTATTCTAAAATCAATTTTAGTTCCTGGTAAAACATCATTTATCGAATATGTTAAGTATGCTAATTTCAAATTTTTACTTTCTATATCTGATAATATTTCATCAAATGATAAATCTTTACCAGAATAAGAAATAATAGTTCCATCATTGCATTTTGTACTAGCTTCATCCATTTGACAAGCATAATAATTAACTTCTTCCTCTTTACTTTCCATACCATCTATATTTATATAGTAAGGTTTTGATTCTTCTAATTTATTACTATAAACATCCATTGTGAATGGTACGGTTGGATTATTTGAAGTTGAAATAGCATTTCCAATAGGTATAGTGGTAGTTAATTTTTCTATAGCTTCATCACCATCACTTGAATAGGTAAATTCAGATCTTAAAATAATTTCTTCACCATATGCTAAACTATCATTATCTTTTAATTCAGTTAAAGTGTCTATAGATTCATTGTTAAAAGTTAACTTCGTAGTTTTTGTTCCCTTAGAATAATAACTATTAATAACGTTTTGTGACATTACTTCTCCGATTTTTAAGTTTACTGCTATATCATCTGTTATACCTTCTGCACGCGGAGATTTTGCATTGATAAAGTATGATCCAAAAGCAACGAAATTATTATCATATAAATAAAGTTTTCCATCAGACTTTATACCCGTTATTTTCAAATTATATTTCGTTTGAAAATTAATATAATTTCCAGTTTGTAATTCAAACCCATTTTTATCTATTATCTTATATATAGCACTATATGTCCCCGCTTTATTTGAATTAACTTCAGTTTTCTTATTAGTAACAGGATCATAATATTCAACAGAACATCGATTTTCTAAAGTACATTCTAATGATTTTCCATCTAACTTAACTATAGGATTCGTAAAAGAGCCATCTGAAGAAGCATATATAGATTCTGCTACAAGGGTTTGTGCTTTTAAATAAGGTAAACTTTCAATAACATTAACAGTTCTAGTTAAAGTTACGGTTTCAGAAGGAGTTTCAGAATTCGAAGTTTCACCCTCATTAACTTCTTCCGATTCGGTTAAAGAATCCGTGGTTATTGTATAAATCATTGTATAAGTTCCAGGCGAGTTTACATCTACTTCTGAAACAAGTTCATCATTTTTCTTAATATCTATATTACAATTTGTAAAAGTGGAATCATTTTTAATAATACCAGCATCTTTATAAGCAGTTCCTTTCAACAATGTAATACTTTTATTACCGTTTAACGAATAAATATCACCATTTAACGTAACGGTTGTTTTATCAGAAACTTTAATATTTCTTTTAATTTTCGTACTACCTTTTTCGGTCTTATACTCATAACTCACAATATAATTTCCAGTATTATTAGTAATTTGTTTATCAGTTATTTCTTCTAAAGATTCATTTGTTATAGTTCGCTTACATGACGAACTGCTTGTCTTGCATATTGCATTTTTCTCTAACGCGGTTGATACTCCATACTCTGTATATGTGTCACCAACTTCTAAATTTATTGTTTTTTCACCTATCAAATACAAATCAGGATTTTGATTTGAGCTTGTTTCTACACCAGAAACCCCAACCGATGCTTTAGTTAAACTTTCCACTTTACCCGAATCATAAACAGAGTAATTTTGATAATCTATCTTATGGTTAGGCATTGATGTTAGTAAGTTTGTAGATCTATCATATAAACCAAAATATTTTTTGTTTTCGTTTTCTAATTCTATTTGTTGATAGTTTTCTCCATCCAAGGTTTGAGTTGCCTCTAAAGTTAAATTCAAATCAGGATTAAAGTAAAGACCTTCTAAACTATTTAAATTTTTTAAATTTTCTTTTTCTATTCCAACTAATATTCCAAATGGAGCTAATCTTCCATCTAAATAATCAGGACTTTTATATGAAGAACCAGATACAATTTTAGTTGTCAAAGGAACCTCTTCGCTTTCCACAGTGATAGTTGTATTTTGTAGCACACTATCTCCTGATGTTATTTTTGGTGTAACTGTTTTTCCATTTTCAACATTTCGTACATTTAAATATAATTGCTTGGTCAACTTAGAACCTATTGCATTATCATAAATTTTAATTTCAACCCTTTTATTATCGTCAAAAAGTTCATAATCCGAAGTAGGATCAGATGTATCCCATACAGCATCAACATCTTCTGGAATACTAGCTTCTATTTTTACTGTTTCTGCACTTGGCACGTATGATACCTCATATACTACCGTACTAAAACTTTTTATAGACGTAATCGATTCAGTTGAATTGATATTCATCGCAGTAACTTTTTCTAAAGTCGCATATCCTACATCTTCACTTGAAGCATAAACAACAAGTGCAACTATACTAGAGATTAAAAATATACCAATAAATGCCGATGTATATTTATGTTCTTTTATAAAATTAAGTAACCTTATTTTTTGGATAACAAACCAATCTTTTAATTTTGTTTTAAAATCTGATTTAGTCATGTTCATAGTATAGTCCTCCCATTTTAGTTTATACATTATAATTTAACCATAAATACAAATAAAAATCAACAAACACAATAAAAAAAGTTCATACATTATGAACTTATAACAACCGAATTAATTAAAATATCACAATACCCAAAACTTTTTACATCAGTTGCCGTTTTTAACGTCCAAACATTCTTATAGGTATTTAAAACAACTCCTTCATAAATCTCGCTTTTGTTTCTTCCAACATCAACAAAAACTTTTATTTTTTTCCCCTTAAGGTTTTCAACTTTATGCTTTATATCGCTTAACATCTATCCACCATTACCTAGGATAACCAGTGGTCATAACACCCCTGGTATTAACGCCACCAATTCCATCCTTTCCATTACTTGTTTTTTCTAAAAGAGTTAATAAATCAACATTATTGTTTTTATCTGACAAGCTAAGAGATAATGCAATAATTGCTGGATCAAGGGCATGAATATTTATTTTTTTAGGACTAGATGCAAAATTAGCACCTGCTTTAATAAGTTTTTCATAGTCAGATTGACACGCACCCGCAATTATTATTAATTTATCATAATCTTTTTGATATCTTCTACAAACCTTTACCGCTTCAGAAAAATATTTAGAGTTCTTTTTTATCTCTGAATCATGACCAGTAATTACAACTATATCAGGATTAATATCTTCTAAATATTTTTCAATGTTCTGTGCCATCTCATTTTCTGGTGAAAAAACCCCAAATGCTAAAACATTAGCTTTTTTATAAAAATCTAAACACCTATTTAAATATTCTCTATCTCCATCGACATGAAGAATTTTTCCAGGAATATAAAAATAATCACTTCTTTCAAAATTTCTTATTGTCTCTAACTTTTCGTAAAATATACGATCTTCATCATTATCCTTTGCTTCTACTAATATTAGATCACTTACACTACTATCTGCACAAAGTCTTACATTAACACCTTTTAAATAAGCTATTCCATCAATTATTTTCTCTATTTTAAAAACAACATCATTATCATGAGATATTCTTGTAACTAAATCTCCTGTTTTAAACAATATCATCACCCAATAAAATATATGCAAAATAAAACCAAACATTCTATTGTTTGGTTAATTCGTTTGAAATTTCCGCAAATTCTTCTATGGTTATATTTTCTGCTCTTAAAGTTATGTTTTTATCATGTTTTTTTAAAACTTCATTTATTTTATTTAAATCATAATTTGATAAATTATTTTTTAGTGTTTTTCTTTTTTGCGTAAAAGCATTTTTTACAAGCTTAAAAAAATGGTCTTTATCATTTAAGTACAATTTAGTTTTCTTTTTTGAAAAAACAACTACTGCAGAATCTACGTTTGGTTTGGGATAAAAAACACTTCTTGGCACAACAAAAGCCTTTTTAATGTCAAAATAATAATTCAAAAAAATAGTTAAAGAATTATAACTTTTACTTCCTGGTTTTGATGAAAATCTATCTGCCACTTCATTTTGTACCATAACTATTATTTTTTCTACATCTATATTTTCTTCTATAAACTTAGTAATTATTGGCGTTGTTATGTAATATGGAAGATTAGCAACCACCATTAGTTTATTATAATTATATTTTTTTATATCATCTTTTACTACTCGTTTTAAAAAATCATCAAATACTATATCTACGTTTTTATATTCTTCTAAAATCTTAGATAATGGAATTTTTAAAGTTGTATCAATTTCGTATCCTAACACTTTACCTGATACTTCACTTAATTTTTTAGTTAAAGCACCTGCACCAACACCTATTTCGATAACTAAAGTATCTTTTGTAATATCTGCTAAAGACACAATGTTATTTAATATATTTTGATCTAATAGAAAGTTTTGGCCAAATTTTTTTTTAAATATAAAATCATTATCATTTAAAATTTCTTTAATATTCATAATTACCCTCTTAATATAAAAAACAAATAAATTGAATTTATTTGTTTTATTTTATCATAAAATTTAAATTATCACCAGTTAACTGCAACGTCAATTTGTGTTGGATTAGTCTTTACAAAACTTCCAGTATCACAAACAATTGCGTAACCAAGTGAACTTTCTAATATAGTTCCACGCGGACGTGTGTTAAAATCTGCTGCTACAATGACATAATCACCTAGCATTTTTACTCCATCTTCACGAATCCAATATGGATATTCTTCTTCCGAATAACCTGCTTTCCTCATAATATTGACAACGGTTGTCATGTTTAAATTATAATAAGTTTCTTTACCTGAAGGACCATTAACTACACCTTTACTTTTTGAAAGCACTTCTCCTTGCCAACTACTTTTAGAAACAGTTGTAGTAACAGTTGTAGTTGTATTAACCTGTTTTGTAGTTGTAACAGTTGTAACCATAGTTGTAGTTGTTGGAATCGTCGTTGCAACAGATGAGATTGATGCAACATAATTGTTAGGATCAAATGTTTTCTTTGTTGTAGAAACGGTAATTACATCACCGCTACCAGCTGAAAACAATATCCCAGCCTTTGAAAAACCAATAAATGCAATTAATAATGTAAAAAGGATTAATAATGCACCTTTAATTTTTCTATTTAAATGTTTCACTTTTTCACCTCACAACCCAACTTGTGGGTCTCATTAATAATATCATAAATGATACTACAAGTCAAATTTAGTACATACCGACTTACCGGTTATATTTATAACTTCTTCTAAAGAAATACCTTTTATTTCAGCTATTTTTTTAGCAATTAACATGACATTTTCTGGCTTATTAAGCTTACCACGATATGGTTCAGGAGATAAATATGGACTGTCTGTTTCTAACGAAAGATTATGAATATCAATTTTTTCCACTACATCTTTTAATTCTTTAGCATTTTTAAATGTAATTACTCCTCCGATACCTAACAAAAAACCTAAATCAATAAAGGATTTTGCCATTTCTACACTACCTGAATAACAATGTAGTATTCCATTAACGTTATATTCTTTTAATAAATCATATGTATCTTTAAATGCATTTCTGCAATGTACTATAACAGGTAAATTATTTTTTTTAGCTATTTTTAACATATGTCTAAAAACCGAAATTTGTGATTCTTTGTTTTCTTTTGTCCAATAATAATCTAGTCCTATTTCACCTATTGCAACAACCTTATTAGAAGTTAATAGCATATTTATTTTTTCAATAATATCATCATTTATATCACAAACATTTTCCGGTCCTATTCCAATAGCAGCATAAACATTTTCATATTTTTCTGATAAAGAAACTGCTTCTATGCTGCTTTTTAAATCATAACCATTTATAATTATTTTATCGACCATAGAGTTTAAGGTTTCTTTTATTATATTGTTTGGATCATCATATTCTTCACTTAAAACATGGCAATGAGAATCAATTAACATATATATCACCAAAAAAATTATACCATATTAATAGTATAATTTAATTATTAAAAACTTTATAAACAATACAAGCACAACAACAAAATACAAAGCGTCCTTTAACATGTGACTTTCTAAATACATTAGTGCTACTAAAGATAATAAAGCTAGAAAAAATATAACTTTTATTATAAAGCCTTTTTTATCTTCGGTTAATGCGTTATGGTGCATAAGTCTTCTTCCTTTCACTAGGATTTTTACTGCAATCACAACGATAAAAATATAACACATTATAAAATGTATGTAAATAATTTTGACAATTAAATCTATAATTAGACAAAATTTTACATTATTTATCTACACGCTTTCAAAATAACTTTCTAAAAATAAAAGAGTAAATTTTATTAATTCTTCATGTACCTTTAAATTATTGTCTAAATTTTCAAAAATTAAATATCCAGCTAAATCACCATTTGGGGAAATTGGAAAAAAATTATATGGTTCTTTTAAAACATAATTTTTTGTGAGCTGAAAATCCTTGGTAATACTGTTTAAATTAAAGGTATCAAATTCGGTTGAAAGTTTTGTATTTAATGTTTCTAATAAATTTGAAAAAACAATTTCATCTAAATTAGTTACAAATACATTAGAATTTGTTTTAAAACTTAATGCTTTAATAAATGAATTTATAAAGTCTTCTTGTTTATTTATTGTATTATGCTTCCTTAATGATATAGTTTCCATATCACTTAGGAATATCTCAAGTAATTCACCTGGCTTAATATGTAAATTTTTTCTTATTTCTTTTGGTATTACAATCCTTCCTAATTCGTCTATTCTTCTAGTTATTCCAGTAGTTTTCATACAATCTTCCCTTCTTTTTTAGAATGTATAAAACTACTAATTTTATTCAATAACATCAAGCATTTTTATTAAATAATATATAAAATGCATATTTAATCCATTAAGCAATAACGATATTCTTAAAATATTATTAAAATATTTTACCTCAAAATTAGTGCTTATTTTAAATAGACTTGATAAAACTGCTGTTCCATCTTGCCTTTTTGATACTTCATTATTAAAGTATATCGTTATTTTATTTTCAAGTTGTTCTACTTTAAATACTCCTTTTTGCTTTGCAGTAACTTGAAATAATTCTTCTAACATATATATTATTATGTCATCGTCTAAAGTGCCAAAACGATCTGTTAACTCTTGCTTCACTTTAACAAAATCATCATAATCATTAATCATATTTATTTTTTTATGAATCTCTATTTTCAAATCTTCACTATCAGCATATTTATCATTTATATGCGTTGCAACATTTATAAATGGTTTTTCATCTATTAATTCTTCTTCGGTTTTAAAATTATTATTACCTTTTAACTTTTCTACTTCTTCGTTTAATATTTTTAAATATAAATCATAACCAATAGAATCAATAAAACCAGATTGTTCAGCCCCTAGAATATTTCCAGCCCCACGAATTGCAAGGTCTCTTACAGCTAACGCATAACCACTACCTAATTCTGTAAATTCTTTTATCGCGTCTAATCTTTTTACTGCAATATCATTTAATTCTTTATTTTTATTATACATTAAATATGCATAAGCTATATTTTTTCCGCGACCTATTCTACCTCTTATTTGATAAAGTTGACTAAGCCCAAAATGATCAGCATCCAAAACAATTAATGTATTAGCGTTTTCTATATCAATACCTGTTTCAATTATAGTAGTACAAATCAAAACATTATATTCTTTATTAATAAAACTTTCCATTGTTTTTTCAATTTGATCTTTATTCATTTGGCCATGTATATAAGTAACTTTAGATTCTGATACCATTTTCTTAATTCTAGAAACCTGGTCTTCTATTTTTGATACATTATTATAAAGTATAAACACTTGTCCATCACGTGCTAATTCCTTATAAATAGCATCTTTTATTACTTGATCATTTTCTCTTAATACGTAAGTTTGAATAGGATACCTAAATGCAGGTGGAGTTTCTATTATGGATAAGCCTCTTACTCCAGTTAATGACATTTGAAGCGTCCTTGGAATTGGTGTTGCCGAAAGAGTTAAAACATCAATATTTTCTTTATATTGTTTTATTTTTTCCTTGTGGGTAACGCCAAAACGTTGTTCTTCATCAATAACTAAAAGTCCTAAATCCTTATATTTAACATCTTTACTTAATAATCTATGAGTACCAATTATTAAATCTATTTTTCCACTTTCTAAATCTTTTAATATAGTTTCTTTTTGCTTAGGAGTAACAAACCTATTTAACATTGCAATATTTATACCAAAATTATAGAATCTATCTAGAGCATTATCATAATGTTGTTTAGATAAAATAGTCGTTGGGCACAAAAAGCAAGCCTGTTTACCAGATTTAATTGCTTTAAAAATAGCTCTAAATGCTACTTCTGTTTTTCCATAACCAACATCACCACATAATAATCTATCCATTGGATAAGGTTGCTCCATATCTTCTTTTATTTCTCTTATAGCTTTTATTTGATCAGGAGTTTCTTCATAACCAAATTTATTTTCAAAAACTAATTGCTCTTCATCATCATCAAGAAAAGAAAAACCTTTTGAAAGTTTTCTTTTTGCAGATGTTTCTAATAATTCTTTTGCAATATCTTTTACTTTACCCTTTATTTTTGCTTTTTGCTTTACCCATTCAGTACCACTAAGCTTATTTAATTTTGGTTTTATACCTTCATTTGATGAATATTTACTTAAGTATTCTATTTTTTCAACAGGAACATATAACTTATCAGAATCCTTATAAGCAATATTTAAAAAGTCCTTTTTTAAACCTTTAACAATTAAGGTTACTATTCCTAAGTACCTGCCAATACCATGATTCATATGAACTACATAATCGCCCGGTTTTAGCTTATTTATATCCTTAATTTTAGAACCATATCTAAAATTACTTTTATAATTGATATGTGAATTTGACCTATATAATTCATTGCTAGATAAATATACATAATCATCTATTATAAAGCCATTTGAAATAGTTTTTTCTATGATATTTATAACATTCTTTTTTAGGTCCGCTTCACTAGAAATAATAGTTTTAATGTTTGAATTATTAATAAAATCAGAAATCATTTGTTTATCTTCTAAACAAACTACAATTATTTTTTTGCTATTTAACATTTTCAATAGAAAATTGTTAATTCTATCATAGTTGCCATTAAACTTTTCAATTTCAGCTGAAAAATAGTTTTCAACAATATTTTTTTCTTTATATATATAATTATCAACTGATGAAATGTTTACATATTTGCTTGGAATTAAAGAATTTAAATCATGCATATATTTATCTATATTAAACGCATCAGATTCTTTAAATTCTAAAACTTCTTCAATTATTTTAGTAAACGCTAAGTTTATTGTATCTATATCTATGAAAACATGAATGCAAGGAAAAGCAAATTCAGATAAACATGATACTTTATTTACCACCCTTGGAAGTAAACTCTGCCTAATAGGTACATCTTCAATTTCTTTTTCATTAATAAATTCAGTAAACGGCATTATTTTAATTTCTTGTACTTTTGCTGTGGATAACTGTGTAGTTGGATCAAATTCTCTTATTTCTTCTATCTCATCATCAAAAAACTCTATCCTTATTGGATTATTATAATCATATGGAAATATATCTAAAATATATCCTCGATTAGCATATTCTCCCGTTTTAGTTACTATGCTTTCTTTTTTATAGCCCATCTTTAATAAAGCATTTATTAACTTATCTCTTCTCATTACTTCTTTTGGTTTTAAAATTATATTTAAACTTTTCCACAAGTTCTTATCTGGCAAAAATCTTAAATAACCCATTAAATTAGTAACGACTATTTTTTTCTCATTAGAAAAAGATAATTCATTTAATGTCTCTATTCTTTTTGACATTAAATCTGGAGATGTTGCTAACGCTTCACTTACTACAAAATCATCCATCGGAAAAAACAAAACTTTGTTTATATCATTAGCTACCAATGCTTTATAAAGATTATTTGCTTCATACAAAGTATTTGTTACTAGTAATATACTTTGTTTTGTTTCACTAAAAAGATTCCAAACATATGACGCTTGGACCCCTTTAGTTAAACCTGTAACTAAAACAGATGAATCACTTTCTATAATTTTATTTTTAAAAATGTTTGCTAGCATTTTTTTCTCCTAATTTTTTATTCTAGTATTATACTTACTCATAACCTCAGCAAAAGGATGCCCAATAGATTCTAAAACCGCATCAGCTGCCTTTTGTATTACTGGTTTTAAAATGTGCTTTTCCTCGTTACTTAATTTACCTAAAACATAATCTTTAGTATCTATACTTCGATCGTTAGAAATCCCTATTTTTATTCTTTTATACTCATTAGTTTGTAACTGATTTTCTATATTCTTTAAACCATTATGCCCACCAGAGCTTCCTTTTTCTTTTAACTTAATACTTCCTATTGGCAAATCTAAATCATCACTAACAACAAGTATATCTTCAGTTTTAATATCAAGAAAATTAACAAATTTTATCATTACATCACCAGATAAATTTATAAATTTTTGCGGCTTAATAAATACTACTCTACACATATCTAAATGGCAGTCAAAATAAAGAGCACCATCTCTTTGTTTCCATTTGTATACATCTAATCTTTTAGCTATTTCATCTAATACTTTAAAACCCATGTTATGTCTAGTATTCTGATATTCTTTTCCAGGATTTCCTAAACCAACAACTAACTTTATTTTCATTAGCAACCTCCGTTAAATATTTTTTTTATTTCTTCTTTATATGAACCATCAATATTATGTACAACTAAACTATTTTCTATTTCTAAACCCGGTTTACCATTTTTAACACCTTCTATTAAAACTAAATTTGATTTAGAATTTTCAAAAGGATAAATTATTTTTAGTCGCTTAGGTTCTATATTATTTTGTTTCATTGATGATATTATATCAATTAATCTATCAGTTCTATGAACCATTGCTATTTTACCATTATTTTTAAGTATTTTTCTTGCACATTTAAAAATATCATCAAGACAAAGTGAAATCTCATGCCTTGCTATAGCTTTAATTTCATTATTATTTACATTACTTTGTTCACTCATTTTAAAATACGGAGGATTACATGTTATTAAATCAAAACTATCAGTTTTATAAATATTACTTATATCATTTACATCCTTATTTAAAATAGTTATCTGGGAATTAAGATTATTTATATCAACACTTTTTTTAGCCAAATCATAAATTTTTTCTTGTAATTCTACACCAATTAAAATTGATATTGTTTTTGTAGTTAAAAAAAGCCGAATAGGCGCAATTCCGGATCAAAAATCAATTATTTGCATTTTATTATTTACCTTAACAAAGTTTGCAAGCAAAACTGAATCTAAAGAAAAACTAAACCAATCTGAATTTTGATATATCTTTAATTTATTATAATTTAAAAGGTTATTTATTACTTCCATTATTGCCCACAACAACTTCTATTTCTTCAGAATCTTCAGTTTTATATTTATAACTTCTTTTTAAAACATTAAGTTCATATACTCTACCAGTTTTACCATCAACCGTAACTAATTCTCCAATCTTAGGTAAATTCTTTTTATATTCTGAATAAACATTATCCTCATATCCCAAACAACACAAAAGTCTACCACAAGAACCATTTATTTTAGTAGGATTTAATGCTATACCTTGATTTTTTGCCATGTTTATCGAAACACTATTGAAGTTGGTTAAAAATTCACTACAACAAAGTGGTCTTCCACATGGACCAAGACCTCCTATTTCTTTTGCTTTATCTCTTACGCCAATTTGTCTTAATTCTATTCTTGTTTTATACTTAGCTGCTAATAATTTAGCTAATTCTCTAAAATCGACTCTTTCATCAGCAATAAACTTAAATATAAGTTTTTTTCTATCAAAAGTATATGATGCTTCATATAACTTCATATCTAAATTAGATGTTTCAACTAATTTTTTTGCGTATTCTAAAGCTTTTTCTGCTTCAATAATATTCTTATCATTTACATGCTTATCATCCTTTGTAGCGACTCTTATGACATCTTTTAAAGGTAAGAATACGTTTTCTTCTGATATATCAGTGATATCAGTAATTGCTTGCCCAAATTGTAAGCCTCTTTCAGTTTCTACAATTACATAATCATTTAATTTCACATTATTTTTTCCCGGAGAAAAATAATAAATTCTACCACCAGCTAAAAATCTAATTCCTATTACTTTTACCATATGTTATTTCTCCTATTCCAATTATAACGTTACTTAAAAATAACGTTATATTTACATTGTACTCTAATTTTTGAATATTTTCTAAAATAAATGATATTTTTTTTATTATTATATCTATACTTTGATTTTTAGAAATATTTTTTATACCAGTTTCATTATTAAAATATTCCATATTTTCAAAAATTTTATAGTTTAAAGCGTCTTTATAAGCTAAAAGTATTACCGAAAACGATGATTTTAATAATTCTTTAGTGTCAAAATAGTCCATAAATAATTCTTTTATTTTTGAAATTGCTCTTACTTCATTATTTTCTATAGTAAATAAAAATTCTAACACAATATTTATTTGTTCTTCATCTAAATTTGATATATTTTTAACCAAATCAAAGCCATTATTTATATTATTGTTATTTAATTTTATTACTTGGCATCTTGACGTGATTGTATTTATAACAGCATTTAAATTTGTTGTTGTAAATATTGCTATTGTATTACTATCTGGTTCCTCTAAAAACTTTAATAAAGAATTGGCAGCAGATAAGTTTAATAATTCAACATCTCTTATAATATAAACTTGATTTTTTCCTTCAACTGATTGGGTTTGGAAAGAATTTCTAAGCTTTATTATTTCTTCTTTTTTTATGACACCATTTAATGGTTCAATTATTTTTAATTCACTAAAGTTACCTGAAGACATTCTAGAACATATATTGCATTTTGAACAATTATCTGAATATTTGTTTGGACAAACAAGCACTTTAGTAAAAAGAAGCGAATATTTTTTTAAATCTTCTTCATTAGAACCAACAAGTAAATAAGCCTGCACACTACTTAAAGAATTATTTATTTTACTTAAAATTCTACTTAAAATAGGTTGTTTTTCTATTACTACTTCATTCACTAAAATCACCTCTTTTAGTAGTTAAAAAGAAGAAATAATGCTAAACCAATAATACCTGGCACATCAAAAAAGCTTGCAACTATTATAGTTATTACATTTATTGGAATCATTAAGTTAAGAGATGATAAAAATGTATTATAACCAAATAGTAAAATCATTCCTATAACTACTTTTTTTAATATTTTTAATAAAAACTTGAACATATCTTCACCTCTAATAAAAAATATGTTCAATTATTTTTTTTATGATATTTCACTTCTGTTTTCCAATGCCATTTCTAAAGTTAATGTATCTAAATATTCCATATCTGCTCCCATTGGTACTCCTTGGGCTATTTGTGTAACCTTAACATCAGTATTTTCTAAAAGCTTTCTTATGTACAAAGATGTAGTATTTCCCTCAATACCAGGTCTTAATGCTAAAATTATTTCTTTTATTTTTTCTTTTTTTATCCTATCAATTAATTTATTAATTGATAAATCATCAGGATTAATACCATCAATTGGAGATATAAGGCCTCCTAAAACATGATATCTTGTTTTAAAAATGCCTATTTTTTCAAAAACAAAAACATTTTTTTGATTTTCAACTACACATATTATAGAAGAATTTCGCGCCTCATCATCACATATCAAACATTTGTTTGTTTCTGTTAAACAACCACAAACAGGACATGTCTTTATATTTAAACTTATGTTTAATATTGATTTACTAAACTCATTAATTTTTTCTTTTTCTAAATTTAATATTGAAAAAGCATATCTTTCAGCTGTTTTTTCACCAACACCTGGTAATAATTTAAATGAATTGATGAGATTTTGAAAAGATTTAGGATAATTCATTTTATCAACATCCTATAAAAAGCTACTTAATGAGCCTGCATGGCTTCCTAATTTATCATTTATTTCATTATCTACTTTTTTTATTGCATCATTTATTGCAATCATAATCATATCTTCTAATATTTCTAAATCATCTTTTTCTAGTGAAATATTTTCTTTTAATTTTACTGATATTACTTCTCTTTTACCGTTTATTTTAACCGTAACCAATTCGGAATTACCTTCAAATGTCATTTCTTCTATTTTTTTCTTTGAATCCATCAAATTTTTTTGCATAGCTTGTGCTTGTTTCATTAAAGATTGTATATTCATTATTTTTCCTCCATTTCAATTAATTCATTAAACTCATTTACTGAATTATTTGTCTTTATTTTATTTATTTTTGATATTAATATTTTTTCATCTTTTATATCTAATTTACATATACCAAGATGGGAAGAATTGCCTAATATAGACCTATATTTGGATAAAGTAGTTACATTAGTTAATACCTCGCTTGAACCGCTTACTAACCTAAATATAAATTCTTCAAGAGAAGCATCAACCCTTACAAAAACAATGATTAATAACTATGTTAAAGGTAACTTAATAGAAGCGCCTTACAAGAAAAAATACAGCAAAACCCAGCTGGCAAAGCTTTTTGTAATTTGTATTTTAAA
>CAMFOH010000020.1 GCA_945969495.1 uncultured Mollicutes bacterium
GGTGTTGGAACCGGTATTTCAACTGGATCAGATTGCGAAACCCCAAAATCAGGTGCTTGTTGAACTTCAACTGGTGCTGATTCCTCATTAGTTTCACTTTTACTTAATTCCTGAGACTCATTTTCTTGTTCTAAAGGTTTTTCTGCTTCTTTTTCAGCGATAGAAACACCATTTAAAACTACTACATTTCCATCATCTAAAGAAACATCTTCACCATTTTTTATCATTTCTTTTTTACTCATACCGAAATCCTCCTACCTACTAATCTTCTTTTCCGTTTAATACTTGTTGTCCATCCTTAGCAATCTTTCTCATTGCATCTTTAACTTTCGTCCATTCATCATTATCAGTAATGTTCTCTAATGAATATACTCCGTCTTTATCGTTTAATATGGCAACATAAAGTTTTATCATATCATTTTCATCTACTTCGTTAAAAGTGTATACAATATACGTTTTCTCATTATCCTTTAATTTAAACAAAGATAAACGTTCTGCATCTTTTTTAGTACCACTTTCATCAACAATAACAAATTTTTCTTTTTGCGTAGTTTGTAATGCTGACATTCCGCTTGCAAAACTCTGTCCTACGTTAACTTTTTTACCGCTTCCAATGTTACTAGCCGTTACCATATATACACCTCTTTTATTCTTATATATTTTATTTTAACACACTTATTTTCTTTTTGCAACAAAATATGAACAATCAAAAGCACAATTATTCTTTAAATAATTATCAAGATTATCAAAGTTATTAATTTCTTTACTTTTTTTATTTTTACCATCATAAAAACCTTTTAACCTTAGCTTTCCATATGCCCAATCACCAACTACATAATCAAAGTCGTAAAAATAATCAGTGCACTTTTTTATAAATTCATCCTTATTATATCCATTTTTATAATCTTTAATAATTTCATACTCAATATTTTCTATTACTATTTTTTCCATTTTAAACCTCGCATTATGTAGTAATTATAACATAATATTTATTCAAGAGGCAAACTATAAGATTTATTAATACCAGAAATGTAATTTGGTACTTCTCCTTTAACAACTTTCATGATAACTGGTATTTCTGAAGTTAATTTAATATCTTTTGATTGAAATGGCAAAATGGTTCTTTGAGTAACTTCTACATAAATATAAACTTCAATTAAAGCACTATTTATACCATACTCTTTTACTTTCGTTTTTACATCTAAACCAACATTACCTGAATATTTTATTCTAACTGGTATTTTTGGCCCAACATTAGATAAAAATGAGTTGCCAAAAACTACTCCTATAGGCACTTCATATATTATTCCATTTTTTAAATTATTATCTAATACATCAGAATACATTTCCTCTGGTAAATTTTCTCCTTTTTCTACTTCTTTTAACCTTTTTCTTACGTTTTTAGCAATTACTACTAAAGTTTCATTTATAACAGCAGTATTAAAATCTATACTTTCTATTTCGTCTTGATTATTTTTTGAGATAGAAAAAACTTCTTTTCCTTCTAAAAATTCACTTACATCTTTAATACCTACGCTTCTTAAAATTTCAATTCCAACTCTTTTTGTTTGAACACTTGCATAATTCATTATTGAAGGCATTGCTTTTTTATCTAAAATTATTAAAAATATCGTACTAAAAATAATTAAAAAAGCAAAAGCTAACACATAAATATTTTTAAATACATTTTTTATTTTACCCATAATATCACATAATAATATATGAAAAAAAGAAGTAAATATTGAAAGTATCAACAAATAACTTCTTTATTTAATTATATAATTTTTTAATATTAAGTACGAACAAGCTAAAAGAACAATAAGAATTAAAATTATTAAAAATACTTTTTTCTTGGTATTTGATTTTGATAATTCTTTTGTTAAAGTACTAAAATCTTCAAAATCATTTTTAGTAAACATATTTGACCCTGTATAAAATGTTTTATCTGCCTTTACCAACGTTTTTTCTATGTCATTAGTCATGGTATCAGTGGTGTTTTCAAGTTCAAAAGAAGCATCAATCGGGTTAGTAACAATGGTATTATCTTCTCCTTTTAAATCAGATAAAATATCTAGCGCATCAGATGTATCACTATCATCAGATGAATTTTTAATAGCCATGGTATTTATTAAATCTTCTAGCTCTTTTTCTTCTTTTTTTATTTCATCATATTTTTCATCATACCTAGAATTTCTACGTTTAGTAAAATCTATATATTTTTGTTTTTCTTTAGCCTCTTCAATGAATGCTCTTTTATTTTTAGCTTCATTAATGATTTCGTTTATATCATGACTTTTATTTTCTCTTATATTAATTATAGGTTTTTGTTCTACATCAATATCATCTATATTATAATTTTTAAAAGTTCTATATTGCCTGGTATCATACTTATCATCTAACATATCTTTTAATTTATCTATATTAATTTCTTTTGCAGAATCAATAACTTGCATATTTCGGTACGTTGTGTCTTTATAAATATCATCATATACAGCTTCATATAACTTAGTGTTTTTTCTTGTTCTTTCATATTTTACATTTTCATCAGTTTGATATTTATCCATTCTTGATTGCATAAAACACCTCCGTACTTTATAAGCTAATGATAACATATTTTACACTTTTTTTAAAGTATTATTGATTTTTTAATTGTTTGTTACTATAATTAGCTTTAGGAGGTTTTTATGAAATTTAAGGTTGATGAGAATGCTTGTATTGGATGCGGGGCATGTCAGGCAATATGTGACGAGATTTTTGAAATATCAGATGATGGTTATGCAACTGCAAAAGATGTTGAGATAACTGATGAAGAAATAAAAGAAAGAGCAATTAGTGCAATGGAAGGTTGCCCAACTAGTGCAATAAGTGAAAATGAAGAAAAAGAAGAAAGCTAATAGTTTTCTTCTTTTTTAATAAAATTATTTATTAATAGCCATGTTTATAAGTTGCTTTACTTCTTTAGTAGTAAGTCTTCTTTTTTCTCCACTTTTTAAACCTGATAAAGTCAAAAAACCAAATGCTTCTCTTTTTAATTTTATTACGTTATGACCAACATATTCCATAAGTCTTTTTACTTCATGATTAATACCATCATGAATGGTAATTTCAACTATTGAAGTCATCTTTTGTTTATCAATTTTTTTAAGTTTTACCCTTGATGGATAAATTTTTTTGTCATCTATCCTAATTCCAGCTTTTATTTTTTTTACTTCATCACCAGTTACAATTCCTTCTACTTTTGCAACGTAGAACTTATCTATCTTACTTTTCGGATGCATCATAAGATTAGCAAATTCTCCATCATTAGTTAATAAAAGTAATCCTGTTGTATCATAGTCTAATCTTCCAACGGGATAAATTCTTTTTTGGACATCATCAAAATAATCTAAGACTGTTTTTCTTCCCTTATCATCACTGGTGGTACAAACAACACCTCTTGGTTTATAAAATAAATAATATTCTTTTTCTTGATATTCGATTAAATTGCCTTCTACAATTATCTCATCTGAAAAAGAGGCTTTTGTTCCTAATTCAGATATTATTTTACCATTAACCACTACTTTTTTTTGTTTCATTAATTCTTCTGCTTTTCTTCTAGAACAATATCCAGATTCTGCAATTAATTTTTGTAATCTTTCCATTATTACACCTTCTTTATACTCTTATGATTTTTCATTAACTTTTTAATACCTTGACCTTTAAAAGCAATTGTTGCAATTGATTTATCAACGTTAACTACAACACCTGGTCCATATGTTTCATGAATAACATTATCCCCTGCCTTTAAGCCATTATCCTCATTAAACATTTTTGATTTATCTATTCTTTTTTGATTAACTATAACTGTTCTTTTTTCTGGCATATCAATATATTCTTCATCTATTTCTGAAATAAATCTACTCGGCATGTTAACACTTGTTTTACCAAACAAAGTTCTTTTTAAAGTATTTAATAAATACAACTTCTTTTTAGCTCTAGTAATTGCAACATAACAAAGTCTTCTTTCTTCTTCTAGGCCATCCTGCTCATCAATACAATTTACGTGTGGAAAAATATTTTCTTCCATTCCTATTACAAACACATACTTAAATTCAAGACCCTTAACTGCGTGAATAGTCATTAAAGTTACTTTAGCAGTAGTATCATCTTTTTGTTCGTTAACATCACTTACTAAACTTATTTCGTTTAAAAAGTCTTCTAAGGAAGCTATACCGCTTTCTTCTTCAAACGTTTTTGTAATAGACTTAAATTCTTGTAGGTTTTCTAATCTTATATCAGCCTCTAAGGTATGTTCTGATTCTAAATCAGCTTTAATACCAGATCTATCAAGCACCATATCAATTGTTTCCGTTAATGATAAATTATTACTTTCTTCTTTCATCGATAAAATTAATTTTTTAAACTCTAACTCTTTTCCCTTATTAATAGAATCAAATATAGAAGTATTATTTAAAATAGCATCCATACTTAAATTATCTATTGTTTTTGCACCTATTCCTCTTTTTGGATAATTAATTACCCTTAATAAAGAAACATCATCACGAGCATTATAAATAAGTTTTAAGTATGCTAATAAGTCTTTAATTTCTTTTCTTGAATAAAAAGCAAATGCACCAACAACACGATATGGTATATTACTATTTAAAAATCCCTCTTCTATGGTTCTTGATTGAGCGTTAGTTCTGTATAAAACCGCAATCTCATCAAGCATTGCGCCTTGTTCTTTTAAACTTTTAATCTCTCTTGTTACAAAAGACGCTTCTTCTTTTTCATCAATTGCTCTTACGTATTTTATCTTTTCTCCAGTTTCATTATCAGTCCATAGATTTTTATCTTTCTTTTTAATATTATTTTTTATTACGCTATTTGCAGCATTTAATATTGTTTTAGTAGAACGATAATTTTGCTCTAATAATATTACTTTCGCATCTTTATAATCTTTTTCAAAGTTTAAAATATTTCTAAAGTTAGCACCCCTCCAAGAGTAAATACTTTGAGAGTCATCTCCAACTACGCAAATGTTTTTAGATTTAGCACTTATCATTTTTGACAATAAATATTGAGCCTCATTTGTATCTTGATATTAATCAATAAAAATGTATTTAAAGAGTTCTTGATACTGTTTTAATACAGCCGGATACTTCATAAATAATTCTATAGGTTTAACAAGTAAATCATCAAAATCCAAAGAATTATTTCTTAAAAGTGATTCTTGATATTTTTTATAAACCTTATATGTTATATCACTTACTTCATCATTCACTAACTTTTGGTATTTTTCTGGTGTTACCATCTCATTTTTACAAGAACTAATTTGATTTTTAATAAACTTAGGGTTACATCTTGATGTATCAATGTTCATTTCTTTTAATATTTTTTTTATAAGGGTTAATGAATCATCACTATCAATTATGGTAAAGTTTTTTTCATATCCTAATTTTTCACAATTTTCTTTTATTATTCTAAGACCAAAGGAGTGAAAAGTAGATATCTGAATGTCATATCCAACATTACCTATCATACTTATTACCCTAGATTTCATTTCTTTAGCAGCTTTATTAGTAAAAGTTATTGCTACTATATTTTTAGGATTAACACCCTTTTCTTTAATTAAATAAGCTATTTTAGTAGTTAGTACGCTAGTTTTACCACTTCCTGCTCCTGCTAGTATTAAAAGTGGCCCATCTTTCTCTAAAACAGCCTTTCTTTGTCTATCATTTAAATAATCTAAATTCATAGTTGTTACCTCTTTCACCTAATTAATATTTTAACATAGAAGCAAAATAAAAAATATATGCAAGTTTGAATTTTACATATATTTTTAAATCAATATTAATTATGAACTTTATAAACACTTTTATCTAAGTATTTAGTTTCTATTACTTTTCCATCTTGGATTATTTTTAAATAAGCCAACCAGCCTCCATTAGATGCTACTGAGTATGGTTCATAGGTCTTACCACCTAGAGCATTTTCATTAGACCATATATCAACAGTTAGATAATTTCCTTTTACGTAAGAAACTATAAAGAAAGGATATTCATACTGATTTTTAAACTTATAATCAGTTGTTGTTGAATAAACCGTTGCATCAAGCCCTTTTGGAACATAAGTTGGTGCAAAAGTATGACCTCTTCTTGATACTGTTTCTAATCCTGCCCTTAACTGCGCATTATAAAGGGTTGAAGCTAATTGACATACTCCACCACCATTAGCAGTTGCACTTGCACCATTTAAATATATAGGTGCAGGTAAATAACCATTAGATGCACCATATGGTCCTACAACCTTTAAATATGAAAAGGTTTCTCCGGGCATTATTATTGTATCATTTAATCTTGATGATGCTAAGTTTATGTTATGCCCTCTATTTCCAACATTATTAAAATATGTTGTATAACTAGATACTTTTTTATTAATGCTTGATAAAGATTCATACTTAATTTCATTTTTAATTACATCACCTGATGCAACAACTATGCTTTCTTCTGTCAAATTAGTAAGCGCGCTTTCTAAATCTTGCTTAGTCTTAAGGGCATCCAATTTAAAGCCACTTGTACCCTTATCATAATAAACATTATAGGCATCATCAATTACAAGGCCATCTTCTTTAGGTACGGTATTAAGTTTTTCTTCTAAAGCATTAATAAAATTATCTATTGAAGCATCAGAAAAACTGCCTTCAACATAAAAAGTTTTAAAACGTTTGTTACTTTTTATCATCTTTAGTTTTTCAAACCTTGATAAACTATTATTATAGGACTTAATTTTCCTTAATACTTCTTTATAATTTACAATAATTCCAAGTTCTTTATAACTAAATTCGTAATTGCCATTAACATTAGTAACTATTATCTTGCCATCTTCAATTTTATTTTTTTCTTCATTTAAAATATTAGATAAATCCTCTATTTTCACCTTTGATAAATTAGTATCATTTAAATATATACCCGGATATATAACATTATTATATTTAGATAAAAGTTTATTGTCATCATAAATTTTATATATTAATAAAATAATAATTATTAAAGAAACTATAATAAATATAATAGGTAATTTTTTGTTATTCTTTTTTTGGTTTGACACGGCATTATATCTATCCATTTCCATGGTAAGCATAAGAGTTTCTTCATCACTATGTTTAAGTTCATTTAAAGCGTCATTCTTATATTTTAAACAGTACTTATTGAAAATTTTATTATCAATAGATACACTAGTTTTATTTTGATATTCATACGTTGCTATTTGCTTTCTTTTATCATCATTTAAACTCTTTAAAAAATTATTTAATATCACAGTTTTATTATAAAAAGATAATACGGCTAAAATTTTTGAATAAACAAATATCTTGGCACCATCATCAGTATTTAAATTACACTGCTGTTTTATGCGATTAATTATTAATGAATCATCTAAAACACTTAATATGATTTTTATTACTTTTAAATCTTTTTTTTCATTTTTTAATAATGTATCTAAAGCATCATTTATTTCACTATTAAAAAGTAAATTTTTAACATAATTTACTTTTTGAGCATCACTTAAATTGTTAAAATCAACAATATTTTTTTTCATACCCTAACCCTTACCCATTCATAACAAAATTATAATTTAAAATATAGAAATTGTAAATACATAAAAGAAAAATCATCATTATTATATAAATGTTCTAGCCTATACATCACCCAAAACAAATAAAAGAATATACTACTATTGTAAAAAGGAGGAGTTATGAAAAATAAGATTATAATTTTAATATGTTTATTAATTATTCTTGCTAGTACTTTATTTATATTTATTAGTAAGAAATTTAATGACAAAAAAGAAGAAAATAATTTAACAAAAGTTAAAGTGGCAGAAGTTGCGCATACGATATTCTATGCTCCAGCATACGTAGCTATAAGTAAAGGTTATTTTGAGGATGAAAAAATAGAAATAGATTTAACCTTAACAGCAGGAGCTGATAAAGTTACCGCAGCAGTTTTATCTGGCGACGTAGATATAGGATTTTGTGGTAGCGAAGCTACTATATATGTATATAATAGTGGTGAAAAAGATTACTTAGTAAACTTTGCAAGATTAACAAAACGAGATGGAGCTTTCTTAGTTTCAAGAAAAAAATATGATAACTTTACCCTTGAAGATTTAAAGGGTAAAACCGTAATCGGAGGAAGACAAGGTGGAATGCCTGAAATGACCTTTGAATGGGCATTAAAGCAAAATGGAATAGATCCTAAAAAAGATTTAAACATTGATACAAGTGTTGCTTTCCCAGCAATGGAAGGAGCATTCATCGGTGGTGATGCTGATTTCGTTACCTTATTTGAGCCTAATGCTACAAACGTAGAAAAAGAAGGTCTTGGATATGTTGTAGGTTATGTAGGTAATTGGGGAGGAGAAGTTCCATATACTGCTTATAATGCTAAAAAAAGTTATATAAAAGAAAATCCAAAAATAATCGATGGATTTACTAAAGCTATTAATAAAGGGTTAGAATACGTTAAAAATACTGATTCTAGTGTTATTGCAAAAGACATATATGAATTCTTTCCTGAGTTATCATTAAATGATTTAACCGCAATCATTGAAAGATATAAGACTAACGATGCATGGGCTGATTCTACTAAAATAACAAAAGAAGACTTTAATCATTTGCAAGAAATAATGACTAGCGCTAAAGAGCTTGATAAAAAAGCACCATATGACAAATTAGTATATCAAGGAAAATAATGAGTGAACTCTTAAAAATAAAAGAGTTATCAAAAAACTACTTAACTAAAAAACAAGTTATATGTGCGCTTAAAAATATAAACCTTACAATAAATGAAAATGAGTTTATTGTGCTAGTTGGGCCTTCTGGTTGTGGAAAATCAACCATTCTTTCAATCATTGGTGATTTAGAGAAAAAAAGTAGTGGTCAGATCGATCTTAAAAAAAAGGATTTAAAAGTTGGATATATGTTTCAAGAAGATGCTTTATTTCCTTGGCTTAACGTCCTTGATAACTGTATGATAGGACTTAAAATTCAAAAAAGTATTAATGAAGAAAATAAAAAATACGTAAAGGCATTACTAAAAAAATATGGTTTATCTTCTTTCGAAAAAAGTTATCCTAAAGAATTATCTGGAGGAATGAGGCAAAGAGTAGCACTAATTAGAACACTTGCTTTAAAACCAGATATATTACTTTTAGATGAGCCTTTTTCAGCACTTGATTATCAAACAAGAATAACCGTTTCTGATGACGTATACAAAATAATACGCGAAGAAAAAAAAACCGCATTAATGGTAACGCATGATATTTCAGAAGCAGTTTCTATCGGTGATAGAGTTGTTGTTTTAAGTAATAGACCATCAGTGGTAAAGAACATATATGAAATAAAAATGGATAATAAAGGTTTACCAAGTGAGAATAGGAAAAATGAAAAATTTAATACCTATTATAATGATATTTGGAAGGATTTAGATCATTATGAGCGCTAATTCTGAACACAAAAAATATTTAAAAAAACAAAAGTTATCCACAATAAAAGTTATATTTTCACAAATAATCATACTTATACTGTTTATAACTATATGGCAAGTACTTTCAGATAAAGGTATAATAAATACGTTTTTATGTTCTAGTCCAAAAAAAGTAATTGAAACAATTATTAGTTTATGGGCAAATAATAATCTTTTGATGCATGTTTGGGCTACTTTAAAAGAAATATTAATTAGTTTTGGAATTGGTACTATGATAGGAATAGTATTCGCAGCCTTTCTTTGGTGGTATCCATTCGCTTCAAGGGTACTTGATCCATATCTTACAATTTTAAACAGCTTACCAAAGGTATCACTAGGTCCTATAATAATTATATGGGCGGGAGCTAACCAAAACTCAATAATTTTAATGGCACTTTTAATATCAGTGATATCAACAATAATAAGTGTTTATGTAGGCTTTAAAAACACAAATAAAACAAGCATTAAATTAATGCAAAGTTTTAAATCTAGTAAATTTCAAATATTTACTAAAGTAATTTTACCATCAAACATTAATACCATTATTAGTTCTTTAAAAATAAACTTATCAATGACCTTCGTTGGACTATTACCCCCAGTGGGAGAAAATTTAAACTCTAATAAATATTGTAGTAAATATTTATCTCATTATCTCTAACTACAACTTTATCAATTAAATGTTCAATAATTCTTCTTTGTTCATCAAAGTCCATATCAAACCAAGTTGCTTTTAAATTAGTTATCATATCTAAAGATACTTTGTTATCTTTTTCTTTTTGGTCTGATGATATTAGTTTTTCTTCTATCATCTCTTTTTCTTTTTCTAATTCAGTTATTTTTTTATTAGTTTCATCTACTGCAATACCACTTGCTATAAAATTTAATAGATTATTAATCTGTTTTTTTATTTCTTCTAGTCTTGTTTTTAATTCATTTTTAACATTAACAGTTGCTATATTAAAAGTCTTTTTAAATAAATCTATATCTAAACTCATTTTAAATAATTCTTCTAATACTGCGTCCTCAACTTCAAAAGTGTCCCATCTTTTATTTTTGCAATTAGGATCTTTTATATATTTGGGTTTACTTTTTTGTTGCGAATAACAATACATAATTAATCTTTTACCCCATTTTTGATATCTATACTTTGCACCACAATCTCCACAATATACTTTACCAGATAACAAATAATGTCTTTCATATTTTTCACGACTTCTTACTTTATTTACTCTTAATATTTCCTCATAAAGTTCATCAGATACTACTGCCTCATGTTGACCATCAAAAACTTCATCTCTATATGGTACTTTACCTGTATTTGTAATAGATAAAATTCTTGTTTCAACCATTGACTCATCCATTCCAACAATATTTCCAATGGCATTAAAACTTTTTCCACTGATATATAATGAAATCATTTTATGAAGCAATTCTACTTGTTCTGGTATTGGTACTAATGTACCTGTATTTCGATCATATCTGTAAGGAAAAGGTATTTTACCTCCACCTCGCCAAAGACCTGCTTCTGCACGTTTTTTTAGTCCTATACGAGTTCTTTCTAGTATTGTTTCTCTTTCTAATTGAGCAAATACTGATAATACACCAATCATCGCTTTTCCAAATGGTGATGATGTGTCAAAGTTTTCTCTCATTGAAATAAAACTTACATCATACTTATTAAAGACTTCTTCAATTAAATATAGTGTGTCCCTTTGGCTTCTTGAAATTCTATCTAGTTTAAATACAAATACTGCATCTATTTTATGATTCTTACAATCTTCTATTAATCTCTGAATTGCAGGTCTATTTAAATCTTTCCCTGAATATCCACCATCTATATAGAATTCAAATTCCGTATAATCTTTGCTTTTTGCATAACTTATCAAAAATTCTTTTTGGGCATCTATTGAATATCCCTCAAGTTGACTGTCAGTAGAAACTCTTGCGTATAATCCTGCTTTTATATTATTTCCTCCTTTGTTTAAGACAGGATTATAAGATTCCAATTACATTTTACCATATAATTGAAATAATCAACATTACTTTTATTATATATGAGCATATTTTTTAACAATTTCATATATAACCAAGTCTGTTATTTTAATATCACTTGGATTTATTTTTTTCCCATCTTTATCATAGTTATTAACAATTATCATTAAAGCACCTCTAATAATTTCTATGTTTAATAAAAATTATTATTCAAATTCCTTTAACATTTCTAAGAGTTCTAAATACTCGGGGTCATCATCTTCAAAAGGAGCTGCTTCACATCTTTTGCCATCCCAAACCATAACACCATCTTCATCATATCTAATATATGGTCCTTTTCTTCCATCTATAATATCATTTGGATTATCAGATACATCTGTTACTTTTATGAAACTCACAATTTTATTATCTTTGTCGGTGTAAGAATTTAAATAGCCCTTAACGAATATCTTATTTCCTTTATAAAAAAGATCCTTATAAATATTATAAAGATCTTCGTATATATGAAAACTAATAAAACATTTAGAATTAGTATTAGAAAAAGTTTTACAAGTTAATCCAAATGCTATATATTTATTCAATTTTTTAATATTATTAATTGTTCCTGAAATTAGGACTTCATTATAGTTAGTATTTTCAAAATTCATTTCGCACATCCTTTCTACATTATAGTTTTACTAATTATTATTAGTATTCTAATTTATATATTATACTTATATATTATTTTATATTTTATTATTATTTATTATAGTTTTAATTTACTCATATAGAGTATAAGATAATAATCATATATCTATATAATTTAATTAAGATAAGGTATATTAATAACTTAATATATCTCATTTAATTTATTCGTATCAACTTTTATATAAATTCTTCTTTGATAATCTATTGTTTTTGCACTTATATAATCATATTTTTTTAATTTTCTGATTGTATTAGATATTGTACTTTTAGATAAGTTTGCTCTTTTACCAATATAATCATTAGTAGCAAAGCAATAACCTTTATTATTGCTTAAAGCTTTAATTATTCCATAAACAAGTTTATCTGTTGAATTTAAATTAATATCTCCAACAACATTATCTTCAATAACTATACAACCATTAGATTTTATTTTGTTTGTTATTTCGTTTGTCATAGCGATTCTCCCTTCTTAATAAATTTTTCCAAATAAAAAACTTGCATAAGTTACACAAGCATAAAAAAGCCAAAGGTACACAATACTTATATAGGCAAATATTTTAAATCCCGCCATAGTTGGATTTCCAAATCTTATATCATCTATAAGATTCGAGACACTATCTAAATCTCCGAACATTTAGTGTATCTCTATATCTACTTCATTTAGTAGATATGAATTTCATACATTCCTTGTTTATATTCCTTATATACTAGATATTTTAATTCTTCTAGTATTTTTAAATTATTTCTAAACCCTACATTAGTTATAGAAATATGTTTTTGAATCTCTCCTATATTGAAATGGAATATTGTTCTATCAAATCCTTTACTATAAAGATAAGAATATATTTCTTTACATTCAGGACTTATATTTTTGTTATCCCATATCGTATCAGGTATTTTAAATTGTTTGCTAGGCATTCATTTTATTCCTCCTTTCTTTTTAACTTTTGAAACATTATTTTCAAATGTGTTTCCGTTTGTACACACTAAATATATCATGCTAATTACTATGCTGTCAATACTTTTTTATACAATTTTATGTTTTTTGTTGACATTTTTACCCATATAGTATATTATTAAGTTGTGAGGTGAATGATTATGCAAGAAAAAAGCATAGGAGAGATAATTGCTGAAGCAAGAGAAAAAAAAGGATTATCTCAAAGACAACTAGCAAAACTAGCAAAAATCAATAACTCTGAACTTTCTAAAATAGAAGCTGGTATTAGAAAAGATCCAAGTCCTAGAATACTTCGTAAAATAAGTTCTATAATAGATGTTAATTATAGTGATTTAATGTATAGTATTGGATTAGGTCTAGAGGTTACTCCTCTTAATTACTTTATTAAAAATCATTATTCTAATTTAAATGCTGAAGAATTAGAAACAGCTGAAATAAATGTTTTAGGAAGTATTGAAAATTCTGAAAAGTTAGTTGAATCGTGTGAAAAACAATTAGAAAATGAAAACTTATCTGAAAATGAAAAAGAATTATTGATTCATACAATAGAAGATAATAATTATCAAATTAATTCTTCAAGAGAAATAATTAAACTTATTCAAAGTTTAAAAGTAAAGGAGAGAAATAGAAATGCGAAAAATTAATGTATTAAAAAAATTATTAGTATTATCAAATATATTGTTTATAATTAATTTTATACTAACATTAGTATTAAAAAATAATTTTAGTTATTCATTATATTGGATTTTAGTTCCTGTGTTGATTTTTATTTTGATGATGTTATTGTATGAAGTAGATAAAGGACAAGTTGATTATGATATTGATAAATCAAAATTAGTTAAACGCTCATATAATGATACAACAACACTAGCAACTGTATTTTATGGAATAGTTTATTTAATAATTGAATTTTTTGATAGTATAAAAATCAATTTAAAAGATAATATTTATTTAATTATAGGTTTCTTTATAATAACAATCATATATGAATTATTTATATATTTATCAATAAGTAATGCTAATAAAGAAACATCTGAAATATTAAATAAGAAAAAATAAATTTATGGGGTACGTTTTGTTGAAACATAGTTTCAATGAAAGTAGCGATAATAAATTTATTTATCCACAAAAAATAACCTCTTTACCATTTGGTACTTGAGGTTATTTTCATAAAGAATGCGTGGCACGTTTTGTGAGTTTACTCATGAAAGTGGCGATAGTATTCTTTATTTTTATTTAAACAAAGTTTAAATAAAAATAAGCAACTTAACAATTGTTTATGTTGCTTAAATGGGATTCCAAAGGGTTTATCCTTGGCACACTATCCTAGTTGGCAAAAGCCAACTTGGTAGTGTGTTACCTAGTCGTCAAGAACTAGGCTTAACCGAGCCATTAGTTACAATGTTTCTTTTGGCTCGGTTTTCACTTTTAATCTGCTGTAGAAATTGTAATTTTCTAATCCTTAATACATCTTAATGCATTTAATATTGCAATAAATGATACTCCTACATCAGCAAATACTGCTTCCCACATATTAGCAATGCCTAATGCTCCTAAAATAAGAACAATAAGTTTAACTGCTAATGCAAAAATAATATTTTGTCTTACAATCTTTAAAGTTTTTCTTGAAATTTTAATTGCTTTTGCAATGCTAGATGGGTCATCATTCATTAAAACAATATCAGATGCTTCAATTGCTGCATCACTTCCAAGTCCACCCATAGATATTCCAATATCACATCTTTTTAATACTGGTGCATCATTTATTCCATCACCAACAAATGCTATTTTTTCTTTATCATTGTTTTTTGATTTAATTAATCTTTCAACTTCTTCAACTTTATTAACTGGAAGTAATTCAGTTTTTATTTCATCTAATCCCAATTCAAATCCAATTGATTCTCCAACCTCTTTTTTATCACCTGTTAACATAACTGTTTTTGCTACACCTAAGTTCTTTAATTCATTTAATGCTGTTTTTGAAGTTGGTTTTATTTCATCAGTTATAACTATATGTCCAGCATATTCACCATCAATTACGATATGAGAAATAGTACCTTCTTTTTCACAATTTTCATAATGAACATCAATGTATTTCATTAATTTGTCATTTCCTATATATACTTGTTTTTTATCAACGGTTGCCTTAATCCCTTTTCCAGGTATATCTTCTATATCTTTTACTCTATTTTTATCAAGTTCTTTACTATATTCATTTTTTAATGAAATAGAAATAGGATGTGTAGAAAATTGTTCTGCTAGTGTTGCTATTTCTAACAATTTCTCTTCAGTTATTTTTTCAGGATGAATTGCGACTACTTTAAAATTTCCTTTTGTAAGTGTGCCAGTTTTATCAAATACAATTGTATTTACATTTGCTAAAGCTTCAAGATAATTTGCACCTTTTATAAGGACACCATTTTTACTTGCTCCACCAATTCCAGCAAAAAAACTTAAAGGAACAGAAACAACAAGAGCACATGGGCATGAGATTACCAAGAAAATTAAAGATCTGTTTATCCATTCTAACCATTCACCAGTTATTAATGATGGAATAACTGCTAAAAGAACAGCAAGAATAACTACAACTGGCGTATATATTTTAGCAAATTTAGTTATGAACTTTTCGGTATTTGCTTTACTATTATCTGCATTTTCAACCAAATCCAAAATTTTGGAAACAGTTGAATCTCCGAATGTTGATGTTGTTTTTATTTTAATTAAACAAGATAAGTTAATGCAACCACTTAATACTTCATCATCTACATTAACACTTCTAGGAATAGATTCACCAGTTAGGGCTGTAGTATTTAAACTAGATTTACCATAAACAATAATACCATCTAATGGTATTTTTTCTCCAGGTTTTACAACTATAATATCACCAATATTTATCTTTTCTGGACTTACTTGTACTAAATTACCATTATGCTCAATATTAGCAAAATCTGGTCTAATATCCATCAATTTAGTTATATTAGCTTTGCTTTTTTCAACTGCCATATCCTGAAATAATTCACCAATTTGATAGAATAACATTACAGCAATAGCTTCAGGATATTCTCCAATAACTAATGCCCCAACAGTAGCAAGTGACATAAGAAAATTTTCATCAAATAATTCACCTTTAAAAATATTCTTGATGGCATTTATTAAAATGTCTCCTCCAATAACTAAATACGAAATAATATACAAACTAATCTTAATATTACTATTTAAACTAGGTATAAATGTAATTGCAAATAAAATAATTGTAGTTATAATTCTAAATAAGTTTATTTTTTCTTCTTTTTCCATTTTCTAATCAATCTCCTTTTCTATAATATGATTAATACTATTTTCAAGCATAAATTTAACATGATTGTCTTTTAATGAATAAAAAACTTCTTTTCCATCTTTTCTTGATTTAACAATATTATTTTGCTTTAAAAATGATAATTGATGCGAAATTGCTGACTTAGTCATATTACATAAAATTGCAATATCACAAACACATAATTCTCCCTCATTTAAAATCCATAATATTTTAATTCTAGTTTTATCACCTAATACTTTAAAAAAACTAGAAGTTTTGATAAAAGTATCATCAACAGGTAATAATGTTTTAATATTATTTACCATATCTTCATGTATGATGCTACAATCACTAATCATAATTTATCTCTCCTTAATTGAATAATCGCTCAACTATTAACATTATAATTGAATAATCGTTCAACTGTCAAGACTATAATCAAAAAAAGGAATAACTTTTAATGTTAAATTCCCAAAACTAATGTTGTTATTGTTCCAATTGTAATTAATATTTTTTCTTCTAACACTTCGTTTTAATACTACAAGTATTTCCTTTTTTCATACATGAAAATAGACATTTAATCTTATTAGACATTTCTTCTTTTTGTTCTTTTGTAATTTCTGATGCAGGATCCTTAATAATATTTTCAGTTGGATCAATCATTTCAACAGGTTCCCCATTATTTACTAATACAACATTAGGGGCATATATCCTTTTTTCTCCAATAGCAACTTCTTCTCCATTATTATTTAATGTATATTGATTTAAAACACTATTTAGTTTGTTAACTAAATCATAATAATCTGGAGTACCATTTTTAGTAGTTACTAAATTACCGTCCTTATCATATTCTATTACATTTCTAATTTCTTCTATATCAACATAATATATTTTATCTATATTATTTTCTTTTGCTGTTTTAATAAAAGTTTCAATCATACTTCTACACCAAGGACATTTACTAAAGCCAAAATATACTATAAATGATTCACCATTTTCTATTAAGTCTACTATTTCTTCAGCTGTTTTATATACAAAAGGATTATCCTTTTCTATTTTAACATCTCTTATTTTTTTATTTTTATATTTTTTGCCATTTAAACTTTCATATTCCTCTTTAAATTTAATACTATCAGTATCATTATTATGTATAATTGCAACTTTAGATATTGCAAAGAAAGAAAAAATACATAATACTAACACTACAATAAAAATTATTTTACTTTTTAGATTTTGCATTCTTATTAACTTTCATTTCAAGTTCTTCTAATTTTTGTTTAATATTTTTATTATTTTTATTTACATAAATGATCAAACCTAATATAGAAATAATTTGTAAAATAAATAGCCAAACCATAGATGATGACGAAGTGTTATTTGACTTAACCTCTTTAATAGTAGTGGTACCACTATCTAAATTATTCATAACATCATATCTATCAGTTTGTTTATATACTTTATTGATTTGTGATTCAATTTGGGAGTTCATTTCTTCACTATAACCCGTAAATGATTTATCACCAATTATTATATATGGAACTCCGTTTGGTTCTTCTCCGAGTGTCTTGGCAACTTCATCCATTAATTTAGCATTATCAGAATTTTTCCATACTTCATAAGTTATTAAATTAAATTTGTCTCCATAATTATCTACTATAGTAGAAAAATATGTAACTGCTTTTAAACAATAACTACATGTATCTCCTCTAAACATATAAATGTTTACTTTATCATCACTTTCTTTATAATTTGATAAATCAGCAGATTCTAATTTTTTAATATATTCTTCGGTACCAGATTGTCCTTTAAATGTTTTAATCTCCTCTTTTATTGTATCTTCAAAATTCGTAATATTTGTTTCTGCATTTACTTTATTTGGAAGTAATAATCCGATTGACAATATTCCCAAAAATATAAATATTATTTTTTTCATTTTTACACCTCTTCTATTATAACTTTTCCTTTCCAAAATTAATTATAAATTAGTTCAGTGTAAAAAAAAATAAACGCAATGTTTTATTTTATAAACGATGCGTTTAGATAACTATGAACACTTATTTTCTAAAGATAAGGGTATTTTATAATTGATTTTATTTTTTTCTTCATCAAGTGCATTTATTACAATGTAAAAATTGTGTGTTGATATATTTGGACAAGAATCAGAATAATTTTCAATATCAAATTTAACTTCTTTTAATAACTCGTCTAAGTTTTTTGTTTCATTATTATTGGCTATACTTTTATATTCTGATATAATTTTATAATTTTTATTGTTATCTTCGTATAACATTGATTCTATAGAATAAAATTTCTTATCTAATTCTTTATTAACTCTAATATCAGAAATATGTATCATAGTAGAATTGTTCTCCGATACAATTACTCCATTAACTGAAAAATTCGATTCTATTGAATTTATATTTGCAACATTAATATTATCTTTGTTAAAAAAAATTGTAATTAATAAAAATAATACAATTACTACTATTCCAAAAACTGATGCAATTAATAAACTTAAATTATACTTTGATTTTTGTTTTTTCTTTTCTCCGTTAATTATTTCGTCAATATCAACATCAAACACTTCACTGATTTTTTTTAACATTTCTATATCTGGTATACCTCTACCATTTTCCCACTTTGAAACTGCTTGATATGTTACACCAATTTTGTCAGCAAATTTTGCTTGTGATAAATTATTATCCATTCTAAGTTTTAAAATAAATTTACCTATTTTTTCTTGATTCATAATTCACTTCCAATCTGTAACAAAAACAATACAATCATTATACCATATAAAAGATCATTCTAAAATTGAACTACTTTACAAATATATTACTATTTATCTATCAGTTATATTATATCACGTATAATGTTGAACATAAAGATTTCAAGTTTAAAATTTTGAAATTTTTATGTTTTTTGTTATTATAACAAACATCGGTAAAGACGGATTATAACAGGCACTTCGAGTGCGATTTTATGAATGTCTGCCATATGGTTATTTATAAATTCGGTTGTAGATAATGGAACGTTAGAGTTCGGATGATTAAGCGTGTAGGAATATAGGTAATCTCATATGGTATTAACCGAAATATTTATGAAAGGAGAAATTTATGAAACATATCTTAAGTTTTGATATTGCTAAAGGAAAAAGTGTTTATTGTTTTATTGATGAGTTAAGAAATACAATTATTGATGCGTCTTTTATTGAACATAATAAAATTGAATTTGATAATTTATATAATTTAATTAAAGATTATCCAAATTTAGTTGTTGTTATGGAATCTACTTCAATTTATCATTTGCCAGTTGAGAATTATTTTAGGTCAAACTATTTATCACTCTAAACATGATAAAAATCAAGAATATTTTTTTAAAATTATAAACTCATTTCAAAATCATCTTTATCTTTTTCATATTCATCATAATCTTTAACTCTAGATTTTAAATAATCTGGTGCTTCTACATAATCGAATAATTCATCTTGTTTAGTTGTACCTCTAGAAATACCTACAACATCATTCATATCAAATTCTTGTTCATCATAACAATTTTTAATAAACTTACTTGTTTCATCTTTTGTATAATCATTACCTCGTTGTAATAGTTTTCTTAAGAATTTTTTTAACATTTGAAATACATAATATATTCTATTTAGTAAACTATTATTTCTCATTTCTAAATCATTATTTTTGGATTCTAGATTATCTATATCTTTTTTATATCT